>DASZUN010000073.1:0-16029 GCA_035547615.1 Gemmatimonadaceae bacterium | reverse complement strand
CGGTTCGTGGTGTCGGTCGCGAAGAAGTATCAGAACCAGGGCGTGTCGCTCTCGGACCTGATCAACGAGGGCAACCTCGGCCTCATTCGCGCCGCCCACAAGTTCGACGAGACGAAGGGGATCAAGTTCATCTCCTACGCCGTCTGGTGGATCCGCCAGGCGATCCTGCAGGCCCTGGCCGAGCAGTCGCGCATCGTGCGCGTGCCGCTGAACCGGGCGGGGACGCTGCACCGGATCGGAAAGCGGGCGAACGCGCTGCTCCAGGAGTTGGGGCGCGACGCGACGAACGCCGAGATCGCGCAGGGGATGGACATCACGGAGGAGGAGGTCGCCAAGACGATGGCGATCTCGCAGACGCACCTCTCGCTGGATGCGCCGCTCACGCCGGGCGAGGACAACAAGCTCCTCGACTACCTGCCGGACACGCTCAACCCCACGCCCGACGAGCAGACGTTCGAGAAGGCGCTCACCGAGTCGATCGAGGAAGCGCTCTCGCACCTCAAGGAGCGCGAGTCCAAGATCCTGCGGCTCTACTTCGGGCTGGACGGCAGCGAGCCGATGACCCTCGAGGAGATCGGGGCGTTGCTTGGGATCACGAGAGAACGGGTGCGGCAGATCAAGGAAAAGGCGCTCTCCCGGTTGCGGCACGTTAGCAGGGCGCGGGCGCTGGAATCGTACCTTGGCTAACGCTGTCAACAACTAACGGCGCAAACAACTAACGGCGCTGACTTCCAAACAGCGCCGACTTCCGAACGGCGCTGACTTCCAAACAGCGCCAACTTCCAAACGGCGCGAACTTCCAAACGACGCGGCACGAACGGGCTGCGCCGTTCGGCAGACCCGTAACGTCGCAAACAACAAACAGCGCAACGGCTAACCGCGGACGCGGCGAGCGCGCTGCGCGCGCCGCCGCGGCCGTCACTGGTCACGCCGTGGCAGGTGCGCCGCCGGCTTCGCGCAGTTAGCCGTTGCGCTCCTTGCCGCGCGTTGTCAGCGGTTTGCGCAGTTACGGGTCTGCCGCAGGCAGCGCCGTTTGGGAGTTCGCGAAGTTTGGGAGTTCGCGCCGTTTGGAAGTCAGCGCCGTTCGGAAGTCAGCGACGTTTGGAAGTCGGCGCCGTTAGTCGTTTGCGCCGTTAGTTGGGCAGTTGCGCCGTCCGTAGTTGAAAGCGTTAGTCGTTGAAGCCGTTATATTTACGCCCATGCCCCAGAACTCTTCTTTCGATGTGACGACGGGCGTCGATCTTCAGGAAGTCGACAACGCCGTCAACCAGGCGCAGAAGGAAATCGCGCAGCGCTACGACTTCAAAGGCTCCAACGCCACGATCGAGTTCAAGCGCGCCGAGGAGCTGATCAATCTCGTCGCCGACAGCGAGTTCCAGATGCGTGCCCTGTTCGACGTCGTGCAGTCCAAGCTCATCAAGCGCGGCGTGCCCGTGAAGAATCTGGACATCGGCGAGATCAAGCAGGCCGCGGGCGACACGGTGAAGCGCGAGATCAAGCTCAAGACGTCGCTCGACGGCGACACGGCCAAGAAGGTCGCCGCCGCGATCAAGGACGCGAAGCTCAAGAAGGTGCAGGCGTCGATCCAGGGCGATCAGGTGCGCGTGAGCTCGCCGTCCAAGGACGATCTCCAGGACGCGATCTCGCTGCTGCGCAAAGGCGACTTCGGCGTCGAGCTCAAGTTCGGGAACTATCGCTGATGAAGGTGTCGGTCATCACCCTCGGCTGTGACAAGAACACCGTCGACAGCGAGCGGTACGTCGCGCAGCTCGCCGATCGCGGCGCCGAGTACACGGACGAGATGGCGGATGCCGACGTCGTGCTCGTGAACACCTGCGGCTTCATCGACGCCGCGAAAAAGGAATCGATCGATGCGCTCGTCGAAGCCGGCCGCCTGAAGGAAGACGGCAGCGTGCGCGCCGTCGTCGGCGTGGGGTGCATGGTCCAGCGGCACAAGGACGAGCTGGTCGAGGCGCTCCCCGAGGTCGACCTGTTCCTCGGCGCGTCGGAGATGGACCGGCTGATTCCCGAGCTCGAGGCCCGCGGCCTGATCGGCGCCGACGACGTGCCGGCCGTGCATCCGGGCGTGCGCATGTTCACGGGCGGGCTCTCGCACGTGCGCTATCTCAAGATCAGCGAAGGCTGCGACCATGGCTGCGCGTTCTGCGCGATCCCGCTCATGCGCGGCAAGCATCGCTCGTTCGCGCTCGACGAGATCGTGCAGGAGGCACAGCTCCTCGAGGCGCAGGGTGCGCGCGAGCTGAATCTCGTCGCGCAGGACCTCGCGCACTACGGGCGTGATCGCCGCGACGAGACGCTCTCGCTCCCCGACGTGCTCCAGGCGCTCGTGCGCGAGACGACCGTGCCGTGGATCCGCATGCTCTACCTGTACTCCGCCGGGCTGACGCCGCGGCTGCTCGAGCTCATGGCCACCGAGTCGCGCATCCTGCCGTACCTCGACATGCCGATCCAGCACGCGGCGGACCCGGTGCTCGCGCGCATGCGCCGCCCGGAGCGCCAGGAGACAATTCGTAACAAAGTGCGACGAATTCGCGAGGTCGTGCCTGACATCGCCATTCGCACCACGTGCATCGTCGGCTTCCCGGGCGAGACCGAGCAGGATTTCGAGACGCTGCTCGCGTTCCTCGAGGAGACGCAGTTCGAGCGCGTCGGCGCGTTCACGTATTCGCCGCAGGAGGGCACGCGCGCCGCGCAGCTCGACGACGACGTCCCCGACGACGTGAAGCGCGAGCGCCTCGAGCGTCTCAACGAGCTGCAGCGTCTCATCACGGCCGAGCGGTACGAGCAGCGGCTCGGCCGCACCGTGCGTGCGCTCGTCGACCGCGTGGATGACGACGTGATCCAGGCGCGCACCGTGTGGCAGGCGGACGACATCGACGGCGTGACGTACGTCGCCGCCGACACGCCGATCGCGCCCGGCTCGTTCCTCGACGTCAGGCTCGACGAGGTCGTCGAGGACGTCGACTTCGCGGCGTCGCTCGTCGGCGTGGTGTCGGCGCCCGCGGCGCGGCCCATGCGCGCACGGACGCTGCCCGTGCTCGGCACCATCGGGAGCTTTGGACGATGATGACGCGTTCCCACGAGATCATGGAGCGCGCCCGCGCGCTCTTTCCCGGCGGCGTCAACTCACCCGTGCGCGCGTTCCGCGGCGTCGGCGGCGAACCGTTCGTCGTCGAGCGCGGACTGGGCTCGCGCATCTGGGACGTGGACGGCCGCGAGTACATCGACTACGTGCTCTCGTGGGGCCCCCTCGTGCTCGGCCACGCGCCGGCGAGCGTGCTCGCCGCGCTCGAAGCGGCGATGCGCCGCGGCACGAGCTTCGGCATTCCGACCGAGCTCGAGGTCGACCTCGCCGAGCGCGTGATCGCGCGCATGCCGCACGTGGAGATGCTGCGCTTCGTCTCGAGCGGCACCGAGGCGACGATGAGCGCCGTGCGCGTGGCGCGCGCCGTGACCGGCCGCGACGTGATCCTCAAGTTCGACGGCTGCTATCACGGGCACGGCGACTCGTTCCTCGTGCGCGCCGGCTCCGGCGTGGCGACGCTCGGATTGCCCAATTCGCCCGGCGTGCCGGAAGCGCTCGCGTCGCTCACGGTCGTGGCGCCGTTCAACGATCTCGACGCGACCGAGGCGCTGCTGAAATCGCACGCCGTCGCCGCGATCATCGTCGAACCGGTGGTGGGGAACAGCGGGTTCATTCCGCCGGATCCCAGGTTTCACAAGGGATTACGCTCGTTGGCGGATACGCACGGTGCGCTGCTCATCTTCGACGAGGTGATGACGGGCTTCCGCATCGCGTATCACGGCGCGCCCGAGCGCTTCGGCGTGACGCCCGATCTCACGACGTTGGGCAAGGTGATCGGCGGCGGGCTGCCGGTGGCCGCCTACGGTGGCAAGCGTGAGTTGATGGAGCAGGTCGCGCCGTCGGGTTCCGTCTATCAGGCGGGCACGCTCTCCGGGAATCCGCTGGCGATGGCCGGCGGCATCGCCACGCTCGACGGGCTCACGCCCGACGTGCACGATGCGATCGTCGCGCGCACGGCGCGGCTCGTTCAGGGCCTGCGCGAGATCGCGGCGCGGCGCGGCATTCCGTTCACCGCCGACGGCGCCGGATCGATGTGGGGCTTCTTCTTCCGCGCCGAGCCGGTGCGGTCGTTCGCGGACGCGAAGACGTCCGACGTCGAGCGGTTCAAGCGGTTCTTCCACGCGGCGCTCGAGCGGGGCGTGTACCTGGCGCCGTCGGCGTTCGAGGCGGCGTTCATGTCGGCGGCGCACAGCGAGGCGGACATCGAGCACACGCTCGATCGCCTGGACGACGCGATGGGAGTCGCGGGTTGACCCGACGCCGGCTCGCGCTGCTGCTCCTGGCGGCAGCGTGCACCTCGGCGGTTCCGGCGCCCACTCCGACGGTCACTCCCATTCCGGTCTCCGGCGGACGCGAGAAGCCTGCCGCGGGCCGCGCCGGTGCCGGAGCGCCGGCCACGGTGCCCGGACGGGCGGCGAACCTGCCCGAGAACGTGAAGGACGTCGGCGAAGCGACCATTCGCGTATTGTTATCAAAGAGTGCGAATGCCGTGCGCGTCTCGGCGCCGGGCGGCATGCTGTTCACCGACCGCGACGGCGCGCTGATCGCGCGGGCGCGGCGCGGGGAGGCCTGGCGCGTGGAGCACGCGCTGCGGCGGGTGCGCGCGGTGCGACCCGACGGCGTGCCGACGCCGTGGATGGAGGGGCCGCTCTTCGCGCGCCCGCTCGACGGGTCGCTCGGCAGCATCTCCGGCCGCCCCTATCGCGGCGACTTCGCGTTCTACGGGGCGGACGACGGCGTGTCGTCGGTGAACGTCGTCACGATCGACGACTACGTCCGCGGGGTGGTGCCGCTCGAGATCGGGACGCGCGCCGAGCGCGACTCCGCGGCCGTGCAGGCGCAGGCCGTCACCGCGCGCAGCTACGCCTACACGCACCTCGACGACGATCCGGGCCACGAGTACGACGTCACGTCGGGCGTGATGGATCAGGTCTACGGCGGCGTCGCGGGCGAGACGCCGGTCGCGTCGGAGGCGGTGGAGTCGACGCGCACGCTCGTGCTGTCGTACGCCGGCCGCGTGGTGAACGCGCCGTATCATTCGACGTGCGGCGGGTCCACGGCCGCGGCGTCGGAGGTCTGGCACTCGCCCGATGAACCGTATCTCCGCCCGGTGAGCGATCAGATTCCGGGCACCGACCGATACTACTGCGACATCTCACCGCGCTTCCATTGGACGCGGACGATCGACGGCGCCAAGTTGGACGCCGCGGTCAAGCGCTATCTGGCGCAGTACGCCGCGGTCCCCGGGCGCGATCCCGGCACGGTGCAGGACGTGACGATCGGATCGCTGACGCGTTCCGGGCGGGTCGCGACGCTCACGATCAGCACGGATCGCGGCAACTTCGTCCTGCGTGGCGACGAGATTCGCTACGTGCTCCGCAATCCGGGCGGCGAGATTCTCAACAGCACGAAGTTCACGCTGGATTCGGAGTCGGGCAGCGACGGTGCGCTGGCGCGGCTCGTGATTCGCGGCAACGGCTACGGGCACGGTGTTGGCATGTGCCAGTGGGGCGCGATCGGTCGCGCGCGCGCCGGTCAGGATTTCCGCACCATTCTCAGCACCTACTACCCGGGAACGACGGTTGGTCCAGCCCACTGATCGCCGTGCGAAAGCCGGCATGCTCGCCGTGGTGGCCGCGCTCCTCGCCATGCTTCCGGCCCGATCGCGCGCGCAGAGCACCGTGATCGACCGCCTCGGTCTCGACAAGCTGCAGATCCAGTCGCTGAGCGCATCGATCGGCCGGGTGGATCCGTCGCAGGTCGAGCCGGCAACGCTCTACGCCCTCACCGCCGACTACGGCCAGATCGCGCCAGGGTGGCGCGTGGTGTTCGGCTTCAGCTACTGGCAGTCGCGGTTCCGCGATGCGGTGGTGCAGCAGTTCGTGGACTCGCTCCAGAAGAGCGTGAGCGACTCCTCGGCGCACATCGAGCCGTCGCCGGTGCACGTGTACGACGTGACGATCGGCGCCGACGTGCGCTACTCGCCGTACACGGGCGCGGTGCAGCCGTTCGGCGGGGTGGGATTCGCGGCGCACGTGATCAACGCCGAGGGGAAGCTGATCAACGGCACGTTCGTGGAGCGGGCGCTCGACGACGTGGCGGCCGGATTCTACCTCGACGCGGGCGTCGCGCTGAAGCTGCTCAAGCACGTCGGCGTCGAGGGCAGCGTGCGCGGCGATCTGCTCAGCGGCTTCCGCTCGACGCAGGTTCGGGCTGGCGCGACGTATTATTTTGGGCACGTGCGGGGCACGAACACCGGCGGGGGAGATACGAGTCGATGAAAGAGCACGTTCGGATCGGAGTGGTTGGCGCGGGCGCGATCGCGCAGATGGCGCACTTGCCGGTGCTGTCGAAGATGCGCGGTGCGCAGCTCGTCGCGATCTGCGACAACGACCGGCCGAAGGCGCGGGCGCTCGCCGACCGGTTCGGCATCCCCGACACGTTCACCGACATCGAGGATCTGCTCGAGGCCGACGAGCTGGATGCGATCGTCGTCGCCACGCCGAACCACCTGCACGAGCCGCACGTGCTCGCGGCGATCGCCTCCAAGGTGCACGTGCTCTGCGAGCGGCCGCTCGCGCTCACGACGCGCGGGGTGGAGCGCATTCTCGCCGCGGCGCAGCGCGCGGACCGGATCGTCGCCGTGGCGAACAATCACCGCTATCGCACCGACGTGCAGGCGCTCAGCCGCTTCATCGCCGGCGGTGAGCTGGGCCGCATCACCGGCGTGCGTGCGGGCTCGTACCACTTCAAGCATTCGACGGAAGGCGGCTGGCGCACGCGACGCGCGGAATCCGGCGGGGGCGCGTTCCTCGATCATGGCACGCCGCTCCTGGACCTCGCCCTCTGGCTGGCCGATTTCCCGGATCCCGTGCGCGTGACGGCGCACATGGATCGCGGCCGCGGCGCGTCGGCGGTGGAGGAGGGGATGGTGGCCCAGCTCGAGTGCGCGAACGGCACCTCGTTCCTGTTCGACGTCTCGTCCGCGTACGTGGGCGAGGAAGAGCGCTCGTGGTTCGAGGTGCTGGCGACGCGCGGCAGCGCGCGCCTGGCGCCGCTTCGCGTCGTCAAGGAGCTGAACGGCCGGCCCACCGACGTCTCTCCGTCCGGCGCGGCGGGCCGCGAGAGCGCGTTCATCCAGTCGTATCGCGCCGAGCTCGCGCACTTCGTGGCGACGGTCAACGGCGAAGCGCCGTACGAGCCGCCGACCGACCAGGTGCGGCTGCACCGCGTGCTCGAGACGATCTACAAGTCGGCCGAGGACGGGAAGGAAATCCGGTTCTGACGCTCAGGCGGTCGCGCGGCCCAGCGGCCGCACGCTGATCCCCGCCGCCTCGAGATCCCGCCGGAGCCGCTGCGCGAATTCCGCGGCGTGCGGCCCGTCGCCGTGAATGCAGACGGTGTCGGCTTCGATCGCGATGTCGTGTCCGTCGATCGCGCGCACCGTCTTCTCGCGCACCATGCGGATCACGCGGCGGACCGCGTCGTCCGCATCGTGGACCTGCGCGTCCGGCCGGCGCCGCGACACGAGCGAGCCGTCGGGCATGTAGTTGCGATCGGCGAACACCTCGGAGGCCGTGCGGAGCCCCGCCTTGCGCCCTTCGCCGATCAGGTGGCTTCCGGGCAGCCCGAACAGGATCAGCGCGCGATCGACGTCGCGAACGGCGTGCGCGATCGCCTCGGAGTACGGCGCGCTCACCGCGGCCATGTTGTACAGCGCTCCGTGCGCCTTCACGTGCTGCAGCGTTGCGCCGGCGGCACGCGCGAACGCGGCGAGCGCGCCGATCTGATACACGACCATGTCGTAGATCTCCTGCGGCGTCGCATCCATGTTCCGCCGGCCGAAGCCGATGAGATCCGGAAAGCCGGGGTGCGCGCCCACCGCCACGCCGTGCTCCATCGCGCGCGCGATCGACGTGCGCATCACGGCGGGATCGCCGCCGTGAAAGCCGCAGGCGACGTTCGCCGACGTGATGAACGGGAACACCGCGTCGTCGGCGCCCAGCGTGTACGTGCCGAAGCTCTCGCCCATATCGCAGTTCAGATCGATGCGATCGCTCATGATCGTCCTCGGGAGTAGCGCAGCGCGATGGCCGCGCGCGCCTGGGTCAGGTCCGCTTCGCGGGCAAGGTACAGCCGCTGCGCGTCGGCGAGCGAGATGAGCCGGAACCGGACGCGATCGCCGGGCTTGAGCTGTGCGATGAGCGGCAGGTCGACGCTCGCGACTTCGCCGATCCGCGGATAGCCGCCCGTCGTCTGGCGGTCGGCCATCAGCACGATCGGGGCGCCGCCCGGCGGAAGTTGAATCGTGCCGAACGCGACGCCCTCCGAGAGCATCTCGATCGGGTGCTTCAACGCGAGCTTCACGTCTTCCAGCCGATAGCCCATGCGATCCGAGCTCGCCGACACGCGAAAGCGCTCGCCGAAGAGCCGCGCCCGCGACTCGTCCGTGAGCTCGTGCGTCTGCGCCCCCTCGACCACGCGCACGATGGGATCCGCCGAGTAGTGCGGCCGCACTGGCGCGCCGATCGTCCAGCGCGCGATGCCGACGCGGTCCGCGTCCGCCGAGAGCTCGCGTTGAATGGCGCACGACAGGTCGCTCGGCGCGCCGCGGTGCAGCACGTCGCCGGCACGCAGCGCGCGGCCCTCGAGCCCGCCGAACGCCGCGCGCACGTACGTGCTCCGGCTGCCGAACACGCTCGGCACGTCGATCCCGCCGGCGATCGCGACGTACGGACGGCAGCCCGCGCCGTGCGCCCCGACGCGCAGGGTGGCGCCGCGCGGCACGTACACGGCGTGCCAGGCCGGGACCGGCTGCTCGCCGATCGTGGCGTCGAAGTCGGCGCCGGCGATCGCGACGAGCGCGGGTTCAGCAAACTCTAAAGCCGGCCCGATGAGCGTTCCCTCGAGCGCCGCGCCGTCCTCGCCGTTGCCGACCAGCAGGTTGGCAATGCGGAGCGCGGCGTGGTCCATCGCGCCGCTCACCGGGATGCCATCCCGCTGACGCCCTGGGCGGCCGAGGTCCTGGACCGTCGTGAGCAGCCCGCTCGACAGCACGCGAGCCGTCACGACGGCCAGCCCTGGTATTCGTCGAGCGGGATGGCACGGAACCGGACCCGGTCGCCGGTGGCGAGCAGCGTCGGCTCGTCGCGGGCCGGGTCGAAGATGCGGAGCGGCGTGCGCCCGATCAGGTTCCATCCGCCCGGCGACACGAGGGGATACACGCCGGTTTGCTGCCCGCCGATGCCGACCGTGCCGGCGGGAACGGCAGTGCGCGGGGAGCGCCGCCGCGGCGTGGCTATGCGTTCGTCCAGGCCGCCCAGATAGGCGAAGCCCGGCATGAATCCCACCATGTACACCAGATACTCCCCGCTCGTGTGGATCGCGACGACGTCGTCCGTCCCGAGTCCGTGCCGCTCGGCGACGTCGTCCAGGTCGGGGCCGAAGGCGCCGCCGTAGCAGACGGGGATTTCGACGATCCGCGGCGGCGGGAGGTGCGCGTGCGCGAGATCGGCGCACGCCGCCTCCAGCGCGGCGTGCATCCGGTCGTACGGCAGCCGGCGCGCATCGCCGCCGACCAGCGCGGGATCGTAGTGCACGACGACGCTGGCGAACGCGGGCGCCTGGTCTACGAGGCCTGGTATGTGCGTTTCATCAAGCCGCGCCGAGACGGCCCGCACGCGGCGGTGCGTGTCCTCGTCGATCGAATCGCCGAGCGTGATGACGATCGCATGGTCGCCGAGTGGCGCGAAGCGGAGCACCGGTGCGCGTCAGCTCCGCAGCACCGACTCGAACACGCGCGCCTCGACGAAGCTCTTGAGGAGGTCGGGATCGAGCATCCCGTCCCGGGCTTCCATGTGCAGGATGTCGAGCGCGCGCTCCCACGGCACGGCGCGTTTGTACGGCCGGTCCTTGGCGGTGAGCGCGTCGAAGATGTCGGAGATCGTCATCATGCGCGTCTGCACCGAGATCGCGTCGGCGCCGATCCGGCGGGGATAGCCGCGGCCGTTGAGCTTTTCGTGATGGCCGTAGGCGATCTCGGGGATGCCGCGGAGCTCGCGCGTCCACGGGATCTGCTCGAGGAAGCGGTACGTGTGCGTGACGTGCGACTCGATCTCGCGCCGCTCGCGCTCGTCCAGGTTCCCCTTGCGGATGATGAGGAACTGCAGCTCGTCGTCGCGGAGCAGCGGCTTCTCCACGCCGTCGAAATCGACGTACGTCGCGCGGTTGATCTCGGTGAGCTCCTCGAAGCTGCCCTCCGGCAGGATCGTCGGCTCGTTGGCCTTGACGATCGCGTCGAGGTAGCGGTGCAGCCGGTCGCGCGCGGCCTGCCGATCGCACACCAGCCGCTCGATCGCCTCGTCGTAGCCGGTGCGCCCCGCGGCGAGGAGGACGTCCGCGCGCTCGCGCTCGAAGCTCAGCTCCGCGGACTGCCGCAGATACGCGAACCGCTGCCGGATGATGTCGAGATCCTTGGGGTAGAGCTTTTTCTCTTTTACTAATACCTGTTCTCTAACACCCACCTTGCCGAAGTCGTGCAGCAGGCCGGCGTAGCGCAACTCGCGGAGCTGCTCGCGCGTGAAGCGGACGTCGCGGTATGGCCCCTCGCCGCCGCGGTCGATCGCCTCGGCGAGGCCCACGGTGAGCGTGGCGACGCGCCCCGAATGGCCCGACGTGGTCGGGTCGCGCGATTCGATGGCGGTGACCGCCGCGGTGACGAACCCCTCGAACAGGCGCTCGATGTCCTCGTAGAGGCGGCTGTTCTCGATCGCGACGGCCGCCTGCGACGCGAGCGCGCTCACCAGCTCCACGGCGTGCTGGTCGTAGGTCAGCACCTCGCGGTCCACCACGTCGGGCGACGAGAGCCGAGCCTCGGGGTCGCGCTTGCGATTGATCAGCTGCAGCACGCCGATGATCTCGTCCCGGTGGGTCTTCATCGGGATCACGAGCATCGACTTGGTGCGGTAGCCGAACTTCTCGTCGAAGCTGCGATTCTGCTTGTACGAGACGTTGTCCGGCAGCAGATAGACGTCCGCGATGACGAGCGGCTCGCCCGTTGCCGCGGCGTAGCCCGAGAGGCTCGTGTGGTCCACGGGCACCGTGAATTCCGTGAACGGCAGCGCCGGGAGCGAATGGTTCTGCGTGAGCTTGAACCGAAGCGTCGTCGCGGGCGCGCCGTCGGTCGTGCGCTCGGTGAGGTAGATCGACCCGGCGTCGCTCGTCGTGATCCGCCGCGCCTGCGTGAGGATCATCTCGAGCAGCGTGAGCAGATCGCGCTCGGTCGACAGCGCGACGCCGACGTTCGTGAGCTCCCGGAGCTCGCGATGGCGAAGCTCCTGCTCGGCTTCGGCGCGCCGCTGCGCGACCATCGCGGCGGCGTGGCGAAAGCCGCCGCGCAGCATCGCGAGCGTGGTGCCCACGGCGGCGCTGCCCGGGAGGTATCCCGTGAGCAATTCGACGGGGAAATCGGCGGGCGGCTCCGCGTCATCGGCCTCGCCCAACCCCACCAGCGCCGCCACGCGAGACAGCTCCCGCACCTGCTCGGCGTCCGCGCTGTGGAGCAGTGCACGGTCGAGCACGATCACCGTCGGCCGGCTGGGATCGATACTCGATGGCGTGGGAAGCGCCGGCACGCGGCGCAGCTCGACGTCGTCTTCCCGTCGCCCGAGCGGGGCCGACGAGATCGTACGGCCAACGGCGGCGATCAGCAGCGGTTTCACGATGCGTGAGCGCGGACGGGGACGGCGGGAATCTGGCGGGGGCGGGGGCGGCCGGTCATCGCGCACAAACGTAGACTATGGGTGGCGGGCTGGCCAGTCAGTCGGGAATACCGCGTGTGACTTCCATCACGCGCGCAAACGACGCATGGTTAATCACGATCCCCACGAGAGCCGCCGCGGACGATGACTGCAGAATCGAGGAGTGCCGTTCCGGAGCACGCGACGCTCGGGCCGCGGCCGACCGACGAGGAGCTGGACCTGTTCGGCATGACGCATCCGGGTAAGGTGCGGCCGGACAACCAGGATCAGTTCCTCGTGTGCACCGTCCACCCGCAGGTGCTCGTGCGGTGGACGAGCCTGAACGATCTCGACACGCTGCCGATGCGCGGTCAGCGCCTCGCCACGCTGATGCTCGTCGCGGACGGTGTCGGCGGCCTCGCGGGCGGCGCCGACGCGAGTCGCGTGGCCACGCAGACAGTCACGCGGTACGTGAGCTCCGCGCTCCGCTGCTATCACGCGGCGGGGGGCTCGGTCGACGAGCACGAGTTCCTCGATGAGCTGCGCCGCGCCGCGCTCGAGGCGCACGAGGTGGTGCGCGCCGACCGGGCACGGCGGGTCGGCGGCCAAGGCGGCGCGACCACGCTGACGCTCGGGCTCGTGATCTGGCCGTGGCTCTACGTGCTCCAGGTGGGCGACAGCCGCTGCTATGTGTTCGGCGACGGGCGACTGCGGCAGGTCTCCCGCGACCAGACCGTCGCGCAGGATCTGGTCGACCAGGGCGTGCTCTCGCCGGCACAGGCCTCGGCGTCGCCGCTCAGCAACGTGCTCTCGAGCGCGATCGGCGCCGACGAGGCGATGCCCGTCGTGACGCACGTGGACGTGCGGAAGCGCGGCACGGTGATCCTCGTCTGCTCGGATGGGCTCACCAAGCACGTGACGGACGACGAGATCGCCGCGCACCTCGACGCGATGACGAGCGCCGAGCACGCGTGCCGCGCGCTCGTGGAGCTCGCCCTGCATCGCGGGGGCAGCGACAACATCACCGTGGTGGTCGGCCGTGCACTCGAGCGCACGCGCTGAACGAAACAAACCGGCGCCGTTTCGGCGCCGGTGTGTGTGTTCGAAGCTCGCGCGGTGCGGGATCAGCTCGCGTTCGCGCCGAGCTTCTCGAGGTTGTTCAGCGCGGGCTCGAACTCGGGGTACTTCTGCGTGACCTGCTTGAACAGCGCGACGGCCTTGGCGTTGTTCTTCTTGTCCATCTCGTCGAGCGCGTTCGAGTAGACCTTCATGGTCGCGATGTCGAGCTTGATGTGCATCGACGCGGCCTTCTTCACGGGACGGGCGAAGTCGACGTCCGCCGGCGCGCTCTTGCTCTGCTGCTGCACGGCGCCGTTCTGCGTGGGCGGGCTCTTCGCGCCGCCCATGTTGCCGGCGTCGCCCATGCGGCCCTGCATCGGCGGGAGCTTGATCTCGCCGTTCATCTTCTCGCTCAACTCGTTGATGAGCGAGAGCGCGTCGTCGGTCTTGTGCTGGATCTTGATCGGGTTGCTGATTTGGCCCGACTGGCCGCTCGTCGCGTGCGCCGTGATGACCATGTTGCCCTTGGCGTCGGCGAGAAAGCCGCCCCAGACGAAGTACTGGGCGCCGAGCAGCTTGCCGAGCTTCACGGCGGTGGCCTCGTCGATCTGGCCCGCCTTCACCATCCCTTGCTCGTCGAGGACCTTCTGGATGCGCTCGCGGTCGACGAGGCGGATCCTGGCGTTGCTCGCCATATCCGTGATGAGCAGATCCTGAATGCCCTTGCCGACCCCGTCGTAATCGGCGTGGTCCTTCCCGATCGAGTTGTTGTCGAACGGCAGGACGGCGACGACGGGCCGGGTGTCGGCCTGGGCGCGCGCGACGGCCGGCAGCGCGAGCACGGCGGCCGCGGCGGCGAGGCGAGCAGCATTCGACAGCGAACGCAACATGGTCTCCTCCTGAGACACTTTATGAAATGCTAAACTTCCAGCGTCATCCCTTCGGCGGCCGCGGTGACCTCGAGGGTCTCGCCGCGCCGCGCGACCAGCGCGCGGCAGGCCGCCACACAGGCGTCGATGTCGTCGTCCGACCGCTCGGGCTTGTGGTGGTACAGCACCAGCCGCTGCACCCCCGCATCGAGCGCGAGCATCACCGCGTCCTCGAACGTCGAATGTCCCCAGCCGCGGTGCTGCGCGTATTCATCCGTCGTATACGTCGCGTCGTGCACGAGCAGCGAGGCCCCGCGCACGAACGCCACCAGCGCCTCCCGCCATCCGGCGCCGCTCCCGTAGCCCTCGCTCGCGCCCAGCTCGTTGTCCGAGATGTACACGAACGACCGTTTCGGCTGCGACGCGTCGGTGAAACGATAGCCGAGCGCGCCGCCCGGGTGCTGCACCGCGAACGAGCTCACGACGTAGCCGTCGCCGGTCCGTTCCTCGACCGCGATCTCGCGAAACTCGACCCGCGCCTGCAGCTCGTCGAACCCGACCGGAAAGACCACGGGCGCCATCTGATCCCGGATCACCCGATCGATGCTCGTCTCCAGCGCCTTCGATCCCCAGATCGTGAAGCGGTTCCCCGGCCGGAAAATCGGCGCGAAGAACGGAATGCCCTGAATGTGGTCCCAGTGCGCGTGGGTCAGAAAGATCTCGGCGGAGATCCCGTCGCCGTCCGCGACGAGCGAGCGACCGAGCTCGCGAATCCCCGTCCCCGCATCGAGAATGACCAGCGCACCAGTGTCTGTCCGCACCTCCAGGCAGGGCGTGTTGCCGCCGTACCGAACCGTCCGGGGCCCGGGGGCCGGCACGGAGCCGCGCGTCCCCCAGAACCGCAATCGCAAAGTCATGAACGAGGCGCCTCAGCGCTCAGCGACAAACTGACGGTTGGGGGGCGGAAATCGCTAGGAAGGGAGTCACGGGTGCGGTGTGACGCGGGTCACACGCGCGCTACAGCTTGGCCTGGGCACGCTGCTCGAGTGCCGGCCGGTCCGCGATCGAGATGCGGCGCCGTTCCACGCTCACCCAGTTCGCGTCCTGGAAATCCTTCATCGCGCGCGAGACGGTCTCGCGGCTGGCGCCGATCATCTGCGCGATCGTCTGGTGCGTGAGCGGCTTCTCGATCGTGTCGCTGCCCGCTTCTTCGGCGAGATCGAGCAGCAGGCGCGCGATGCGGCCAGGCACGTCGAGCAGCACGAGGCCGCCGATCTTCTCGTCGGCGCGCCGCAGCCGGCGCGAGAGCTCCGTGAGCAGCGACCACGCGACCGCGGGCGACGACTCGACGCGCCGGCGGAAGTCTTCGCGCCGCAGCACGAGCAGGTGCGAGTCCTCCATCGCGATCACGTGCGCCGAGCGCGGGCGGTCGTCGATCAGCGAGAGCTCGCCGAAGTGCTCGCTCACCCCGAGGACGCCCAGGATCACCTCGCGGCCGTCCTCGCCGATCAGCACCACCTTCACCCGGCCCTGCCGGACCACGAAGAGCGAATCACCGGGATCGTTCTCGAAGAGAATGACGCTGCCGCGCGGATAGAATTTCTCGCGCGTGAGGTCGGCGAAGCGCTGGAGCTCTGCGCGGTCGAGGCCGCTGAAGAGCGGGACGGTGGCCAGGAAATCGGCGGTGGTCGTGGTCACGTGAGCGAGGCGAGAGGGCGGAAACGAACATCCACGGGCGAGAGCGGCGCCGCCCTGCGACAATCGGCGCGAACTTAGCGGGCTCGCCGGGCCCTGTCAAACGGACAAGCTGTTATGGTATTGGCGATTAGATGCTTTCGCGCCACGCCGTTCGCCGCCCGATCACGGTCCCGGCCATACCCGGCGGACCTCCGGATCGGCGTCCTGCCAAGCCGCGCGCACCCGCGCGGCATACACCGCGGCGCTGTCCGCGGATCCGCCGCGCGCGAACGCCTGCGCCATCAGCGCGTCGAGCTCCGTGCGCGTGACGTACCGGCCCATGGCGTCGAGAGGCCCGTGGTACGCGTCGCGAAGCACCGTGATCGCGCCCGCGGCATCGCCGTGGGCGAGACGGATGCGCGCGAGCAGGGCCACCGTTTCCGTCCATCCCGCCACGCCCCAGCGCGCCTGCGAGAGTTCGCGAACCGCGGTTGCGGTATCGCGCCGCGTGAGCGCGATCAGCCCGCGCAGGTGATGGTACAGCAGCCAGTCCCGCCCATAGTAGCTCCGGGCCCCCACG
>DASZUN010000072.1:0-9808 GCA_035547615.1 Gemmatimonadaceae bacterium | reverse complement strand
GTCAAGCGCATCGGCGCCCACCGGGTTGTTACATCACCACCGGCCCGTTCAACACGAGCTTGAGCGCGGCGCCGGCAGGCAGGCAGCCTTCCCATTTCTGGCTCGCGTGCGCCGCGGCCGCACCCGCCGCGGCACCGGCGGCCGCGCCGATCACGGTCCCTTTGGTGTTGTGGCCAAGAATCTGGCCGAGGAGCGCGCCCGCGATCGCGCCGCCGATCACTTTCTTCTTGTCGGCGTTCGGATCGCCCGCCTCTTTCGTGCGCTCGAGAGGAGTCATCGTCGTGACGTCGCCGGGCGCGGTGTACGTCTTGTCGTTCACGAGGATGGAGCGCACGCGGAAGGTGATCTGCGCATCCTGACCATTCTGTCCTGAATTCTCTGAAGCAACCTCGAGCACGACGGACGCCCCCGCGGGAATCACCGCACCGTTCGATCCGGTGACGTCCGAGTTCACCGTCGCCACGATCTTGTCGCCGGGCAGGTTGGTCGCGGTGCACACCTTGTTGCTCGTCGTGAGCGCGAGCGAGGTTCCGGCACCGATCTCGCCGCGCGCGGGCGCCGCCTGCTGCTGCGGGGCTGGCGCTGGCGCCGGAGCGGGCGCCTGCACCGGCTGCGGTGCGGGTGCGTGCGTCACGGGGCGTGGAGCCTCGACGCGCGGCTGCGGGCGTTCGGCCGCCCTGGAGCGCTTGGGCGCGGGCGCATCGTTCTTCGCGGCGGATGCGGGGGCGGGCGCTGGCGCAACGGCCGTGTCCTGAAACGTGGTCGGCTGCTGCACCGTCGGCGCGCCGGCAAGTGCCAGGTCGCGCGCGAGATCGGAGTCCGACCGCGGAGCCGACTGCTTGTCTCGGCAGGCCGCCGAGAGCATGAGGATGCCGAGCATCGACACGCGGAGCGCGCCGGCGGCGCCGAGCTTGGACGAGTTATGCATAGGTCGCATCAGTCGGAAGAGTTGGGTCCGGTCACGTGCATAACACCGGACCTGCGATGCTACCCCCGCCGCGCCGCCGGGTTTCGGCGGCGCCGGTCAGGCCTCGGCGCTGCTCGCGCTGGTCTCGAGCGGGCTGCCCGAGGGCGCGCGAACGGGCAGATACACGGTGAAGGTACTGCCTTCGCCGTAGATGCTCTGCGCGGATACCGAGCCGCCCAGCCGCTCGAGCAGCTTCCGCGTGATGCTCAGGCCCAGCCCCGTGCCGCCGAACTCTCGCGTGCGCGACTGGTCGACCTGGCGGAAGTCTTCCCAGATGGCCTGCAGGTCGGATTGCCGAATGCCGATTCCGGTGTCCACGACGTCGATGCGCACGCCGCCGGTCGAGGGCTGCGCTTTCACCGAGATCCCGCCGCGGTTGGTGAACTTGACCGCGTTCGACAGCAGGTTGAGCAGCACCTGCTTGATCTTCGTGCGATCCGAGTAGATGACCGGGCAATCGGATGAGACGTCGATCTCGAAGTCGAGCTGCTTCTTGCGCACCATCGGCTCGATCTGCTGCGTCACCTCGAGCGTGACCTCGCGCAGCGAGACGTCCTCGAGGTGGAGCGGCATCTTGCCGGCCTCGATCTTGGCCAGGTCGAGAATGTCGTTGATGAGCGCCAGCAGGTGCTCGGCGGCGGAGCGGCTGCGCTTGAGCGCGTCGCCCTGGCGCGTGTTCACGTCGCCGAGCACGCCGTCGAGGAGAAGCGCCGTGTAGCCGATCAGCGCGTTGATCGGCGTGCGCAGCTCGTGCGACATGCTCGCCAGAAATTCCGACTTGAGCTTGTTGGCGCGCTCGACTTCCTGCGACTGCCATTGGAGTCGCGCGTTCTGCTCGGCGAGATCAGCCGTCGCCTCGCGGACGCGCTCCTCGAGCTCGCTGTTGAGCCGCTTGAGCGCCTCGTACAGGCGCTCGTTCTCCACCTGCTTCGTGAGGTCGTGCAGCACGGAGACGATCGCGATCGGCTCGCCGCGCTCGTTCTTGACCTTGCCCGAGACGACCTCGACGGGGAGCTCCATGCCAGTGCCGGGCTGGGTCAGCGACATGCGCTCGCGGCGCGCATCGTCGTCGAGCAGCGCGAACTCGGAGATGAACGACGTGAACTTGGTGTCGTTCCCCCGCACGGCGCTCACCTCGCGGCGCGAGCGCGGCTCGGATTCAGAGATCTGGAATAGCTGCTCGGCCTGGTCGTTCATCAGGATGATGTTCGACCGCTCGTCGGTCACGAGGATCGGATCGGCGACGTTCTTGAGGACGAGATTGAGGCGGTCGCGCTCGCCGCGCACGGTGATCTCGGCCTGACGCACGCGCTGCACCTGACGCTCGAGCTCGTTGGCGGCGCGGCGGAGGTCGGTGACGTCGCGCAGCACCGAGAGCACGGCGTCCTCCGGCCCAACGCGCTCCCCGAGCGGATGCGCCAGCACCTCGAACAGGAGGTCGTTGCCTTCGTCCGGATCGACCAGGTTGAGCTCGCGCGGGCCGGACTGATGCCCGCCCGTCATCGCCGCCTTCGACAGGAACGACGTGAACAGCAGGTTGTTGAGCTCGATGGCGCGCCGGCGTCCGGGCGAATCGTCGTCCCGCACGTGGAGCAGGCGTTCGGCGCGCTGGTTCTGCGTGATGATGTCGTTCACCGCGTTGGTGATCACTACCGGGTCGGGCAGCGAGTCGACCATGAGCGTGAGCCGCTCGCGCTGCTGGCCGAGTCGGTCGGCGAGCTCGCGCGCGTCCTCGAGCGCGGCGAGGCGGGCGAGCACCGGGCTGGCGAGCGACGCCAGCTCGATCGCTTCGTCGAGCGATTCGCCCTCGAGCTTGCGGTCGAGGAGCACCGCGCCGGCGGGAACGATGCCCGGCCGCGGCGGCGCGGTGGTGATGATCGCGATCCGCTCCGCGTCGAGCAGCTCCCCGGCGCGCGCGCCGCCGAGCGTCTCCGGCGCGCCGCGGAAGCGGGGCTGCGAGAGTGGAAGGATCGTCCAGCTCGAGAAGCCGGCGAGCGGCCGGGGGCCGACCGCTCCATCGCCACGGACGACGGAGAGCGACAACGCGCTGACGATGAGCGGGCTCGAGAGGTCGCCGAGCGGGACGTGCACCGCCGGCACATCCACGTCAATGCCGATCGAGGCGACGCCCGTGAGGTGATCCTGGGAGGGGTGGACGCGCAGCAGCATGCCGCGCGTCGCTCCCGTCAGATCGGCGAGTTGCGCCAGCAGGAAGGAAGCGGCCGACGATACGTCCGGCGCTTCCGCCAGAGCGGAGAGGAGACCGGCGACTCCGCGGTCTCCGAGCACTGCCATGCGGCGTCAGTCCTTTTTGTCCCTGTTGCGTTCGAGCTGCCGGCGGAGCTCCGCGTTCTCGCGCTGCATGCGCTCGAGCTCGTCCCCCGCCCCCACCTCGCGCGGGCGCGAGACCGGGGCCGTGATGCCGACCGCTTCGGAGTATTTCAGGTACGTATCGATCGACGCCACGACGACGCGGGCTTCCACGGTCACCAGGTCGATACCGACGAGGGAGACGCGCACCCACGCATCGATGACGATGCCTTTGTCCAGTACGCGATCGAGGACATCGATGAGTGAACTGCCACTCGGTGTGCGTTCGACAGCCATGATTATCCCGTCCTTGGGGGCTGAGGTACGAGGCCGCGCGAGGCGGCTCCTGCGGTGATGGCGGCGTTACGTGTGCGATCGGGGCGGCCGCGCCGCCCCGGCGAGCTGCGATAACTGCTGCTCGATGCGCGACAGGCGCGCGTCGAGATCGGATCCGTCGCCGACCCGGCCGGCCGACGCTCCGCTCGAGCTGAGCCGCGGATCGTGGCGCCACCAGTTCAGGCCGATCTGCTCGGCCTTGTCGATCGAGCAGACGAGGAGCCGCACCTGGATGGTGAGCAGCTCGACGTTGGCCAGATTGATCTTGATGTCGCCCGCGATGACCAAGCCCTTGTCGAGGACTCGGTCGAGAATGTCGACCAGACCGTGCGTGCGCGTGGGATTCACGAACTCAGGCAATCAAAGCTCCATCTCGCGCGACCGGTCAGCGCAACCGGCCCAGCGGTCCGAGGTCGATGTTGAGATCCTCATCCGTCAACCCAAATACCGATTTCAGCTCGTCCATGCGGGCGTTGAGCTTCAGCAGCGCCAGGCCGAGCCGTTCCACTTCCTCGTCCGACAACGTGCCGCCGTCCATTCGGCGAATCGCCTGATGTTCGAGCACGTGCCTGAGCAGTTCTATCACCGTCAGCACGAGTCGCGCAAGACCTTGCTCGACGTGCTCCGGGTCGGCGTTGATGCGATCGGGCAGCGCGCGCGCGATCGCCTGCAGCGCGGCGGTCGTTTCGTCGTCCGCCGCGTCGTCTCGCGACAATTCTTCAGCGTCGGTCATGGATCAGTCCGCCAGATTCATGCCGTGGGCACCGGCCGGACCCGCGTCCAACCCGCAGAAGCTGTACGGCGCGCGGGGGCCAACGACGAGGAACCGAAGCTCTGGACCGGCGGCGACAGCGGAGAGCGCCTCCCTGTACGCGTCCACGTCGTCGCGGTCGATCAGATGCGACAGCGTGAGCATCGGCATGCGAACGACCGACCGCGGACTCGCCTTCTTTCGGAGCAGGGGGCCGACGGCGGTCTCGAGGCGCGAGGCGAGCTCTCGCGCCAGCCGCTCGACGGTTCCGGACGATGCTTCCCGCGCCCGCAGGGTCTCGAGATACTGACGGCCTGCACCGGGCGCGCCCGGCTCCAACATCTGTGGTACCACGGGCTCGAGCTCGCGAAGCATGCGTCTGGTCGACGGCGTGATGATCAGCGTCATCTCGATGCAGCCCTGTACGGCTTGCAGCGCCGACTCGAGCGAGGCGGCACGGCGCGAGAGCGCCTGGGAACACGCGTCGTCGTCGGCGAACGTCTGGCCGAACCGCGCGGGCATCGGCGTCGCGCCGCTGGAGAGCGCCGCTTCGACGACGGCGTCGTGCGCGCGAACCTCCTCCATCAGCGCTCCACGCTCGCGCTCCGCGTCGCTCACCCACGCGACCAGCTCGCCCACCACGAGTGCACGTACGCGCGCGCCGCCGAGGCCGAGGAGCCCCGGGGGCAACCCGCCGCGGATGACGTGCGGCAGAATACAGTAGAGATGCGTCGTCATCACCGGGTCCCGCCCTCGCTGCCGCCGCGCTTCGCGTCCGCGAGCTGACGCGTCGTATCCTCGATCCCATGACGGATCGACGTCTCGATCGACGTCAGCAGGAGCCGCAGGTCGAGCATCAGCAGATCGATGTCGGCGATCGAGATCGTCACCGTGCCGCTGATGACGACGCCCTTGTCGAGCACGTGGTTGAGCAGGTCGCCGAGCACGAGCTGCTCGGTGTCGATCTCGTCGAGGTCATCCCGCATGGGCGGCCTCGCCGGCGAAATGATAGGCCGGCCACGGACCGGTGAAATCGAAGCGGAAGCCCTTGCCGTCGTAGCGTTCGACGAAGTCGGTGAGCGTTCTCTGAAACTCCGCCAGCGCCGCCGGCGCGACGAGAAACGCCGCGTTCAGCACCATCGCGCCGCGTGCCGCGGCGTCCGCATCGGCCAGGCGGGGGATCGGCGAGCGCGCCGACTCGAGCGCGTGCGCCGCGAGCGCTCCAACGATCTCGTCCACGACCTGCTGCGTCACGGCGCGCACCTCGGTCTTCTTCTCCGCCTCGATCTTGCGCTCCAGGAGATAGCGCTGTCCGGGGGATGCCGTCGCGGCGCTGTCGGCGAGCTCGCGGAGCCGCGGGCTCATCGTCGCGATCGCGCCGAGCAGCTCGCCGTCGATTCGATACACGCGGAGCGCGTACTCGCGCCCGCGCCCGATGCGCGCGAGCGTGTCGGCCAGCCGCGGTGCCCGTTCGCGCAGCATCGCGTGCACCGCGTCGCGGCTGCTGAACATCGAGAACATCGGCATCGGAATCACCGGCCCCTGATCGCTCGCCCACGTGAGCACCATGTCGTGCGCGACGGCGCGTGGACTCAGCCACTCCACGTCGCCGCTCGCCGCCTCGACCCGCTCGGGCGCGTACGAGGCCGCGTCGAGCACGGAGACGAGCGCCGCGACCGGACCGTCCGTTTCGACGTGCACGCCGGCGTCGTCGAGTCCCGCCGGCGACGCGCTCGACGCGAGCGTCGTCGGGACGACGCCGTACACGTACCAGAGGGAATCTGCGGTGGTTGCGGCCATGGGGCGATCACGAAGTCGTCACGTGTTCGCGCCACGTGCGCGACCACGCCCGGAGCGAATGCGCTCCGACAGGAGGCGGGCTCGCCTCGTCCGCGAAAAACTGCCTCGCGGCCAGCGTCGCTGGAAGAGGGGCGGCATCGCGCTCGAGACGATTCCAGAGCACCGCCACGAGATCCAGGCCGCGCGCGCGGACGGCGGCGGCGAGCCGTTCGGTCTCGCTTCGCACGACGGGCTCGTCGAGCGCGACGATCACCACGCCGCACTCGGCTCGGTCGTGGAGCAGGGTGCTCAATGCTCGCGTACGCTTCGCGAACTCGAGGAGTTCCCGCGCGCTGTCGCCCAATCCAACTACCTTCTGATACTTCAGCATCAAGCGCATGAGGCGGTGCGACCAGTCGAGCGCGATGGCGGGCATGTCGAGCAGTCGTAGCAGGTGGCCGGTCGGCGCGGGATCGACGATGATGCGCTCGAACCGCCGGTCGGCGAGCGCGTCGCCGAGGATGCTGAGCGCGAAGACCTCGTCGATTCCCGGCGGCGCGAGCGCGAGCAGGTCGCGCACGATCGCGCGGTCCGCCTCCACGTCTACGCCGCGCCCGACGAGCGAATCGAACAGCGCGTCGATCCGCTCCCGATATTCATCGCGGAGCCGCGCGAACGCAGCGGTTGCGTCCATCTGCCGCACGACGAGCGCGGGCACTGTGGCGAGCCGGTGCTCCACGTCGTCGTGCGCCCACGGCGCCTCGCTCTCGCCGAGGGCGTCGGCGAGCGAGGGCGCGGGATCGGTCGAGACGAGCAGCACGTCGCCGTCGCCGTGGTCAGCCGCCGCCACGGCCAGCGCGCAGGCGACAGTGCTCTTGCCCACGCCGCCCTTGCCGGCGACGACGGTCAGGCGGCGCACGAGCGACTCGGGCGCCGCTCCCCGATCGGCCGCAGCGCGGGCCAATGACGATTCTCTAATATCGGCCGGCCGTGTGTCGCGCATGGACTCGACGAGCGCACACACGGCAGCGAGTCCGCGCGGCGGCTCCGGCGCGCGCGGGATCCAGATGTGCGCGATCTCGCCGAGTCGCGCGTCGAGCTCGGCGTCGGCGCGGCGCGTTGCGGGATCACCCGACGCGGTGTAGCGATTCACGATCAGGCTGGCGATGCTCACGCGGAGCGCACGGAGCTGCTCGACGTACCGTGCCGTCTCGACGACGACCACCGGTTCAGCCCGCGCGACCACCACCGCGGCGACGGCGCCCGGATCGGCCAACGCCGCGCGCAGACCGTCGATGCGCACGCGCATGTCGTCGAGGAAATCGTCGGCCGCGTCGCGGCGATAGCGGTGCGTGAGCGCGCGCACCATGAACCGGTGCTTCCCCTGCATGAGGTCGAGCATCGAGAGGAGCGCACGAAACGTGTCGGGGAGCGCGAGCAGCCGCAGCGTGTGTCCCGTGGGCGCCGTGTCGACGACGATGCGTTCGTACGGACCCGGCGCGGCGAGAAGATCGGCGAGCGCGAGCAGGGCGAAGATCTCGTCGGCGCCGGGGAGCGCCGCGTCGACGAGCCCGTCGACGTCGCCGCGGTCGAGGTACGTGCCGCGATCGATGATCTCGGCGATCGTGTCGCGCCAGCGCGCGAGGAATTCGCCGCGCAGCCGCGACGCGTCGAGCTGGCGCGCGTCGAGGTGCGCTTCGACCGACGTCGCCTGTTCGCCAACCGGCGCGCCAAGCACGCTCGCGAGCGCGGCGGCGGGATCGGTCGAGAGGAGCAGCGTGCCCTGGCCCCGGCGCGCGAGCTGCGCGGCAATGCCGCAGGCGACCGTCGTCTTGCCGACGCCGCCCTTGCCGACGACGAGCGTGGTGCGCGGGAGACGGTCGAGCAGCGCGTCGAGCGCGCTCACTCCTCGTCGCTGTCGCGCGCGACGCGCACCGGGCCGCCGCTCGTCGCCTTGCCGAGGCGTTCGCGCCAGGCGCGCACCTCGCGCAGCCGCGCCATGATGTCCGCTTCGCGCCGCACGTACTCCTCGTCGTCGATGTCGCCGAGCTCGAGCTGCATCTGCAGCTCCATCAGCTCCTGCTTGATCGGCGTGTCGTCGGTGAGCTCCTCTTCCACGACCTTCTGCACCTTCCCGAGCGACCACTTGATCCCCGCGACGGGGCCGGTGACCGGGAAGAAGAGAAGGTTGGAGAGCAGGCCCATGGCGATCAGCGATTGACGGTGTTCATGCCGGCTTCGGTGTAGCGCGTCCCCGCGGCGACTCCCTTGGGCGCGATCGCGTCGATGCGCGCGAGATCCTCGGCCGAGAGATGCACGTCCACGGCGCCGACGTTCTCCTCGAGATAGCGGCGCTGCTTGGTGCCGGGGATGGGTACGATATCCTCTCCGCGCGCCAGGAGCCAGGCGAGCGCGAGCTGCGAGGGCGTGCAGCCCTTCTGCTTCGCGACCGACTGGATGTGATCGACGAGCGCGAGATTCTTCGTGAAATTCTCGCCCTGAAAGCGCGGCGAATTGCGGCGATAGTCGTCGGCGGGCAGGTCGTCGAACGCGCGAAAGCGGCCGGTGAGAAAGCCGCGGCCGAGCGGGCTGTAGGCGACGAAGCCGATGCCGAGCTCGCGCACGGTGGGGAGGATCTCGTCTTCGGGGTCGCGGCTCCAGAGCGAGTATTCGGTCTGGAGCGCGGAGATTGGATGCACGGCGTGCGCGCGGCGGATCGTCTGCGGCGCCGCCTCGGAGAGGCCGAGATACCGCACCTTGCCCGCCGCGACCAGGTCGGCCATCGCGCCGACGGTGTCCTCGATCGGCGTCTTGGGGTCGACGCGGTGCTGGTAATACAGATCGATGTGGTCGACCCCTAGACGTTCGAGGGAAGCGTCGCACGCCGCGCGCACGTACTCCGGCCGGCCGTTCACGCCGAGCGACTCGCCGCTGGGGCTCCGCTGGTTACCGAACTTGGTCGCGATGATCACCGCGTCGCGGCGATCGCGGAGCGCGCGGCCGACGAGCATCTCGTTGGTGAACGGGCCGTACATGTCGGCCGTGTCGAAGAACGTGATGCCGAGCTCGATCGCTCGGTGGATCGTCGCGATCGATTCCTTCTCGTCGCGCCCCGCGTAGAACTCGGACATCCCCATGCAGCCGAGTCCGAGCTCCGAGACGATCAGTCCCTGCGATCCGAGTGCGCGCGTTTGCATGGCGATCCCCGACGGGAAATGGATGCGGGCGCGGGTGCAAGCCGCGCGCCCCGCGGTCAGTCGGCCTTCTCGAGCTTGAGCTTGATGTTGACGAAGTTGTACGGCGGCCACGGGCCCGAGTACTTGAACGCCAGCACGTCCTCGTACTTCCGGCTCGTCTCCTTCACCCGCTCGTCGAACGCCTGCTCCTGCGCCCGATCCACCAGGAACGCCGCGTGCAGGATCATCCGGTCGCCGATCGGCTTGTTCGACCGGCTCGCCACCGCCACCGCCTTCAACGCCTCGTGGATGTCCGACACGTACCGGCTCGACAGCTCCTCCATCGCCGAATCGATCAGCCGCCCGAGCTGCATCCGCGCGAAGTACGTCGACGTCGTCGTGTGGCGGCTGATCTCGTCCTTCAGCCGCCGGATCTCGTCGTTCTCCCGCTCGAGCGCGGCCACGACCTTGTCGCGATCCCAGAGCACC
>DASZUN010000071.1:0-1584 GCA_035547615.1 Gemmatimonadaceae bacterium | reverse complement strand
GTCGCGAAGAACTGTTGCGGCACCGCCGTGTCGAGCGGCTTGTACAGGCGCCCGGAGATCACCTCGGGATTGCGGCCCAGCGACTCGTCGAACCCGGTGCGCGCGACCGCATCCAGCGCAAACTCGCCGGCGGCTGCATTGTGATACCGATACTCGGCGAGCGAGACGAAGCCCGTCACGAACGGCCACACCGCGCCGTTGTTGTAGTGCAGCGGATCGAACAACGTGCTCGCCGCGCTCAGCGGCCGCGCGCCCCAGTCGGTCGTGATCGCACTCGACGCGAGCTTCTCCGACATCGCGAACCCGTGCGCCGGATCGAGCTCGCCGAATGCCATCGCGGGCGCGGCCCATGCCGTGAGATTCGGATTCACGGAGCCGTCCTGGAGCAGCGCGAACGCGTACTGCGCGAGCGACGGCATCCAGAGCTTCGTCTCGATCGTGTGGATCGCTCGCGCGCGGATCGCGAGCGCGGAGTCGGCGAGCGCCGGCTCGCCCATCATGCGGGCCATCCGCGCGAAGCGATCCAGCGACGCCACCCAGACGCCGCTCATGTAGATATCCGACAGGATGCCGATCTGCAGATCGCCGACCTCGAGTGCGCCGGCGCCGGCGGATGGATTCTCCATCAGGCCGTCGCCATTGGTGTCCGTCGACCGCGACCACTCGAACGCCTTCTTCAGATTCGGCCACAACTCGCGCACGACCGCGGTGTCGGCCGTCTGCCGCCAGTACTCGCCGCAGGCCAGGATCCAGAACGGCGTCGTATCGCCGTGGTAGTACGGATACGGGTAGCTGAACCAGTCGACGTGTCCCGCGCCTTGCGAGATCTCGTGCGTGATCTTGCCGTCGGCGCGCTGGTACTTCGCGAAGAACTCGAGTGCGCCGCGCCGCACGAGCGGTCCGAGTCCGGCGCCCGTCATGGCGAACGAATTGATCGAGGCGTCGCCGCCGAAGAACCAGCCGAAGCCCGGACGATCGCTCGCCGCGCCGGACAATCCATATCCTGCGACGAGCCCGCAGCCCAGGTCGGGATTGCACACGTACGACTCGTCGAGATTCACCTTCGCGTATTCCACCGCGCGGTTGAGCAGCGCGTCGGGCGACCGGAGCGCGAACGTGGTGCTCCGCACCGAGTCCTCGTGCGCCACTCGGCGCTTCCACTCACGCTCGGCGGCGCCGGGCGCGATCAGCCGCGAGTAGAGCGCGAGCGCGGAGTCGTGCGACATCTCGCCGCCCGCGAGCACGATGGGGATGTACGCCGTGTGGATGTCGACCGTGTGTCCGGGCGGCTCGCCCAGTCGCGGCGCGGTGTAGCGATCCGTGCCGCTCCCGACGCCGAGGACGAGCCGCGGGCGATCGGCCGAGAGCATGTGCGCGGGGACGTCCGATGCCTGCGTGACGGCGGGCGAGCCGAGGAACGCGTTGATCGCGTGCTTACCGTCGGAAAAGAGAAAGGCGCGCGCGTTCTGTTCCCAGATGAGATACTGGCCGCCGAGTCCCGCGGGCCATGCGTAGTGAATGTCGGGCGTGAACTGGGCGATGATGTCCAATGGCCGGATCGCGTCCACCTCGAGCAGGATCACG
>DASZUN010000070.1:0-103408 GCA_035547615.1 Gemmatimonadaceae bacterium | reverse complement strand
CTCCGCGACAAGGAGCGGGAGATCCAGGCCAACATCAAGCAGAAGCAATCCGAGTGGGAGGCGCGGCGCCAGTCGCATCGTCCCGTGCTCGGCGAAGAGGAAATCGCGTTCATCGTCAGCCGCTGGACCGGGATTCCGGTGACGCGGCTGCAGGAAGCGGAGACGTCGCGGCTGCTGCGGATGGAGGACGAGCTCCACAAGACGGTGATCGGCCAGGACGAGGCAATCAACGCGATCTCGAAGGCGATTCGCCGGAGCCGCGCGGGCCTCAAGGATCCGCGGCGCCCCATCGGTTCGTTCGTCTTCTCCGGGCCCACCGGCGTCGGAAAGACGGAGCTCGCCCGTGCGCTCGCGAAGTTCCTGTTCGCCGACGAGTCGGCGCTGATCCGCGTGGACATGAGCGAGTACATGGAGAAGTTCTCCGTGTCGCGGCTCATCGGCGCCCCTCCGGGCTACGTGGGCTACGAGGACTCGGGCACGCTGACCAAGGCCGTGCGGCGCAAGCCGTACTCGGTGATCCTGCTCGACGAGATCGAGAAGGCGCATCCGGACGTGTTCAACATCCTGCTGCAGGTGTTGGATGAAGGGCACCTGACCGACAACTACGGCCGCGTGATCGACTTCAAGAACACCGTCGTGATCATGACCTCGAACGTCGGGGCGCGTGATCTGATGAAGACCAAGTCGCTGGGCTTCACGAGCGGCGACGAGAAGCAGAACTGGGAGCGGCGCGCGGAGAAGGTCCGGGACGAGCTCAAGAACGTGTTCAACCCCGAGTTCCTGAACCGGCTGGACGACACGATCGTGTTCCACCCGCTCAACCGCGAGCACATCTCGCAGATCGTCGACGTGCTGCTGAAGGACGTGCGGAAGCGTCTCTCCGAGGAGGAGCTCACGCTCAAGCTGTCCGACGCGGCCACCGACTTCCTGGTGAAGCACGGCTACGACGAGCAGTACGGGGCGCGTCCGCTCAAGCGGTCGATTCAGAAGTTCATCGAGGACCCGCTCTCGGAAAAGATCCTGATGGGCGAGTTCAGCCGCGGCGACGAGCTCGAGGTCGACGCCGCGCCCGACGGTGAGCGGCTCGACTTCCGCGTCCTGACGAGCAGCACCAAGGCGTAAAGCACTCGTTAAGAAGGCGGCCGGCAGGTTCCATTGTGGACCTCGCCGGCCGCCTTTTGTGTATATTTCCGGACTATGCGACAGACGCGTTTCGTGCTCGCAGCCCTCGGGCTGGCAGTGGCGGCGACCACCGCGCACGCCCAGCAGGAAGCCAACATCGGTGCGTGCGCCACGCCGGACAGCGTGGCGTTCCGCGGCCTACCACCCGATGCGGCGCAGCGGGGGCTGACCGACGACGTCCTCCGCGCCGACGTCGGCATCACGCCCAAGTCGGCGATCAATCAGCGCACGCTGGTCCGCGCGATCCGCGATCTGTACGCGACCAACCAGTTCGAGTCGGACATCCGAACGAGTTGCGAGATCACCGGCGGAAAGGCGGTGCTCATCTTCACGCTGCACGAGCGGCCGGTCCTCAGCGACATCAAGGTCACCGGCGCCGAGCGCGTCTCGCCGAGCCAGGTGAAGGACCGCGTCGATCTGCTGATCGGCAAGCCGATCGATCCGGCGCAGGTCGCGCGGGACGTCGCGCGGATCGATTCGCTGTATCAGGCCGAGGGCTACTACCTCGCCAAGATCACGGTCGACACGGTGAAGGACAGCGTCAACCAGCAGGCGACGACGCTCGAGTTCCACGTCGACGAAGGGCGGCGGCTCGCGATCTCCGGCGTCCAGATCGTCGGCAACAAGGCGCTCTCCGCGAAGGAGATCGTGCACGCGATCAGCACGAAGCCCGAGGGCTTCTTCTGGTGGCGCAACGGCGAGTTCGATCAGGACAAGTACAACGAGGATCTCGCCAAGACGATCCCGGATCTGTACGCGTCGCACGGCTTCATCGACATGCAGGTCGTGAAGGACACGCTGATCATCGATCGCGCCAAGGGCAAGGCGCTCGTGCGGCTCACGGTGAGCGAGGGGCCGCAGTACCACATCGGCGATTTCGAGGTCAACGGCGCCAAGCGCTTCTCGAACGAGCAGATCGCCAAATTCTATCCGTTCGGCGACAAGCCGAAGAGCGTCAGCGAAACGGTGAAGGGGCTCCTCGGGCACGGTGGCGAGCCGAAGGACGTCTTCAACCAGAACGCGTGGAACGCCGCGACCGACAAGGTCATCGAGGCGTACAACAACGAAGGCTACATCTACGCGTCGGTGAACCCGATCATGGATCGCCGGCGCGTCGGGCCCGATTCGGTGCCGACGGTCGATCTCCGCTGGGAGATCGACGAGCGCACGCCGGCGATCGTGAATCGCGTGGACATCGTCGGGAACGACGTCACCGACGAGACGTGCATTCGCGACCAGTTGACCATCCTGCCGGGCGAGGTCTTCAACCGCGACCTGCTCATCCAGAGCTACCGGAACATCGCGAACCTCGGCTTCTTCGAGCAGGACATGCCGCCGCCGACGACGAGTCCGGCGAACGACCAGGGCGACATCGACCTGATCTTCCACGTGAAGGAGAAGCGCACCGGCAACGTGAACTTCGGCGCCTCGGTGGGCCAGGGCACGGGCGTCGGCGGCTTCATCGGATTCGATCAGCCCAACCTGTTCGGCGAGTGCAAGAAGGGCTCGTTCCAGTGGCAGTTCGGGCAGTACATCCACGACCTGAGCCTCAGCTACACCGACCCGCGCATCAAGCAGTCGAACGTGTCGGGCACGGTGACGGCGTACAACCAGGTGTCGCGGTTCATCATCCGTGACATCGGCCAGTCGAAGACGAGCGGCGGCCAGCTGCAGTTCGGCTTCCCGATTCGCGACTCGCGGTGGACGCGACTGTACGTGAGCTACGGCGGCGAGCGGGTGAGCTACGGCGGCGACGGACTCGTGGCGAGCATCAACTGCAGCGGCTGCTTCCGGTCCACGCTCGGTCTCACGCTCGATCACGACACGCGGCTCGGGATTCCATTCCCGTACGCGGGCGTGCACGAAGACGTCAGCCTGCAGATGAACGGCGGTCCGCTCGGCGGCACGTCGTCGTTCCAGCGGCTCATGACGGAGATGCGCGGGTATACCACGCTGGCGACGTTCGGGAATCGCCTCGGCCCCGAGCCGATGGCGCTGGTGGCCGGACTCAGCCTGCGCGCGGGCGCGGTGTTCGGCGACCCGGGACCGTTCTTCGTGTCGCAGGCGTTCTCCCTCGGCGGCGTGCAATACGGGGAGCCGCTCCGCGGCTACGAGGAGTTCTCGATCACGCCACGCGGCTATCTCCCCAACGCCGACCAGTTCCAGGCGCAGCGCAGCTCGTTCGGCAACTCGTTCTTCACGAGCACCCTCGAGCTTGGACTGCGCGTCAGCCAGCAACTCTATCTCGACGGCTTCTACGACGCCGGCAACCTCTACGAGCGGCCCCAGGATTTCGATCCGACCAGGCTGTTCCGTGGTGCCGGATTCGGGGCGGCGCTCGTCACTCCTCTTGGTCCGCTCGGCGTCGATCTCGGATACGGGTTCGACCGGGTCGACGTGTTCGGCCACAAGGACCCCAAGTGGCAGGTCCATTTCAAGTTCGGTCAGATCTTCTAATTCGGAGTATTCATGCGTTCCATTGCTCGTGCGGCCGGCGCCGCGCTTGGTCTCGTTCTGGTCTCGGGCGTCGCGCAGGCGCAGGCGGGCGGGGTCAAGATCGCCTATGTCAACACTGAAGCGCTGATGGCGGCGGCCCCGGGCCGTGCCGAGGCGGACTCGCTGCTCAACAAGGAAGGCGAGGGCTATCGCGCGCAACTGCAGAAGCTGCAGGACTCCGTGAACACGGCGCTCGCCAACTATCAGAAGAAGGAACCGACGATGACCGCGGCGCAGAAGGATGCGGCGCAGAAGTCGATCAACGCGCTCGAGCAGGATCTGCAGAACAAGAACTCGCAGTTCCAGCAGCAGTTCCAGCAGCGGACGAACGAAGTGATGGCGCCGATCACCGAAGCGGTGCGCAAGGTGCTCGACGACATTCGCGCCGAGGACGGCTACGCGATCATCTTCGCCAATGACCCGGGCGGCTCGGCGATCGTGGCGGCGGACAAGAACCTCGACATCACGGACCGCGTCGTGGCGCGCCTCCGTACGACGGCCGCAGCGAAGCCGGCCGCGGCGAAGCCGGGCGCTCCGGCCGGCGTCACCTCGCCGAAGAAGCCGCCGACGCAGTGACGGACGGCTCGACGCACGCGCACGGCAGCGGCGGTGGGGGCGAGATCGCTCTCACCGCCGCGCGCATTGCGGAGACTGTCGGCGGGCAGTTGTTCGGTGACGCGGGCGTCATCGTGTCCGGCGTGGCGGCGCTCGATCGGGCGACGGCGCGCGACCTGAGCTTCTTCGGTGTGGCGAAGTACGGCGCCGCGTACACCGCGAGCAATGCCGGCGTCGTCCTGGTCTCGCCCGATCTGGCGGAGACCCCGACCGCGGTTCCCGCGCGCATCGTCGTCCCCAAGCCGCAGGAAGCGATGCTCGCGCTGCTGCCGGCGTTCCATCGCGCACCCCTGGCCACACCAGGGGTGCATCCCACCGCCGTCGTCGGCCGCGGGGTGCGGCTGGGCGCGGGCGCGTCCATCGGCCCGTACGCCGTGCTGGGCGAGGAGGCCGTCGTGGGCGACGGCACCGTGATCGGCGCACACGTGGTGGTGGGCGAGCGCGTCGAGATCGGCGCGCGCTGCCATGTTTACCCCTCCGTCACGCTCTACGCCGGCGCACGGCTCGGCGATCGCGTGATCGTGCACTCCGGCGCCCGCATCGCGTCGGACGGCTTCGGGTACGTGCAGCACGGCGGCCAGCATTTAAAGATTCCTCATGTCGGCCGCTGCATCATCGAGGCGGACGTCGAGATCGGGGCGAACACGACGATCGACCGCGGGAGCATCGACGACACCGTGATCGGCGCCGGCACGAAGATCGACAACCTGGTGCAGATCGGGCACAACGTGCGGATCGGGAAGCTCTGCCTGATCATGGCCCAGGTGGGGATCGCCGGCTCCGTTCACGTGGAGGACGGCGCCATGCTGCTCGGGCAGGTGGGCGTGTCCGGGCACCACACGATCGGCGCCGGCGCGCGCCTCGCTGCGCAGGCGGGCGTTTTTGGCGATATTCCAGCCGGTGAAACGTGGTCCGGGTATCCCGCGCGCCCCCACAAGGAGGCGCTCCGGGCGCAGGCCGCGTTGTTCAAGCTTCCCAGTCTCCTCCGTCGCATCGAGCGCCTGCTCGAGAGCAAACCAGAACAGGAATGAGTCGTCGCACGATCGGTCGTCCGGTGTCGCTCGAGGGAATCGGGTTGCACCTGGGCGCCGCATGCCGTTTGACGTTCCACCCCGCGCCGAGCGGCACGGGCATCGTCTTCCGTCGCTCGGACCTCCCGGACAGCCCCGCCATCCCGGCGCTGGCCGAGCGCGCGGTGCTCACCGAGCGGCGCACGCAGCTCGGCGAGGATCCGGTGTCGGTGCACACCGTGGAGCACGTGCTCGCGGCGGTGGCGGGGGCGGGGATCGACGATCTCGAGATCGCGCTCGACGCGGCGGAACCGCCGATCATGGACGGCAGCGCGGCGCCGTTTCTCGACGCGCTCGGCGAGGCCGGGATCGTGGAGCAGCTCGGCAAGCCCGCGTATCTCACGCTGCGGCGCTCCGTGCGGCTCACCGACGGCGAGTCGACGTACGAGGCGTGTCCGGCGTCCGAGCTCGAGCTCTCGGTCACGATCGATTTTCCCCACCCGATCATCGGGCGGCAGCAGGGCTGCTACCGGGTCACGCGCGATACGTTCGCGCGCGAGCTCGCGGCGGCGCGCACCTTCGGGTTCGTGCACGAGGTCGAGGCACTGCGCGCGAAGGGGCTGATCCAGGGCGCCTCGCTCGAGAACGCGGTCGTGCTCGACGGGCAGGGCGTCATCGGCTCACCGGTTCGCTGGGCCGACGAGTTCGTCCGGCACAAGGCGCTGGACTGCGTGGGGGATCTCGCGCTCGCCGGCGCGCGCGTCCGCGCGCGGATCACGGCCATCAAACCCAGTCATCGCGGCACCGTGCTGTTCGTGCGGGCGCTGAACGAGGCAGTCGCCAAGGAGACCACCGTGCTCGACATCGACGAGATCATGAAGATCTTGCCGCACCGCTATCCGTTCCTGCTCGTGGACCGCATTCTCGAGATCGAGGACGGCAAGCGGATCGTCGGCCTGAAGAACGTGACGATCAACGAGCCGTTCTTCCAGGGCCACTTTCCCGGCCATCCGATCATGCCCGGGGTGCTGGTGATCGAGGCGATGGCGCAGGTCGGCGGCATGCTGCTGATGGGCGCCGTGCCAGATCCGGAATCAAAGGTCGTGTATTTTACTTCACTCAACAACGTGAAGTGGCGCCGGCCGGTCAAGCCGGGCGACCAGCTCCGGTTCGAGCTCGAGCTGCTCCAGGTGCGCGGGATGATGTGCAAGATGTCCGGCGTGGCGCGCGTCGACGGCGAGGTCGTGGCGGAGGCCGAGATGGGCGCCATGGTGCGCGACCGATGAGCGCCACCATCCACCCCAGCGCGATCGTCCACGCGTCCGCCGAGATCGGCGACGGCGTCGAGATCGGGCCGTTCGCGATCGTCGGCGAGGAGTGCGTCATCGGCGACGGCTGCGTGATCGCCGCGCGCGCGACGCTCGAGCGCTACGTCACGCTCGGCCAAAACGTGAAGATCGGCGTCGGCTCCGTGCTCGGCGGCGACCCGCAGGACCTCAAGTTCAAAGGCGAGCGCACGACCGTGGAGATCGGCGACGGGACGACCATCCGTGAGTACACCACGATCAATCGCGGCACGTCGCAGTCGTTCCGGACCACGGTCGGGAAGAACTGCTTCCTCATGTCGTACGTCCACCTCGCGCACGACTGCCACCTCGGCGACGGCGTGATGATCTCGAACGGCACGCACCTCGCCGGCCACGTCACGATCGAGGAGAAGGCGATCGTGTCGGGGCTCGTGGGCTTTCACCAGTTCACGACGATCGGCCGGTACTGCTTCATCGGCGGCTGCTCGCGCGTCGCCAAGGACGTTCCCCCCTACGTGAAGGCGGTCGGCAATCCGATCAAGCTCTACGGCCTCAACTCGGTGGGGCTCGAGCGCAACGGCTTTCCCGACGACGTGCGCCGCGAGCTCAAGCGCGCGTACCGGCTCTTCTTCAAGTCGGAGCTGAACCTCTCGCAGGCGCGCGAGCGGGCGCTCGCGGAGCTGCATCCGTTCCCGGAGATCCAGGAGTTCCTCGCCTTCTTCGATCGCAGCGACCGCGGCTCGGTGGTCTGATGAGCATCCGCATCGGCGTGGTGGGGGCGGGCGCGCTCGGGTTCCATCACACGCGCATTCTGCGCGACGTGCCCGGCGCGTCGCTGATCGGCTTCCACGATGCGAACCCGGAGCGGTCGGCGAAAGTGAGCGCGGAGCTCGACGTGCCCGCGTTCGACACGCTCGAGGCGTTGCTCGATCGGGTGGACGCCCTGAGCATCGCGGTGCCGACGCCGGCGCATCATCGGATCGCGTCGCCGGCGCTCGAGCGCGGACTGCACGTGCTGATCGAGAAGCCGATCGCGGTCATGCTCGAGGAGGCGGACGACCTGCTGGCGATCGCCCGGCGGACGGGCGCTGTGCTGCAGATCGGCCACGTCGAGCGGTTCAACCGGGCGGTGCGCGCGGCCCTGCCGTACGTCGAGGCGCCGCGGTTCATCGAGAGCGATCGGCTCGCGCCGTTCAACCCGCGCGGGTCGGACGTCGCCGTGGTGCTCGATCTCATGATCCACGACATCGACCTCGTGCGCACGTTCGTCGGCGGGGGGATCACCTCGGTCGCGGCGGTGGGCGTGCCCGTGCTCACGCCGTTCGTCGACATGGCGAACGCGCGCATCTCGTTCGACGGCGGCGCGGTCGCGAACATCACGGCGAGCCGCGTGTCGCGCGAGCGCATGCGCAAGCTCCGCATCTTTCAGCAGAGCGGCTACCTCTCGCTCGACCTCGGCGCCGGCACCGGCGAGTTCTATCGGCTGCGCAAGGACATGGACTTGGCGGCGTTCGTCCAGCAGGCGCAGGGCGCGCAGGCCATCGAGTCGTTCGTGGAGCGCATCGCGCTCGACGCGCCCGAGGGCGAGCCGCTCCGGCTCGAGCTCGAATCGTTCGTCGCGGCGGTGCGCGGCGAGGCGCGGGTCACGGTGAGCGGCGAGGACGGGCGCGAGGCGCTGGCCGTCGCGCTCCGGATCGTCGGAGACATCGAGCGCTCGCTGCCCGCGCTCGCCGGGCGCGCCGCGGGAGCCGCGCCGGGCCGTGCGTGAGATTCTGTTCGTCGCCGGCGAGGCATCCGGCGACTCGCACGGCGCGCTCGTCGCGCGCGAGCTGGTGTCGCGCGGGGCGCCATTCGCGCTCGTCGGCGTGGGCGGCGACCAGATGCGCGCCGCCGGCGTCGAGCTGATCGCACACACGGGCCAGCTCGCCGTGATGGGTTTCGTCGAGGTGCTCGAGACGATCCCGCGCCACATCGGGCTGCTGCGCAAGATCAAGCAGCGGCTGCGCGGTGGACACGTGGCGGCCGTGGTGCTGATCGACTACCCCGACTTCAACATGTTCGTGGCGGCGGCGGCGAAGGCGGCGGGAGTGCCGGTGCTGTATTACATCACGCCCCAGGTCTGGGCGTGGCGCGCCGGGCGCCTCGACACCCTCGCTCGCACGATCTCGCGCGCGGCGGTGATCCTGCCGTTCGAGGAGAAGCTGCTCCGCTCGCGCGGCATCGACGCCACCTTCGTCGGCCATCCGCTGATCGATCGCGTGGGGCAGCTCCCGGAGCGCGACGACGCGCGCGCCGCGCTCGGAGTGTCGCGCGACGATCGCGTGCTGGCGCTCTTCCCCGGCAGCCGGCGGCAGGAGATCGAGCATCACCTCGACGCGTTCGTGGCGGTCGCGCGCGCGCTGCAGCGGCGGATCCCCGCGCTCAAGGTGATCGTGGCGGTGGCGCCGCACGTCACGCTCGACGCGGCCCGCTGTCCGTTCCCGATGGTGCGCTCGGCGTCGTTCACCGTGTTCCGTGCCGCCGATGCGGCGTTCTGCAAGAGCGGAACGACGACGCTCGAAGCCGCGGTCGCCGGCTGTCCGCTCGTCGTGGCCTACCGGATGAACCGTGTCAACTACGCGGTGGCGCGGGCGTTTGTAAAGATCGATAATATCGGTTTGGTGAATTTGATCGCCGAGCGGCGGCTCGTGCCGGAGTTCGTGCAGGATGCGCTGCAGCCCGCGGCCGTCGCGGACGCGCTCGAGCCGCTGCTCGATCACGCGAGCGCGGCGCGGCGCGCGATGGTCGAGGGACTGCGCGCCGTGCGGGCCTCGCTCGGGGAGCCGGGGGCGGCGGGACGCGTCGCGTCGATGGTGCTGGAGCTTGCGGGACAGGGGCCCCATGGCTGACCGCCGGGAACGGCGCATCGCGTGGGCCGCGCGCCTCGGCGCGCTGTTCGTGCGCGCCATCGGCGCGACGTGGCGGATTCGCGTCGCGCACGACGAGGAGGTGCTGCGGCTCCGCGCCGAGGGATGCCCGATCGTGTTCACGCTCTGGCACGGCGAGCTGCTGCCGCTCATCTATCACCACCGCGGTGAGCGGGTCGCGATTCTGGTGAGCGAGCATTCGGACGGCGAGATCATCGCGCGCATCGCGCAGCGCCTGGGATATCGCACCGTGCGCGGCTCCACGTCGCGCGGCGCCGCGCGCGCACTGCTCGAGCTCTCGCGCGTGCTCGAGGAAGGGACGGATCTCGCGATCACGCCCGACGGCCCGCGCGGCCCGGCCAAGTCGTTCGCCGTCGGCGCGCTCGTGGTCGCGCAGCGCGCGGGCGCGCCCGTGATCGGCGCGTCGGCGTTCGTCAGCCGCGGCTGGCGGCTCGGGAGCTGGGATCGCTTTCTGATTCCGAAGCCGTTCGCCCGCGTGCAGATCGCGTACGCCCCGTCGTTCCGCGTGGCCGGCGAGGCGGCGCGGGAGGCGGAAGGATCGATGGATCGCGCGCTCGCGGCGATGGCGTCGGCGGAGGAGCGCGCCCGTGGGTGAGCGACAGTTCGTCGAGAGCGTGTGGTACGGCCAGGACCGGCTGTCGCGCGTGCTCCGCACGGCGCTCGCGCCGCTGGAACGCATCTTCGGCGCGGCCGTCGGGGCGCGCGGGATGCTGTACGACACCGGATGGCTTCGCACGCACGACACGGCGGTGCCTGCGATCAGTGTCGGCAACGTCACCGTCGGGGGCACGGGGAAGACGCCGGTCGCGGCATGGATTGCCCGGGAGCTCGCGGCGCGCGGCGCGCACCCCGCCATCGTCCTCCGCGGCTACGGCGCGGACGAGCCGCGTGTTCACAGTTTACTAAACCCCGACATTCCCGTCGTGACGGGCGCCGATCGGCTGCAGGCGATCGCGGCCGCGGCGGCGCGCGGTGCCGACATCGCGGTGCTCGACGACGGGTTCCAGCATCGCCGTGCTCGGCGCGTCGCGGACATCGTGCTCGTGAGTGCCGACCGCTGGCACGACGACGCGCGCCTGTTGCCGGCCGGCCCGTTTCGCGAGCCGCTCGAGGCGCTCCGCCGCGCGACGATGATCGTCGTCACGCGCAAGGCGGCGAGCGACGCCGCCGTGGATGCGGTCCATGCGGCGATCGCGCGCATCGCGCGCAGCGTGCCGCGCGTGGGCGTGCGCCTCGCGCTGGGCCAGCTCGTGCGCGCCGACGACCCGACCGTCGTGCGGCCGCTCGGCGATCTCGCCGGCGCCTCGGTCGCCGCCGTGCTGGCGATCGGAGATCCGCAGGCGTTTGTGCGACAACTGGAGGCGCGCGGTGCGCGCGTGCGTCCCGTGCTGTTCCCGGATCACCACGATTTTCGGCCGGCGGATGTCGCGCGAATCGTGGGCTCCCTGGCAGTGAACGAATGGGCGGTGTGCACGCTCAAGGATGCCGTCAAGCTCGCGCCTGTCTGGCCTCGCCTTACACCGCCGTTGTGGTATGTTTCTCAGCAGGTGATGGTGGAGCGCGGAGTCGGCGGACTCGAGCGGCTGCTCGACGACATCGCTCAGAAGCGCTCCGGAACGTCTCCCACTGCCGGTTGACGCCGGCTTCCGCATCGCTTCCCATGGCTACCGATCTCAGACTCCCCACAGATAGAATCGTACGCCCGGACAAGGATCGTTTTCTCGACGAGGAAAATCCATTCGAAGCGATGATGTCGCGCTTCGACCGCGCCGCTGAACTCCTCGATCTCGAGCCCGGGTTGTACAAGGTGCTGCGGCACCCCGAGAAGCAGATCACCGTGTCGATCCCGGTGATGATGGACAATGGCGAAGTCGAAGTGTTCATCGGTCATCGCGTGTTGTACAACACCTCGCGCGGACCGGCGAAAGGCGGCATCCGATTCGACATGAACGTGTCGATCGAAGAAGTGAAGGCACTCGCCGCGTGGATGACGTGGAAGTGCGCCGTCGTCAATCTCCCGTTCGGCGGCGCGAAGGGCGGCGTCGTCTGCGATCCGCTCAAGATGAGCGCCGGCGAGCTGGAGCGGCTCACGCGCCGCTACACGGCGGGCATCATCGCCACGCTCGGCCCCGACTCGGACGTCCCGGCGCCGGACGTCAACACCAATGAGCGCGTCATGGCGTGGGTGATGGATACCTACTCCATGCGCATGGGGCACACGGTCACCGCCGTGGTCACCGGCAAGCCGATCGAGATGGGTGGTTCGCTCGGCCGGCGTGAAGCGACCGGGCGCGGCTGCATGATCGTGACGAAGGAAGCGCTCAAGCACCTCGGGATGCCGACGCAGGGCACCACCGTGGCCGTGCAGGGCTTCGGCAACGTGGGCTCGGTCGCCGCGCAGCTCCTCTCGCGCGAAGGCTGCAAGATCGTCGCGATCAGCGACCGCACGGGCGGCTACTACAACAAGAACGGCATCGACATCGACGCGGCGATCAAGCACGTCCAGCGCGTCCGCTCGCTCGAAGGATTCGCCGGCGGCGATCAGATCACGAACGAGGAGCTGCTCGAGGCGCCGGTCGACGTGCTGGTGCCGGCCGCGCTCGAGAACGTGATCACGAGCAAGAACGCCGGGAAGATCAAGGCGAAGGTCATCTGCGAAGGCGCCAACGGTCCCACGAGCGCCGGCGCCGATTCGATCCTCGACGAGAAGGGAATCTTCGTCATCCCCGACATCCTCGCGAACGCGGGCGGCGTGACCGTGTCGTACTTCGAGTGGGTGCAGGATCGCGGCGGGTACTTCTGGACCGAAGACACGGTCAACCAGCGCCTGAACGAGATCATGTGCAACAGCTTCGCCGCCGTGCTGCAGCTGGCGAAGCAGCACAAGGTGAACATGCGCACGGCGGCGTACATGCTGTCGATCAGTCGTGTCGCCACGGTGCACCGCCTGCGCGGCATCTACGCGTAGTGCGGTCGCGGCTTCTCGATGCGCTTTACGGTTGGCGTCGTCGGGAAGCCGCGTGATGCACATCTGGCCGGCGCGATTCGCGAGTACGAGTTGCGGGCCATGCGATATTGGCCTGTGGATGTCCACGAGGTCCGCGAAGAACCGGGACGGTCCGGTTCCGCGGACCTCGTCCGTCAACGCGAAGGAGAACGGCTGCTTGCCGGCATTCCACCAGGAGCGCAGGTCGTCGCATGCGATGTGAACGGGCGGGCCATGACGTCGGAGCAGTTCGCCCGCTGGCTGCAGGCCCTGCGGGAGCAGGCGCGCGATGTCGCCATTCTCATCGGCGGTGCGCACGGGTTGAGCGACGCCGTGCGGCAGCGTGCGACCGTGTCACTCGCCCTCGCGCCATGGACGCTGCCCCACGAGCTCGCGCGCCTCGTGCTGGCGGAGCAGTTGTACCGCGCCGGGACCATCCTCCGCGGAGAGCCGTACCACAAGTAGCGCGGGGCGTCGCGTGACGGCCCCTGTGATCCTGACCGAGTCGCTTGGCGGATCGGCCCTCTCGCGAGCGGCGCGAGCCGGCGAACTGCCGCAGTGGTATCCGCCGGTGCCCCGCGACGCCGCCGCGTGGGCGCGCCACGCGAAGGACGTTTCCTCGAGCATCGCCCCGGGCTGGTACGAGCGGCTCGAACCCGCGTTCGCCGCGACAGGCGCCGCGCGCGACCGGCTGCTCGAGGCCGCGCGTGGGAACGGTCTCGTGATCACGACGGGGCAGCAGCCGGGGCTCTTCGGCGGCCCGTTGATGACCTTCGTGAAAGCGCTCACCGCCCGCGCGCTCGCCGACGAATTGCAGGCGATGCTCGGCATTCCCGTCGCACCGGTGTTCTGGGCGGCGACGGACGATGCCGATTTCGACGAGGCATCCGTCGTCTCCGTTGCGCTCGAGGGTGGAGCGGTCGAGCTGCGCCTGGATCCGCGCGCGCCCGCCGGCACGCCGATGGCGCGCGTGGCGCTCGATCATGACCTCGACCCGTTGGCGGCGAAGCTCCGCGAGGCGTGCGGCTCGTCGCCGCACGCGTCGTTTCTCGAAATGGCCGAACGTGCGTATCACGACGGCGCAACGGTGGGCAGCGCGTACGTCGAGGTCTTGCGGGGCGTGCTCGAGCCGCTCGGCATCGCCGTGTTCGACGTGTCACATCCGTGCGTGGCCGCGGCCGGCGCCGAGGTCCTGCACCGTGCCGCACGCAGCGCCGACCAGGTTGCGCGCGCGGTGTCCGCGCGGAGCGCCGAGATCAGCGCCGCGGGTTATGCACCGCAGGTGGACGAAGTCGCCGGCCTGTCGATCGTCTTTCTCAACGAGCACGGCACCAAGCGGCGGCTGTCGCTGAAGGAAGCGGCGGTGCTCGGCGATCTTCCGGACGGTGCCTTCCTTTCCTCGACGGTGCTGATGCGCCCGGTGCTCGAGCGCTCGATTTTGCCGACCGCCGCATACGTCGGCGGGCCGGGCGAGATCGCGTACTTCGCGCAGGTGAGCGCCGTCGCCGATGCGATCGGCGCGCCGCGTCCGCTGGTCGTGCCGCGCTGGTCGACGACGATCGTCGAGCCGCGTATCCAGCGCCTGCTCGACGAACTCGGGGTGACCGCGGGTTCGCTGGCCGACGTGCACGCGGTGGAGGGGCGCCTGGCGCGCGAGCGCATGCCGGCCGACGCGGCGCGCGCGCTCGATGCGCTCCGCGAGAGCGCGGGCACGGAGATCGCGAATCTCCGGCGTGTGGCGGACGACTTGCTTCCTGGCCCCGTCTTCGATGGCGCCCAACGATCGATCGAGCATCGCGTGGCGCGGCTCGAGCGGCGGCTGCTCGCCGGCGTGAAGCGGCGGGAGACCGAGATCATGCGACAGCTCGGAACGGCGCGCGGAGCGATCTATCCGCATGGCGCGCGGCAGGAGCGGAAGCTCGCGTTCGTTCCGTTCCTCGCGCGGTACGGTCCGGCGCTCATCGACGACATGCTGGCCGCGGCGGGCGCGCACGCGCGCGACGTGATCGGGCTCGCGCCGACCCTGCGGGCCGCCGCGCGGTCGACCGCCGCCGCGGTATGACCGCGGTTTCGAGCTCCGCCGACAAACCGCTGGACGGGCACACGGCTCGCCGGACCACCGGCGCGGCGATTCTCGTCGCGCTCGGCATTCTGGTGTCGCGCGTGTTCGGGGTGTTTCGCCAGATCCTCACCGCGCACTACCTGGGCACCGGCGGCGCGGCCGACGCGTTCACCGCGGCCTTCAAGATCCCGCAGATCCTTCGCAATCTCTTCGGCGAAGGCGCGATGTCGGCGGCCTTCATACCAGTTTACTCACGACTGCTCGCGCGCGGCGAGGACGAGGACGCCAATCGACTCGCCGGGGCGGTGTTCGCGCTGTTGGCGCTCCTGGTCTCCGTGCTCGTGCTGATCGGGGTGATCGCCGCGCCGGTGCTCATCCCGATCATCGCCGCCGGGTTCAAGGATCCGACGCGGCGCGAGCTCACGATCGAGTTCACGCGGATCTGCTTTCCCGGTGCGGGCATCTTCGTGCTGTCGGCCTGGTGCCTCGGGGTGCTCAACAGCCATCGCAAGTTCCTGCTGTCCTATCTGGCGCCGGTCCTGTGGAACATCGCCATGATCGCCGCGCTGCTCTGGGGTGGGCACGCGGGCCAGTCGCCGCACGACCTCGCGGCGACGCTCGCCTGGGCCTCCGTGGTGGGCGCGGCGCTGCAGTTCGTGGTGCAGATCCCGGCCACGCTCGCGGTCTCCGGCCGCCTGCGGCTGTCCCTGGGCCGGAAGTCGCAGCACGTGCGCACCGTGGTTCGGAACTTCGGTCCGGCGTTCGTCAGCCGCGGCGTCGTCCAGATCAGCGGGTACATCGATCAGTGGCTCGCGTCGTTCCTGCCGATCGGGATCGTCGCCACGTTGTCGTACGCGCAGAGCATCTACCTGCTGCCGGTGAGCCTGTTCGGCACGGCCATCTCCGCCGCGGAGCTGCCCGAGATGTCGCGGGCGCTGGGCGATCACGAGCAGGTCGCGACGTACCTGCGCGAGCGCATGACGTCGGCGCTGCGGCAGATCGCGTTTCTCGTCATTCCGTCCGGCGTCGCGTTCCTCGCGCTCGGCGACGAGATCGCGGGGTTGCTCTTTCAGCACGGACGGTTCGACGCGCGCGACACGATGTACGCCTGGGGCGTTCTCGCCGGTGCCGCGGTCGGCCTGCTTGCGACGACCTCGGGCCGCTTGTACTCGTCCACGTATTACGCGCTCCATGACACGCGCACGCCGCTCCGCTACGCGATCGTGCGCGTGATCCTCACGACGATCCTCGGTGCGCTCTTCGCGCTCTGGCTTCCGGGCGTGCTCGGCATCGCCCCGAACTGGGGCGCCGCCGGCCTCACGGCATCCGCGGGCATTGCCGGGTGGGTGGAATTCGCGCTGCTACGGCGCGGCTTGAGCGGCCGCATCGGTGTGGCGCACATCCCCAGCCGGTTCACCTGGTCCGTCTGGGGCGCGGCCCTCGCCGCCGCGCTCGCCTCGTGGGGCGTGCGGTTCCTCGTGCACGGACGATCGCGCCACCTCGCGGAGCTCGCGGTGATCGTGAGCTTCGGGCTCGTGTACCTTGTCGCCACCATGGCGCTCGGCATCCCCGAAGCCCGCGGATTCCTCCGGCGAATGCGCCGGCGCTGAGCGTCCGGCGCGCGGATTTCGGCGGCTCGTCGGGGGTATAATTCACCCATGGCAGTTCCCGAATCCGTCCTCGAGAAAATTCCGCATCTACCGGAGTCGCCCGGCGTGTATCTGTGGCGCGACCGGGACGGGAACGTGCTCTACGTCGGGAAGGCCAAGCGCCTGCGCTCGCGCGTGCGGAGCTATGTCACGAGCGATCACGCCGAGAGCATCAAGACGCGCGCGCTCATGCTCCAGGTCGCTGGACTCGAAACGATCGTCGTGCCGAGCGAGGCGCACGCGCTCATTCTCGAGGCCAACCTCATCAAGGAGTACCACCCGAAGTACAACATCGCGCTGCGCGACGACAAGTCGTATCCGTACATCAAGGTCACGGTGCAGGAGCCGTTTCCGCGCATGTACGTCACGCGGCATCTCGCGAACGACGGCAGCCGGTACTTCGGCCCGTACACCGACGTCGGCGCGATGCGCCGCGCGCTGAACGTGGTGCGGCGCGTGTTCACGGTGCGCTCGTGCAACTACGACCTGCCATCCGTCGCGCCCGAGCGGCCGTGCCTCGACTACTTCATCAAGCGGTGCAAGGCGCCGTGCGTGCTCGCGCAGTCCGCGGCCGAGTACCAGCAGATGATCAGCGAGGTGCTCGCGTTTCTCGACGGGCGCACGAACGAGGTGATCGCGCGCGTGCGCGAGCGGATGGAGCTCGCCTCGGAGTCGCTCGATTTCGAGCGCGCGGCGGAGCTGCGCGACGCGCTGCATCACCTCGAGCGCATGGAAGAGCCGACCGTCGTCCTCGAGGTCGAGGGCGGCGATCGCGACGTGCTCGGCTACGCGCGCGACGGCGACGACGCGGTGGTCGCGCTGATGCGCATCCGGGGCGGCAAGCTGCTGGCGCGCGAGCACCAGTTTCTCGAGAACCTCCAGGAAGAGAGCGACGCGGCCGTGCTCGAGGCGTATCTCGCGAGCCGCTATCTGCCGCTCGAGGACCGGGCGGCGGAGTTGTTCGTCCCGTTCGAGCCCGAGGAGCGCGAGCTCGTCGAGGCGTCGCTCGAGCGCACGAAGCTCCACGCGCCGCAGCGCGGGCCGAAGCGTGAGCTGGTCGACCTCGCGACGCAGAACGCGCGGCACCTGCTCGAGGAGCTCCGGCTCACGGGCGAAGAAGCCGAGGAGCGCGCGGGCGATCCGATCTACGAGCTGCAGCGGCAGCTCGGCTTGCAGAAGGTCCCGCGCGCGATCGTTTGCTTCGACATCTCGCACGCGCAGGGCACCGACACCGTCGCGTCGTGCGTCTGGTTCCAGAACGGCCGGCCGTATCGCGCGGAATACCGCAAGTTCAAGGTGAAGACCGTCGAGGGCATCGACGACTTCGCGTCCATGAACGAAGTGGTGGGTCGTTACTTCACGCGGCGCATGGAAGACGAACGCCCGCTCCCCGACCTCGTGATGATCGACGGCGGCAAGGGACAGCTCAACGCCGCGCACGCCGCGCTCGACGCGATCGGCCTCGGCGCGCTGCCGATGATCAGTCTCGCCAAGCGCGAGGAGGAGATCTTCGTGCTCGGACGGAGCGAGTCGATCCGTCTGTCGCGCCGCTCGCCCGCGCTCCGCGTGCTGCAGCAGGCGCGCGACGAGGCGCACCGGTTCGCGATCACCTTCCAGCGCAAGCGCCGCACGATGCGCACCGTCACGTCCGAGCTGCTCCGAATCCCGGGCGTGGGCGAGGCCAAGCGCCGGCAGCTGCTCGAGACCTTCGGGAGCCTCCAGGGCGTGCGCGACGCGTCGCCCGAGGCGATCGCCGCCCTGCCGGGCTTTGGCCGGAAGACCGCCTCGCGTATTCTGGAAGGGCTGCGCGCGACCGCCCCCACCGCGGCCCCTTCGTCCACCACGCCCGAATCGGCGGAGCCGTCGGGCATTCCCGCTGCATCCGACTCCCTCACCAACCTCCCGTGAGCACCTGGCATCTCGAATGCTCGGCGTGCGACGTCCGCGAAGCGGGCGACGCGCGCGCCACGGTCTGCCCCAAATGCGGGCAGCCGTTTCTCGTTGTTTATGATTCTCTAAGGCCCGCGCGCGACGCGCTGACGGCGCGCTGGGACATGTGGCGCTACGCCCCCGTGATGCCGCTCCACGACGGCGAATCGCCGGTCTCGCTCGGTGAGGGCCTCACGCCGATGCACGAGCTGCCCACGCTCGCTGCGGAGATCGGAGTCGCCCGGCTCTGGGTGAAGGACGAAGGCCTCAATCCCACCGCCTCGTTCAAGGCGCGCGGGATGAGCGCCGCCGTCACGCGGGCGCGCGGACTCGGCGTGCCCGGCCTCGTCGTGCCCACGGCGGGGAACGCGGGCGCCGCGCTCACCGCGTACGGCGCGGCGGCGGGCATTCCGGTGCGCGTGTACGCGCCCGAGACCACGCCCAAGCCGATCCTCGACACGATTCGCGCGCTCGGCGCCGACCTCCAGCTCGTCGCGGGCCACATCGGCGACGCGGGTAAGCAGGCGCGCGCGTTCTCCAACGAGTCGGGCTACTTCGACGTGTCGACGCTGCGCGAGCCGTACCGCATCGAAGGAAAGAAGACCATGGGCCTGGAGCTCGCCGAGCAGCTCGGCTGGCGACTGCCCACGCACATCATCTATCCGACCGGCGGCGGCACGGGCCTCATTGGCATGTGGAAGGTTTTCGGCGAGATGCGCGAGTGGGGTTGGTTACCGAAGAACATCGCGATGCCGCACATGGTCGTGGCGCAGGCGTCTGGTTGCGCGCCGATCGTGCGCGCCTTTCAGGAGGGGAAGGATCACGCCACGCCGTGGGAGAATCCGCAGACGCACGCCAGCGGGCTCCGCGTGCCGGGCCCGCTTGGCGATCGCCTGATTCTCCGCGCGCTGCGTGAGAGCAACGGCGACGCGCACGCGGTGAGTGAGGACGCGATTCGCGCCGCGACGTCGCGCCTCTCCCGCTCGAGCGGCGTGGATGCCGCGCCCGAAGGCGGATGCGCGCTCGCCGTGGTCGAGGAGCTCGTGGCCGCGGGGCGCATTCCGAAGACCGCGGAGGTGCTCGTGTTCAACACCGGAAGCGGCGCGTCGTACCGCTTCTGATGCGCATCGCGATCCTCGATCCGTTCAGCGGCATCGCCGGCGACATGACGCTCGGCGCGATGCTCGACGTCGGTCTCGATGCCGAGTGGCTCCGGGCGCTGCCCGGAGTGCTCGGCCTCGAGGACATCGGCGTGCAGATTCGCGAAGTGATTCGCGGCGAGATCGTCTGCCGCAAGGTCGACTTCGACATTCCGCCGCAGCCGCACGGCCGGCACATTCGCGAGATTCGCGCGTTGGTGGAACGGAGCGGCGCACCGCTGCGCGTGCGCGAGCTGGCGGACCGCGCGTTCACCGCGATCGCAACGGCCGAGGGCGAGATCCACGGCATGTCACCGGACGACGTGCATCTGCACGAAGTCGGTGCGGTGGACGCGATCCTCGACGTCGTCGGCGTGATCTGGGGACTCGAGCAGCTCGGCGTCGAGCGCGTGTACTGCGGCACGATCGCGCTCGGCGACGGCACCGTGCGCGCCGCGCATGGCCTGCTCCCGGTGCCCGCGCCCGCGACGCTCAAGCTGCTCGAGGGGCATCCGGTGCGCCCTGGCCCCGACGGCTCGGGGGAGCTCGTCACGCCCACCGGCGCCGCGCTCGTTCGCACGCTGTCGGCCGGTCCGCCGCCGCGCGAGTCCACGCCGATCCGCAGCGGCTTCGGCGCCGGCACGAAGGACTTCGTGGGCCGCGCGAACGCGGTGCGCCTCATTCTCGCAGACGTGAATGAGGAATCCATGCACGAGGATCTGGTGGAGCTGGCCTGCGACATCGACGACATGCCCGCCGAGCAGTTGGCATATGCAACCGATCGGTTGCGTATCGCCGGCGCCTTGGACGTGGTGTCGATCGCGACGACGATGAAACGCGGGCGGCAGGGTACGCGGCTCGAGGTGCTCGCGCGCCCGGCGGATGCCGCGCGACTCGAGGATGTGCTCCTCACGGAGACGACCTCGATCGGCGTCCGGCGACGGACGGTGAGCCGTCGCGCCTTGGAACGTGAGATTGTCCGAATGAGTGTCGCAGGTCACCAAATCTCAGCGAAAGTGGTGCGCCTGCCGAATGGGGACCGCCGAGCCAAGCCCGAGCTCGCCGATCTGGAGCGCGTCGCACTGGCGACCGGACGGCCTCTGCAGGATATTTCCCGGTTGGCCGCCATCGAGGCGGAACGCTGTCTCGAACGCTAGTGTACCGAACCTGGGCTCGAGCCCATGGTTATCGAGTAGACATTCAGGAGAAAAAAATGCCCGTTCTGGGGGGAAGGGTACTGCCAGCGCTGATGCTGGTCGCGATCACGGCGACCGCGGGCGCCCAGCAGAAAGCCTGTGAAATCGACGAGGGCTCGCCCAATCAGGTTGCACGCGCGAAACTCGACCTGGGGCTTTCGCAGAGCTCGCAGAAGCCGGAAGACGTCGCCAAGAAGCTGCAGGACGCCGTGAAGCTCCTCGGCGAAGGCGAGATGAACAAGAATCCCACCGGCCGCGCCTTCGTGCTTGGCCAGACGCTGGTGCTCTGGCTGCAGCAGCCGAGCGTCACGAACGGCATGAGCACGCGCGGCGCGATCGGCTTCCAGGACAACCCGACCGCTCCATACGACGTGATCGGCGGCATCGACTCCGCGTTCAAGGTCGTCGAGACCGCGATGCCGGAATGCGTGTCGCAGACGCAGGCGTGGCGCCAGCAGAAGGGCTGGGTGGATCTCGTCAATCACGCCATCGAGCTGTCGAACGGCGGCAAGACCGATTCGGCGATCGCCGTCGCCAAGCGCTCGATTCAGCTCTCGCCGTTCGCGCCGTACGGCTACATGGTGCTCGCACAGGCCGCGGCGCAGAACAACCAGGCGAAGGACGCGATCGGGTACTACAAGCAGGCGATCGAGGCGGCCTCGCGCGACACCGCGCAGGCGGAGACCAAGCGCCAGCTCCTGAATCAGCTCGGCAATCTCGCCGCCGATGCCGCCGATGCGGCGACCGGCGCGGACAAGCAGACCTACATTCAGGAAGCGAAGGACGCGTTCAATCAGCTGGCCAAGGATCCGGGAACGAAGTACGCTGACGCGGCGGCCGCGGGCCTCGCCAAGGTCGCGACGGCGAGCGGCGACACGGCGGCGATCAAGGCTTCGTACGCGGCGGCGCTGGCCAACCCGAGCGCGATGTCGTACAACGCGCTCATGCAGGCCGCCGTCACGGCCGCGAAGGTCAACCAGGACAAGGACGCGATCAAGCTGTTCGAAGCGGCCAAGGCGGTGAATCCGTATCACCGCGATGTGCTGTACAACCTTTCCCGCCTGTACCTGCTCGACAGCGCGTACGACAAGGGCATTCCGCTCGCGAAGCAGCTGATCACGGTCGACCCGTCGAACCCGGACAACTATCAGCTCCTCGCGATCGCCTACGCGAGCGTGAAGCACATCTACGACGCCAAGGAAAAGACGCTCGAGGACTCGTCCAAGGCGCTCGGCAAGACGGCGAACACGTCCAGGTCGCCCAAGGTCGTTCGCGCGGCGGTGGACGCGGCGGCCAAGCTCGCTGGCCCGCTCAAGGCATACGCCGATTCGTCGCGCATGTCGGTGGACTCGGCGCTCAAGTACAACGATCTGATGACGAAGCTGCCGGCTCGCGTCTCGTTCACCGAGTTCACGCCGGGCGATGCCAAGGCCACGGTCGGCGGAAACATCCTCAACCAGACCGATGCGCCGAAGACCTACACGCTCCACATCGAGTTCCTGGACAAGACCGGTACTGTGGTGACGACGCAGGACGTGAGCGTCGGTCCTGTCGCGCCGCACGAGTCCGGTGCCTTCAAGGGCGAGGGCACTGGCGCTGGCATCGTCGCGTTCAGGTACGCGCCGATCAACTGAGCCAGTCAGCACGCAGCATTCAGGAGCGCCCGCTCGCATGAGCGGGCGCTCCTTTTTTGTTGCGCGAGACAGGGAAAACACGACATCCGAGAGCGAGCACAAGTTGCTCATTTAACTTGATTTCGGGGCTCTTAGCTCCTAGATTGCATGAGCTATCGCCGAATATCTGGCGAGCACGTTGGAGACTGACGGGGGGAGATCGCGAGGCGTGGTCTTCCCCCATTGCAATGGTGGCGAATGGTTCGCGTCAAAGGCGTTCAGGAAGGAAGCATCGCGCAGGAGCTGGGGATCGAGCCGGGGACCGAGCTCTTGTCGGTCAACGGGCGCGACATCGCCGACTTCCTGGACTGGGAGTTTCTCACTGCGGATGACGAGCTGGTCATCGAGGCCAAGCAGCCCGATGGCGAGACGGTCATCTACGAGGTCGAGCGTCCCGAGGGCGAGAGCATGGGACTCGAGCTCGAGGCGCCCACCGTGCGCCGCTGCGCGAATCGCTGCGAGTTCTGCTTCATCGAGGGCCTGCCGAAAGGACTTCGCAAAAACCTCTACGTCCGCGACGACGACTACCGGCTCTCGTTCACGTACGGCAACTTCGCGACGCTGTCCAACGTGAAGGAGCGCGACATTCAGCGCATCCTCGAGTACCGGCTCTCGCCGCTCTACATCTCGGTGCACGCCACGCCATGGGAAGCGCGCAAGGTGCTGCTCAACAACCCGCGCGTGCCGAACATCATGGAGCAGCTCACGCGCCTGGCCGAAGGCGGCATCCAGTTCCACGGCCAGATGGTCGTCGTTCCAGGGCTGAATGACGGCGACGTGCTCGAGCAGTCGCTCGCCGACCTCTACTCGTTCGGCGACGCGTGCCTGTCCGTCGCGGTCGTCCCGGTGGGCCTCACGCAGTTCTCGCATCTCTACACCGGCAAGTCCATGGACCGCGACACCGCGCGCACGCTGCTCAGTGCGGTCGAGCGGTGGGAAGACCGCGCCCGCCGCGAGCGGGGCGACGCGTGGGTGTATGGCTCGGACGAGCTGTACCTGCTCGCCGAGCGTCCGCTCCCCGATGCGGAGTTCTACGGTGACTTTCCGCAGATCGAGAACGGCGTGGGCTCGGTGGCGTCGCTGCGCCAGCGGGTGCGCGAGGGGCTCGCGTCGTTGCCGCGCCTGGAGGGGAAGCGCATCGGCGTGGTCACCGGCGTGTCGATGGCGAGCATGATGCCCGATCTCCTCGACCAGCTCACAGCACAAACCGGAGCGCAGTTCACGATGATCGTCGCCGAGAACTCGCTCTTCGGGCCGACGACCACCACCGCCGGCCTGCTGGTCGGCGCCGACATCCGGCGCGCTCTTGCCGGGCGCACCGAGTTCGATCTTGCACTCATTCCCGCCGAGTCGATCAACGACAATGGCGTGTTCCTCGACGACGTCGAGTTCATCGCCCTCCGGGAGGAGCTGCCGGTGCCCGTCTATCCCTCGTACGATTTCATCGACGTGCTCGTCCACGAAGGCGACGCACAGGAGGCCGCCGCGTGAGCAGCGTACCCGTCGTCGCGCTCATCGGCCGGCCGAACGTCGGCAAGTCCGCGCTCTTCAACCGCATCGTCGGTGACGACAGCGCGATCGTCTCCGAGGAAGCCGGCACGACGCGCGATCGTCACTTTGCCGAGACGGAGTGGGCGGGACATCCGTTCTGGCTCGTCGACACGGGCGGCATCGCGGACGACCCGCGTGCGCCGATGGACGTCGAGATCCGCCGTCAGGTGGACGAAGCGATTGGCGAGGCGGACCTGCTCCTGTTCGTCGTCGACGCGCGGGTGGGCCTGCACCCGAGCGACTATCACGTTGCCGAGCTGCTGCGCAATTCGCGCAAGCCGTGGATGGTCGTGGCGAACAAGGTCGACGATCCACGCGAGACCGACTTCTACGAGTTCTACACGCTCGGCGTCGAGCAGGTATTTCCCGTTTCGGCGATCAACGGCAAAGGCTCGGGCGATCTGCTCGATGATGTCGTGGCGCGGCTGCCCGAGGCCGAAGCGGAGCCCGAGCAGGCGCTCAAGGTCGCCGTGATCGGCAAGCCAAACGTTGGCAAGTCCTCGATCGTGAACCGGCTGCTCGGCGCGGAACGGTTGGTCGTCTCCGACGTCGCGGGCACGACCCGCGACGCGATCGACACGCCGATGCGCTACCACGGCCGGCAGTTCGTGTTCATCGATACGGCCGGCCTGCGCCGCCAGAGCAAAATCGACGAGGGCATCGAGTTCTACTCGTCGCTTCGGACCCGCCGCGCGATCGAGCGCGCCGACATCTGCATTCTCGTCGTCGACGCGACGGAAGGACAGATCCAGAATCAGGATCTCAAGATCGCGAATCTGGCATGGGAGTCCGGCCGCGGGCTGATCATCGTCGTCAACAAGTGGGACCTCGCCGAGAAGGACGACAAGGCCTCGGCCAAGTACGAGAAGGAAGCGGCGGAGAAGGCGCCGTTTCTCGGGTTCGTGCCGTTCGTCTTTACCTCGGCGATGACCGGCCAGCGTATCTCGCGCATCCTCGATCTCATTCTCCAGGTGGAGCAGGAGCGCGACAAGCGCATCGCCACGGCGGAAGTCAACGCGAAGCTGCACGAGCTGCTCGCGCGACGTCAGCCGCCGCAGGCCGCCGGCCGCGAGATCAAGCTCAATTACGCAACGCAAGTGGAGACGCAGCCCCCCACCATCGTGGTCTTCGGCAACGCACCGGATCTGGTCGAGGAACACTACGTCCGCTACCTGCACAATGGCTTTCGCTCGTTCTGGGGCTTCACGGGCAATCCATTGCGCATCGTCCTTCGCCGCAAAGCGAGTTGATGCTCCCGCTCGTCGCCGCCCTCGTCGCTTCGTATCTCCTCGGGTCCATTCCCGCGGCATACATCGCCGGCAAGTCGCAGGGCGTCGATCTGCGCAAGCATGGCTCGGGGAATCTCGGGGCGACCAACGTCATTCGCGTGCTGGGCGCCAGGATCGGTCTCGCCGTCTTCGCGTTCGACATGGCGAAGGGGGCGATTCCGGTCGCGCTCTTCTCGCGGTACGTGCCGGCGGCGATCGCGCCGCTGGGTGATCCCACCATCACCGCGATCCTGTGCGGCGTCGCGGCAATCGTCGGCCACGTTCGTCCGATCTATCTCAAGTTCGGCAAGGGCGGGAAGGGGGTCGCCACGGCCGCGGGCGTGTTCGTCGCGCTCGCACCGGTGCAGACGCTGCTCACGCTGATCATCTTCGCCGTGGTGCTGCTCTCGAGCGGCTTCGTTTCGCTCGGGTCGCTGACCAGCGCCACGATGCTGCCGATTCTCCTCGCGATCACCGTCGGCGCGCGCTCGCCGCTCTTCATCATCAGCCTCGTGGTCGCGGCGTTCGTGTTCTGGACACACCGCGCGAACATCGGCCGGCTCCGGCGCGGCGAAGAGCACCGATTCGGCAAGAAAGGCGTGCCTGCGAAGCGGCCGGCCGCCACGCTTGCGATCAGTCTGGTGATCGTGCTCGCGGTGCTCATCGCGGCGAGGTTCGCCTGATGCGCTGCGCCGTCGTCGGGGCCGGCGCGTGGGGCACGGCGTTGGCCGACGTGCTCGCCGGCAACGGCCACCGCACCACGCTCTGGGCGTTCGAGCCGGACGTGGCGGCGTCGATCAACGAGCACCACGAGAACCGCCGATTTCTCGCGGGCTTTCCGCTCGACCCTTCGCTGTGCGCGACGAACGACCTGACCGGCGCGCTCGACGGCGCCGACTGCGTCGTCTACGCCACGCCGTCGCACCATCTGCGGCGCGTGGCGGCTGAGACAAATTCTTGTCTCAAGGAAACCGCGGTCGTCGTGGTCGCCACGAAGGGGATCGAACAGGGGCGGCTCGCGCTGATGACGGACGTCGCGGAGCAGGAGCTTCCCGGTCGCGCCGTGGTCGCGGTCTCCGGGCCCAGCTTTGCCGCCGAGGTCGTTGCGCACCAGCCGACGGCGGTCGTCGCGGCATCCAAGCACGAGCGCGCCGCGCGTGCCGTGCAGAAGACACTCAGCAACTCGCGTTTCCGCGTCTACACCCACGACGACGTGATCGGCGTCGAGCTTGGTGGCGCGCTCAAGAACGTGATGGCGGTCGCGACCGGCATGGGTGAGGGCGTGGGGCTCGGCAACAACTCGCGCGCCGCGCTCATCACGCGCGGGCTGCACGAGATGACGCGGCTCGGCGTCGCGCTCGGCGCGAACAGCGCCACGTTCGCGGGACTCGCCGGGATCGGCGATCTCGTGCTCACGTGCACCGGCGCGCTCAGCCGCAACCGCGCGCTGGGAATCGAGATCGGGAAGGGCGCCACGCTCGCGGAGGCGCTGGCGGGAAAGGAGACCGTCGCCGAAGGCGTGCTCACCACCGCGAGCGCCCACGAGCTCGCGCGATTGCACGACGTGTCGATGCCGATCGTCGATACCGTGTTCCGCATTCTCTTCGAGGGCCAGGCCGCGCGGGACGCCGTGCCCGAGCTCATGGCTCGCGAGCTACGATCGGAGCAAGACCTGTGAGTCCTACAACGTCCGACCCCATTCAGGAATTCTTCTCGATCGGCGAGGTCTGCGACCTCACCGGACTGAAGCCGCACGTGCTCCGATACTGGGAGAGCCAGTTCCGGTTCCTGAGCCCGGCAAAGAACCGCTCCGGCAACCGCGTCTACCAGCGCCGCGAAGTCGAGCTGATCATGCTCGTCAAGCACCTCTTGTACGACGAGAAGTACACGATCGAAGGCGCGCGCCAGAAAGTGGATGAGCATCGCAAGGGCGGTGATCTCAAGGTCATGGCACGCGGCGCGCTCACCGTGCAGGCGCTCGAATCGCTCGAGTCGGATCTCAAGGAGCTGATCCAGTCGCTCGGCTCCACCTCTCTCGCCGACTGAAGGTCATGCGGCTTCTCATCACCAACGACGACGGCATCCTCGCGCAGGGCATCGAGTGCCTCTGTCTCGCCGCCGAGCCGCTGGGCGAAGTGACGATCGTCGCGCCCGATCGCGAGCAGAGTGCGACGAGCCATTCACTCACGCTGCACCATCCGCTGCGCCCCATCCGGCGCGGCGAGCGGCGCTGGCAGGTGGACGGCACGCCCACGGATTGCGTGATGCTCGCCATCGAAGCGCTGATGCCCGAGCGGCCGGACTTCGTGCTCAGCGGCATCAACCACGGGCAGAACATGGGCGAGGACGTGCTGTACTCGGGCACCGTCGCCGCCGCCATGGAAGGACTCGCGCTTGGCGTGCCGGCGATCGCCGTGTCGTTCGCGGGCGGTGACCTGCGAACCGACGTGAGTCGGTTGAAGGAGCAGGTGAAGGTGCTCACGCCGCTCCTCGAGCACCTCACGCGACTTCCCAACTTTCCCGCGGATACGCTGCTCAACGTGAATTTGCCGCCCGTGCCCGCGGAGCAGGTGCGCGGCGTGCGGCTCACGCGGCTGGGACGGCGCGTCTATTCCACGTCCGTCGCCCCGATGCGCGATCCGTGGGGGCGACAGATCTACTGGATCGGCGGCGGCGAGATCACGTGGAGCGGCGAGCCGGATTCCGATTTCCGCGCCATCGAGGAGGGCTACATCTCGGTGACCCCGCTGCACCTCGACCTCACGCACTTCGACGTGTTGCGCGGAGCGGAGACGTGGTGGCGCGACCTCTAGACACCGAGTTCCGCGGCGCCCGGCAGCGCCTCGTCGAGACGCTGCGCGAGAAAGGGATTCGCGATCTCGCCGTGCTGCGCGCGTTCGAGCTCACGCCGCGGCACGCATTCGTGCCCACCGGCATTCGCCACCGGGCGTACGAGGATTCGGCGCTCCCGATCGGCAACGGCCAGACGATCTCGCAGCCGTGGGTGCACGCGCGGTATCTCGAGCTGCTGCAGCTCACCGGCAAGGAGCGCGTGCTCGAGATCGGGACCGGGTCCGGGTATCAGACCGTGCTGCTCTCGCATCTCGTGGCGCAGGTGTTCTCGATCGAGCGCATTCCCGCGTTATTCCAGCAGGCGCGCGACAACATCCAGCGCGCCGGCGCGAACAACGTGTCGATGCTCATGGGCGACGGCACCATCGGCTGGCGCGAGTACGCGCCGTACGACGCGATTCTGGTGAGCGCGGGCGCGCCATCCGTCCCGCAGCCGCTGCTCGATCAACTCGCCGAGGGCGGGCGGCTGCTCGTTCCTGTCGGCGATCGGGAAGGGCAGAAGCTCGTGATCGCGACCCGCACCAACGGCCAGATCGTCATGCGCGAGGAGGCCCCGATGCGCTTCGTCCCGTTGATCGGCTCGCACGGGTGGGACAAGCAGCCCGGGTCGTGATGCAACTGCACGTTCGGGTTCGCGGCCGGGTGCAGGGAGTCGGATTTCGCTGGTTCGTCCGCGAGGCGGCGCGCGGCCTGGGCGTATCCGGCTGGGTGCGCAACCACGCGGACGGTTCCGTCGAGGTTGCCGCCGAAGGACCGGCGGACGCGATTCACGCCTTGCGTGCGCGTCTGATGGAAGGACCGCCCGGCGCGTCCGTGGCGGGGCTTGAAGAGCTGGAACCCGTGTCCACCGAGCGCGACCAACCGTTCACGATCCTCCGGTAAGTCCCCGCATGGCATTCGCCCCAACCGCACCCGATCTCTCGCGCCGCCTGCGGCAGCTCATTCGCGACGTCCCGGATTATCCCAAGCCCGGCATCCTGTTCAAGGACATCACGCCGCTGCTCGGGAGCGCAGAGGCGTTCACCGCGGCGACCGTGGAGATGGCGCGGCCGTTCGAGAATGCCGGCGTCACGCACGTCGTGGCCATCGAGAGCCGTGGCTTCATCCTCGGTGGACCGATCGCTCAGCAACTCGGCGCCGGCTTCGTTCCCGTGCGAAAGCCGGGCAAGCTGCCGAGCGAAACACGGCGTGAGGAATACGCGCTGGAGTACGGGACGGACACGCTCGAGATCCACGCCGACGCGTGCGGTGACGGGGCGCGCGTGCTGATCGTGGACGACGTGCTCGCCACCGGCGGGACCGCGGACGCGACCCGGCGCCTCGTCGAGGTGCTGGGAGCATCGATCGTCGGTTTCTCGTTCCTGATCGCGCTGTCGTTCCTGCCCGGTCGCGATCGCCTGGCGGGAACCGCGATGCACGCTGTCGTCACGTTTTGAGAGGCGCGCGTCCGTCAGCCCGAACGGGTGATCGCGCCGAGCCTCGCGCGGCACAGCCGATTCCGTTAGCTTCCTTAGCTTGGCCCCGATGCGGTTCAAGCGCACGGACTCGGTCCGTGCCCGGGGGCAATTCCGTGAAATCGTCAGTCGAACCCGAGCGGGTTCAGCGGCACCGGCTGGGTCGGCCTCGGTTGACCGCAAAGGGCCCAAGTTGTTGTAATTTCAATCAATCTGAGTCTATTGCACGACATGCCCCTGTAGCTCAGATGGATAGAGCAGCGGTTTCCTAAACCGTTGGTCGGAGGTTCGAATCCTCTCAGGGGCACTGGGGCACTTCGGCTCGATCCTCACCTCGAACGATTCATGACAAGCATTCGTACCGACGCCGAGTCCGCGGCCGCGGACCGCGCGCAGACCTTCCTCGACTGGACGAAGATCAACGCCAAGGCGCTGACGGCGGGGGCGATCATCGTCCTCGTTGCGGCCGCCGGCTACTGGTTCTATCTGCGGCAGCAGGAGATCAAGTCAGCCAACGCCGAGAAGTCGCTGCTGAACGCGAAGCAGTCGCTGAGCTCCGGGAACATGCCGCTGGCTCAGAGCGACCTGCAGAAGGTCTGGGCGCAGTACGGCTCGACCAGCGCCGGCGTCGAGGCCGCCATGCTGCTCGCCCAGATGGATTACGACGGCGGCAAGTACCAGGACGGCGTCTCGTTGCTCGAGAAGGCGGCGGGCAGTGGCGGGGCCGATCGCAACGAGTCAGCCGTCCTGAGCCTGGAAGGCGATGGGTACATGCAGATGAACAAGGCTGCCGATGCCGCCAAGGCGTACCAGGCCGCCGCTGCCGCGGCGCCGGGCGATATCGAGCGGTCGTACGAGCAGGCCAAAGCGGCTCGGGCGTTCGCGACGAGCGGCGATACGGCGAGCGCCCGCAAGCTCTGGCAATCGCTTGCCGACGACCCGAAGGCTGCCACCGTGGCGGCCGAAGCCAAAGTCAGGCTGGGCGAGCTGAGCGCCGCGCCGGCCAAGAAGTAGCCGATCGGACCTGACCCGAGCGGCCCGGCAGATTGCTGCCGGGCCGCTTTTTCGTTGCCGTCGATCAACTCGAGCCCGGTTGATGCGGCTGACGCTGCGGCCGGGTTGAATCAACTGGGTGAGATCAGCCGAGGTCAAATCGGCGATTCCGAAGCCGCCGCTGGTCGATCCGGACGGCGCCGAGCGCCGCGGAGCAGTGGCAGCAGCAACGAAACAGCGACATGACACCATCGGTTGTCGCCATGCTGTCGCGGGAGATATATAGTACGTATAAGATGTATTATGTAAACTACACCCGGGGAAAAACTGTGGAGAACTCGATGCTCCACAATCGCGCTGATTCGCGGCTGTTTCACCAAGCCTTTGTCGAACAACGGCTTGGGCTATATCTCTGAAAGTATTCCATGAAAGACGACGCGCCCTTCACCGGCAAGGCTCGGTTTCCACGCGGCGCCAGATCGACTCAGCCGAACTCGCAGCGTCCGACCAGACCGCGTCTCGAGCTCGACGGGACCGTGCGCTTCACCCCAAGCGGTCAGGAGAATCGCCGTTGCGGCCGCGCCGCTGCCGCACGCCAGGGTTTCCCCCTCGACGCCGCGCTCGTACGTCCGGATCCGCCAGCCCGCCGCGCCGGCCCGAGATCTCGACACGAAGTTCGCATTCGCTCCGTGCGTCAAACTGGCGTGATGCCTGAGCGGCCGGCCTCGGCCGGTCACATCCATCGTCGACACGTCGTCGCACAACACGGTGAGGTGTGGCACGCCCACGAGGGCGAACCCGATCCGCCGTTCGCGCTCTTGGCGCTCGATCCCCGACGCGTCCTCCGCGACCTCGGTGACCTGCGGCAGGTCGATCTCCGGCAGTCCGTCCGCGGTGATCCTGGCCTGGACGATTCCGGCGTCGGTTTCGATGCTCAGGCCGGAGGCGGCTCCGATGCCCATCTCCGTGGAAAGTCGGGTCGTGCAGAGCGTGGCGTTGCCGCAGAAGTCGGCTCGCCCGCCGTCGGCGTTGAGGTACACGAGCCGCACGGCGGCCCGGTCCGATGCCTCGAGAAACACCACGCCGTCCGCGCCGACCCCGGTCCCGCGCGCGCAGATGCGGCGCACCACGTCGGCTTCCGCCAGACGTCCGGCGGGCTCGTGTCGGGCGTCGATCATGACGAAGTCATTGCCCGACCCGCTCATCTTGAAGAACGACCGGCCAGCGCGAATCACGCTGTTCCCCTCAAATGTTGAGGTAAAAGCTACAGGCGGTTCGTCATCGCCCACCACCTCAAGCGCCAGACCATCCAGATCGCTTCCCGCACGATGGACTTGGACATCTTGCTCTGGCCTTCGGTGCGGTCCACAAAGACGATCGGGATCTCGACGATCCGGAAGCCCTTCTTCCAGGCGCGGTAGCTCATCTCGATCTGAAACGCGTAGCCGTTGGAGACAACGCGTTCCAGATCAATGGCTTCCAGAACAACTCTTCGAAAGCACTTGAAGCCGCCGGTCGCGTCCCACACGGGAAGCCCGGTGATGCGGCGCGCGTACACGTTCGCGAAGTAGCTGAGGATGAGGCGCGCGATCGGCCAGTTCACGACGGTGACCTTTCCCTCTCGATACCGCGACCCCAGCACGAGGTCGGCGGCGTCGGCGGCCCGCAGGAACTCGGGGAGATGATTCGGGTCGTGCGAGAAATCGGCGTCCATCTCGAACACGAGGTCGTACCCCTGCTCGAGCGCCCACTTGAACCCGGCGACGTACGCCGTCCCCAATCCCATTTTCCTTGGGCGACGAAGAATGTGGACTCGCGGATTCGTCGCCATGATCCCTTCGACGATCTCGCCGGTGCCATCCGGAGAGCCGTCGTCGACCACCAGGAGCTGGAGGCGGGGATCCTGCCGCAGCACCGCCTCGATCAGCCGAGCGATGTTCTCCCGCTCGTTGTACGTGGGCACGATAACGAGAGCGCGCTCGTTTCCGGGCGCGCCCTCTCGACTCCCACCACGTGTTTGTGGTACCGGGACCGTCATTCCTGTCGCGCGTTCCTCGCCATCAGTGCACGAAGATCAGATTGTTGTTCGCCTTGTCGACGACGACCACGTAATCGCCGAATGGCGTGAACGCCAACTGTCCGGGATTCACGCCCAAGGGCAATGTAACGCGGCTCTTGACCAAAGTCGTCTGGAAGGTCGTGCCCAGCGACGGTGCATCAAAGAGCGAGCCGTCGGCCTGACTCACCCAGAGCGCCTGGCCGTCGGGCGCGATCGCCAGGCCGTTCACGGACTGCGCGAACGTCACGGTGCCGCTGAGTCCGTCCGAGGTCACGGGCGTCATCGTCACCGTCGCGCTGCCGTTGCTGGTGAAGACGGTCTTGCCGTCGCTTCCGACGTCGAAGTCCGAGATCGTGCCCACCGAGAGCTGCTTCAGCACGACCCCGGTGCGCGCGTCGACGCGATAGATGAAGCCTTCGCTCGTCGCGACGAACAGTGAGGTGTCGCCGACGATCTTCATCTTGATGACGGTGCCGCCGAGGGCGGATCGGCTGAGCACCGTGCGCGCGGCCGCGTCCACGACCACGAGGTTGAAGTCGTTGAGCGCGACGTACAATCTCGTCCCGCTCGAGTTCATTACCGAATGGTATGGCGCGGTGCCGAGCGACATGGAGTCGATCACGGCGAGGGCGGACGCGTCGAGGAAGTAGACCTTCCCCGTCCCGGTAATCGCGGCGGCGACGCCGCCATTCGCGCTCGCCGCGACGTCAATCGGCGATTGCGGGAGCGCAATGAGGCCGCGCGGCAGCGTCGCCGGCACGGTGCTCACCGACACGCCGCCGCCCGGGTTGAGCACCGGCACGAATGCCGTGTGGCCAACCACCGTGAGGCCGACGATCGGCTTGCCGATCGTGTCGGCAGGAAGAACGGTCGGGGTGCCGGTGGCCGGGTGCCCGGTGACGGAGACCGCCTGCGTGGCGTTGAGGGCGCCGGTACTCGCGGTGATGGTGGTCGTGCCGGCGGCGACGGCGGTGACGGTGCCGGTCGTCGCGTTCACCGTCGCGACGGTGGGATCGCTGCTCGAGAAGCTGACGGGCACGTTGGCGATCACGTTCCCGTTCGCGTCGCTCACCCTGGTGGCGAGGCGGAACGTATCACCGATCGCGAGCTGCGGCGCGGTGTTCGTGTACGCGATCTGCGCGGCGGCCCCCGCGGTCGCGGTGGCCGTGAACGTGAGCGCGGCGATGTTCCCCGCACCGACGGTGGCCGTGAGCGTGTTCGTGCCGACCGCGCTGCCGAGCTTCCAGCTCCCGAGGGTCGCGATGCCCGCGGCGTTGGTGTTGATGAGATTGCCGGTCACGCTGCCGCCGCCGCTGGCGACGATGAACGTGACGAGCGTGTTCGACACGGGATTCCCGAACTGGTCGGTGACTTTCACGGACGGAGCGACGGCGACCGTGGCGCCGGCGGCGGCGCTCTGATTGTCCCCCGCCACCTTGGTGGCCGCGGCCGCCGAACCAGATGCCGCGATCGCGGTGAACGTCACCGGCGCGAGCGAGGCGACGGTGGCGGTCGCCGTCTGTACGCCGGCGGTCGAGCCGAGCGTCCAGTTGGTCGAGGCCTGGCCGGCCGCGTTGGTGCGAACCGTGAGGTTCGACACGGTTCCGCCGCCGGAGGCGACGGCGAACGTGACGAGAATGGTGTCGAGCGGATCGCCCGCCTTGTTCTTGACGGTGACGGTGAGCGGCGCGCCCGCCGAGGAGCCGACGGTCGCCCGCAGCGTGTCCGTGGTGGACGGCGTGATCGAGGCCGGCGTGACGTCCTTGGGGGGCGGCGTGTTGCCGCCGCCGCTCGGTTCCGTGGAGCCGCCGCACGCGGCGAGCGCGATCGCCGCGGCGAGGGCGAACGAGTGAACGATGATGCGCGCCGGGGCGCGCTGACTACGCGGTTGCATACGCCTGTCCTGTTCGACGGTCGACGACGACACCGAAGGCCAACCACGCGATCGCGAGCAGGAGCGCGATCCACGTGACGATCTTGCCCTTCTCGTACGCGGCGTCGACGAAGCGGAGCTGCACCGCCCGCGCCCCCTGCGGCAGCGCGACGCCTACCAAATTATAATTCATCAATCCTACTGGCGCCGGCTTGCCGTCGACCGTGGCCTGCCAGCCCGGGTAGTAGTTCTCCGATACGACGAGCGCCTGCCCCGCCGCGGCGGGCTGGCTCAAGGCCACGTCGATCGCGCCGGGCGCGTACGAGGTCACGTTCGCCGTGGTGGTGGTCGCCGCGGGCAGCGCCTGGAGCTGCGCACCTTGAACGTTCGTCGCCGACGTGTCCGCGACGGCGACGGTGGCAGGATTGAACGAGGGATCGAGCACCGCGCCGAGGGCGCGATCCTGCGGCGCCTTGATGATCGCGGACGCCACCCAGGCGGCGGGATCGGGTTCCGGCAGCTTGTACGCGTAGACCGTCGAGCCGGCGGCGTCCTTCACCGGGCCGGCGAGCTTCGTGAACGGCGGCACCCTGAGCTGCAGGGACAGCTTGTACATGTCGGTGTCGCCGAGGACCGTGTACCAGTAGCGCACGTTCTCGTGGCGCCAGAATTGTGGTGTGTACCGGATCGGCAACGAGTCCGGCGTCGACAGCGCGGTGAGCCGGTCGTACATCCCGAGCTCGTTGCCGTGATAGCCGGTGTCGAGGCGCAGCCCGAAGATCATCAGCTTGTCGCCGGTGAACGCGCGGTCCGTTCGCCCGAGCTCGAGCGCCATGCGGTCGCCGCCGATCGTCGGATTCTGCACCCGTGCGGGGCCGTTCTTGGCGATATCCGCCTTGATCGCGTCGATCGCGGCGTCGCTCGTGAAGAGCTGGGACGCCGGGGGCGAGAAGATCCAGTACAAACGCTCGATCGACCAGAGATCGACCGCGAGCAGGACCACGAGCGCGATTGCCGCGGCCCGGAGTTTCACGCGATCCATCGCAAGCGCCCAGAGCACGCCGGCCCCGAGGAGCACGAACAGGAACGAGCGCCAGACGCCGAAGATCGCTTGCCCCGTGTTGGCCTCCGCCTTGGGCGCGAACATGCCGACGAACTGAGCGTGCGCTTCCGGCGGGTATCCGTTGACCGCCACGAGGTGACTCGCGCCCGCGTCGATCGCGGCGTTCGACAAGCCGGTGTACCCACCCACGGACATCAGAATGGCGAAGATGGCGCCGGCCGCGATCCACGACAGCGCATACGTCGGCGACAGTCTCCCCGCCGCGATGCGCTCGATGCCCACCGCCGCGAGCACCGCGACCGACAGCGACGTCACGTAGATCATCGTGCTCGGCGCGCGCAGGTACTTGGTCATCGGGACGATGGCCATGATCACGTGATAGAACGGCGTGAAGCCGCCCAGCGCCCAGATGAGCGACACCAGTCCGGTGATCCACCAGAACCGGCGGAAGCTCGATCGCTCGCTCTTGCCGAAGGCGGCGCCCGCGAGGACGAGCGCGATCACGCCGAAGTAGTCGCTGTGCAGGTGAATGCCGTTCTGGCCCCAGTAGTTGTCGAGGATCCCCGAGAACTGCGGCCAGTACCAGTTGAGGATTTCCTCAATCGGATACGAGTAGCTCGTGGCATCGGCCCAACTGTGGCCGCCCGCCCGCGGCGACCATGGCTTGTACTCGAGCAGCGACGGCCAGTACTGCACGGCGCCGATCAGCACCCCGAGCACCACACAGCCGAGCGCGATGGCGAGCCGCTTGATCGCCACGTTGCGCTCGAGCTTCCCCGTGCCCGGGTGATTCGCGAACGCCACGTAGAGCGCGAAGCAGCCGGCGAGTATGAGAAAATACTCAAAGAGCTGCGGGTGCGGCGACAGGAACGCGAGTCCCACGACGAGGGCGAACGTGCCCCACGCCCAGGTCCGGCCGTCGCGCACGCTCCGTGTGACGAGCAGCAATCCGAGCGGCGTGAGGGCCTCGACGAACAACTTGCCGTCGTGCCCCGGCGACGCGAGCCCCGCCACCGCCCCGCCCATCATGTAGGCGAGCCCGCCGATCAGCGACGGCCAGAACCCGAACCGCCACGCGCGAAGAAACAGGTAGGTGAACAGCCCCGCGAGGAAGAGATGGATCACGAACTCCCACGTCATCGCGGCGTCCGTGGGCATGATCATCCGCAGCAGGAACGTGGGATAGAAGATGTCGCCGTGCATGGCGGCGATGTACGGGAGGCCGCCCTGCAGGAACGGATTCCACTGTGGGAACCCGTGGCCGCTCTTGAGCCACTGCGCCGCGTACTCCCGGAAGGCGTAGCCGGCGATGTACTGGTCGCTGCGCGGGTTGACGAGGAATCTTCCGACGAGGGCAGGATAGCCGAGCAGCATCGTGCTGGCGGCGTAGACGAGCGCGGCCCAGAGCGTCGCGTGTCGGGGCGCGCGATCCTCGAGTGCGAGCGGCGGCGCGGAGCGGCGGGGCGCGTCCTTAGGTGTGGCCATCGCGGGGGGCTTTCTCCTGGCGCCGCCGGAGCGTCGCCGAGTGGGCGAGATAGAGGAAACCGGGGACGAGGTCGAGCACCGTCATGATCACGCGCGAAACGATCGCCACGAATCCGGCTTCGACGGCGCTGATGGTCGGGACGAGCACGGGCAGGACCCCGACCAGGGTCAACTCACGCGCGCCGAGTCCGCCCGGCATGACGAGGACAAGATAACCGACCACGTATGCCGCGGCGAAAGCCGCGACGTAGTCGATCAGGCTCCCGCCGCGACTGCCGAGCAATGCGACGACGAGCAGCTGCAGCGCGGCGCCATACCCGATCCAGGCGACGACGTTCCCGATCGCGGAATCGACAAGCGCGCGCGGCGGAAGGCGATCGAGGCGCAGTTCGCGTCCGGTGAGACGCGCCGCAACCGCGACGACGCGCGGCAGCAGGCGTGGGGCGAGGACCAGCCCGACGAGGAACACCCCCCCCAGTGCCGCGGCGAGAATTTCATAATTCGGATTCACACGTCGCAGGGCGCTGGCGCCGACGAGCAACGCGATGGCGATGCCGGTGGCGAGGTTCACGAGGACGTTGAGCACCGCCGCGCCGCTCGCGGCGACGCCGCTCAGTCGTTCGCTCCGCGCCATGACCCCGATCGCGCCGAGCTGCGCGACGCCGCCAGGGATGTACTTCGCGAGGTTCGACGCGAACCAGACGCGGGCCGCCTCACCGAACGCGATCTCGCCGCCCCAGTGGCGGATGATCGCGCGCCACGTCTCGATCAGTACGAGATAGGTCGCCAGCACGACCGCGGCGGACGCGGCGACGAGTGCCCAGGACGGATGCGCACCATTCCAGTGCGCGCGCAGATCGGCCCACTGCCGGTGGACCGAAGCCACGATGAAGTAGACGACGATGCCGGCCAGCAGGAGCTGGCCGGCCAGGACCCACGGGTTACGCCGGCGAGGCGGCGATGGCGGCGCGGTAGATGTCGGCGTAGCGTCGGGCAACCGACTCGGGGGCGAAGGTGGCGAGGGCGTGCAGTCGGCCGGCGGCGCCCAGCGCGGCTCCCCGGTCGTCACGCTCGAGGAGCGACACTATCGCCGCCGCCAGGGCCCCCGCGTCGACCTCCGGCACGAGGATCCCTGTTCGGTCGTGCTGTACGATATCCGGCAACCCGCCCGATTCAAACGCCACCACGGGCGTTTCGCACAATTGGGCTTCGACGGCGACCAGTCCGAGGCCCTCGCCGACCGACGGGACGACGAGCGCCGCGGCGCGGCGATAGTACTCCGCGAGCGCCTGCTGCGGCAGCGCACCGTGCCATTCGACCCGCTCGCCGATCCCGAGGGCGCGCGCGAGCTCGCGCAGGGCTTCGCGATCTTCGCCGTCGCCCACGATGTCGAGCTTCACAGAATCGTCCGGGATGCGGCTCAACGCGTGGAGCAGCACCTCGATGCCCTTCTGCTTGTTCAACCGGCCGACGAACAACAGCCGCTTGTGCTCGCGCGAGCCGCCGGGCGTGAACAGCTCCACGGCCACCGGCATGGGCGCGACGGTCGGCGCGGGCGCGGAGACGATCTCCTGCGCTTCCGCCGCCAGCCACCGCGAGACGGCGGTGACTGCCGCCGAATGCTGCATCACGTGCCGGAAGCCCGGGCGCGCGAATGCGACGGCGCGCGCGAGCCGGACGTCGGTGCCGTGCAGCGTGGTGACCAGTGGCTTGTTGGCCATGCGACTCAGCCACGTGCCCACGAGGCCGTTCGGAAACCACCAGTGCGCGTGCACCACGTCCGGCTGGAACGTGCGGCGCGCGTGCACGGACGCGCGGAACTCCGCGCCGAGGAAGCCGAGCATCGTGACCTTGGCGCCCCAGGACGACTTCACCTGCTCGGCCATGGTCCCGGTATACGCCAGCGTCTCGAAGCGCCGGGGCGCGTAGTGGAAGCGGTCGACTTCGATGCCGTCGAGCGACTCCCGCCCGGAGAGGTCGGGCGCCGAGGGCGCGACGACGCTCGTGTCGATGCCTTCGGTGCGCAGCGCCATCGCGAGGCGGAGCACGAACGAGCCGGCGGCATCGCCGGAATGACGCGGGAACGAGTGCGTCAGAAAGAGAACTTTCATGCGGTCAGCGTTCTTTGATGCGATCGGCGGCGGCTTCGTCGAGCTGCCGCCGGATCTCCCGGAGCTGCGCGCGCTGCCCGGCGATCTGCTCGCCGATCAGCCCCGTCGAGAAGAAGATGCTGCCGAGGATCAGGCAGGTCTGAATGAGCGTCCACACCGCGCGGACGCCCACGTGCGCGGCGAAGTAGACGACGAGCGCGACGATTCCGGCGAGCGCCCCCAGTGCGAAGAGCCCGGCGCCGAGCATGCCGAACAGCAGCAGCGGCTTCTGCCCGAAGCGCAGCTCGAACCAGACGGCGAGCATGTCGAGCACGCCGACAGGAATCCGCGACAGGCCGAACTTCGATTTCCCGGCGTGGCGCGGATAGAGCGGCACCGGGATCTCGGTGACCGTGAAGCCCTGCGCGGCGGCAATCACGATCATGTACCGATGCCAGTCCGGTCGGACGGGCAGCGCGTCCATGATCTCACGACGGTACGCCTTCACAGAATTCAAATCCTTCACGGGCACGTGGAACAACGTGCGGCTCAGGCGATTGTAGATTCCCGAGACGAACGCCTTCTCGTACTTCCCTTCCTTGAAGCCCGTCACCATGTCCGACTCACCGGCGAGGATCGGCGCGGTGAGCCGCGGGATGTCTTCCGGCTTGAACTGCAGGTCGGCGGGATAGAACACGAGCACGTCGCCGCGCGCGTTGAGATACCCGGTGCGGAGCGCATCGGCGATCCCGCGCTTGGCGCGGTGCCGCGCCAGGCGCAGAAATGGGTAGCGCTGCGCGAGTTGCTGGAGCACCGCCCACGTGCCGTCCACGCTCCCGTCGTCGATGACCACGACCTCGTAGCGATGCGGCTGGCCCGCGAATGCCGCGGCCGCCTGCTCCATGAACAGGGGCAGGTTCTCGGCTTCGTCCTTCGCCGGCACGAGCACCGAGACGTCGATCGCCGTGTCTGGAACTCGGGTTGTGGAGGGCGCGTACTGGCCGGACACCGAGCCGCCGGTCATCTGGGTCATACTCGCTTGCGCATGCGGGCCGAGAGCACGCCGAGCTGGTCGCGATACTTGGCGACCGTGCGCCGCGCGATCTGTACGCCGCTCTCCTTCAGGATGTTCACGATCGCCTGGTCGGTGAGCGGATGCTTCGGGTCCTCCTCGGCGACGAGCTTTTCGATCTGCGCCTTGATGCCGCGCGCCGAGACGTCCTCACCCTGCGTCGTGGAGAGGCCCGACGAGAAGAAGAACTTGAGCGGCAGCACGCCGCGCGGCGTCTGCACGAACTTCTCGTTCGTCACGCGGCTCACGGTGGACTCGTGCATGTTGATCACCTCGGCCACCTCGCGGAGCGTGAGCGGCTTGAGGTGCTGCACGCCCTTCTCGAAGAAGTCGCGCTGCCGGTCGACGATGTAGTTCATGACCTTGAGCATCGTCTGCCGGCGCTGCTCGATCGCCTGGATCATCCAGTTGGCCGAGTTGAGCTTGGACGAGATGAATTCCTTGTTCTCGCCCTCGAACTTCTTCTTGTCGCGCGCGATCTCCTGATAGGCGCGGCTCAGCTTGAGCCGCGGCAGGTTCGCGTCGTTGAGGAAGACGTGGTACTTGCCGTCGATCTTCTCGACGATCAGGTCGGGGATGATGTAGTTGTCGCTCGCGTCCGAGTACAGCAGCCCCGGCTTGGGGTCGAGTTTCTTGATCTCGTCGGCCGCCTTCTGCACGTCACCCGGGCTGATGCCGAACCGCTTGGAGATCTCGCTCCAGCGGTGGTTGATCAATTCGTCGAAGCAGTCGCGGACGAGTCGGAACGGCACCGACTGCTCGAGCCCCGCCTCGCGGAGCTGGAGCATGAGACATTCGCGGAGGTCGCGCGCGCCCACGCCCGGCGGATCCAGATTCTGAATGATCGCGAGCATGTCGTCGACTTCGCGCCGTGTGTAGAGCGGCAGGTCGTCGGTGTCGCGATCGGCCGCCTCGGCGGCGCGGATCACTTCCTCGTTCACGCCGTCGAGGATCTGCTCGACCGGGCAGGCGAGGTAGCCGTCCTCGTTGATGTTGCCGATGAACTCGTCGGCGAGGAATTGCTGGCGCGGCGTGAGGTCGAGCAGCGTGATCTGGTCCATCAGATGGTCGGACAGATTGCGGCTGTCGACCGTGACGGGCTCATAGTACTCACGCTCCTCGTGCTCCTCGCGGCGTCCGCCGGCGTCGAAGCCGTCGAGGAGAATCTCCTCCCAGTCGATCTCGTCGTTCGAGGTTTTCTCTTCTTCCGGCGCGGCCTCGGCCTCGACGGTCTCTTCCTCCGACTCTTCTTCCTCTTCCTCGGGTTCCACCATGTCGAGGAAGGGATTGTTCAGCAGTTCCTGCTTGAGGTGCTGCTGGAGATCCAGAAGCGGCATGTAGAGCAGGTCCATCGCCTGGTAGAGGCGAGGATTGATCTTCAGCTCCTGCTTCAGCTGCGTGTTCTGGGAGAGTCCAGCTTTCATGACGGATGTCGTTCCCCTTCATCAGCCGCCGCGAACCGGGCGCGGAGTCGCGCCGTGAGCGTGGGGCCGAGATAGATGTCCGCAACGGTATCGTCGAACACGAGATCCCGGACGGTGCCCGACACTTTCACCTGGCCATCGAACATGATGTACGCTCGATCGACGATGTCCAGGGTCTGCTCCACATTGTGGTCGCTGATCAGCACGCCGATGTTCCGGTGTCGCAAGACCGAAACGATGGTTTGAATGTCATGGACCGCGATGGGATCGACTCCGGCGAAGGGCTCGTCCAGCATCATGAACTTCGGCTGCGTGACCAGCGCGCGCGTGATCTCGAGGCGGCGGCGTTCACCGCCGGACAGCGCGAATGCCCTGCTGTTCCGAAGGTGCTTGATGCTCAACTCGTCCAGCAGCGTCTCCAAACGGGCTCGGCGCTCGCTCGACGACAGATCCAGCGTTTCGAGGATCGCCAGGATGTTGTCTTCGACCGAGAGCTTTCGGAAGACGGAGGGCTCCTGGGAGAGGTACCCGATGCCCCGCCGCGCCCGCTTGTACATCGGCATCGACGTAATGTCGTCGCCGTCCATCACGATCTTGCCGGCCTGTGGTTCGATGAGTCCGACGATCATGTAAAACGTCGTCGTCTTCCCCGCGCCATTCGGCCCCAGCAGTCCGACAATCTCCCCCTGTTGCAATCGAAGGGCCACGTCGTTCACCACGCGGCGCCGGCGGTACGTCTTGACGAGTCCTCGGGCCTCCAGGACGCTTCCGCCGACGGTTGGCGCGGGCGCCGCACTACTCGGCGCCGCCGCTTCGGCCACGGGGCGCGGATGCTCACCGGTGTCCCGGAACGCGCTCGCCACGGCATCGCGGGCCGAGGCAATCTCGCCCCACACGCGCTCGGCGAAGGCGACCGAAGCACCGGCGCCGAGCGCGCTGTCGGAGAGCGAGATCACGCCCTCGGCGGCGAGCCGCGGGAGGACCGAGCGCGCGAGGTGGTCGCGCACCTCGTCCAGACTCAGGCGACCGGCTTCGCGCTCAGCGTCCCGCCCGCTGGCGCGGAGCGCCGCGAGGTAGTCGTTCCGGTACGCCAGCACGGCCTGATCGAAGTCCGCGCGGCCGGTCGCGTCGGCGGTGCTGATCAGCGCGTGGAGCGCCAGCGCCGTGGACCGGTCGCCATGGGCGAGCTGGTCCACCAGCACGCGAATGCGTGAAGATTCGGTAGGTCCTGTCACGGACGTTTCGGTGGGAGAGGGACCCGCGACGGGACGGCGCCGCTATCGGGCTTCTGACCCGCGGGGGGCTTCTTGGCAGGCGCCTGTCCCGGCTTCGCCGATTGCGCCGCCTTCGCCTTGCGCGCCGTGCTGTCCGGTTGCGGCTCGACGTAGATGCCCTGCACCGAGTCGCGCGCCGTCACGGTGGCGACTTTCTGATTGTCGAAGTCGATGGTGATCACGCGCGCGCTCACCTGGTTGATCGCCGGCAGGTGGACCGACGTGTCGCTCGGCGCCATGTGATACCAGGCCGCCGCGTGTCCGTCGGCCACGAGTCGCCGGATCACGGGCGTCCGCGTCGTGTCCTTGGTCGCCGCCGTGTCGAAGTGCGCGGTGATCGTGTCGCCCGCGAGCCAGTCGACCGTGTCCGGCGCCACCAGGTGAAAGCGGGCCGTATCCGCGGGCTTCCCCTGCGCGAGCGCGGTGCGCAGCGCTCGCACGAGGCGCACCTGCTGGTTCGGCATCGTCACGTCGAGGGAATCCGCGGTGAGATTCTGCGAGGGCGACACCGCCTGCGCGCGGCTGCCCGTGCCCCACGCGTACGCGTGATTGAGCACGTCGTCGGTCACGCGCAGATCGATCGTGTCGGACTTGAGCGTCAGCGAATCGCTCACGGCGCGTGCGTGCGCGCGGGCCAGCACGCGCGTGAGCTTGCGATTCTTGGAGTACATGTCGATCACGTCGCCCGTGAGCGTGAACGCGCGGTCCTTCTTGCCGTTGAGCTGCGGGTTCCGCATCAGGCGCATGGTCTCGCGGCCCTGATCGATGAACGCCGAGTCGGCCGTCGCCGTGATGTTGGGCCGCGTGATCACGACCTGGCCGGAGCCGTAGATCAGACTGTCGCCGTCCATGAACACCGTCGTTGCGACGACGGTCATCGGCGGCTGCGGCTTGCCCTGCGAGTCCGGCTGCACGATGGTGATCGTCGGCCGAGCGATGGCGCGCACCTGTCGACGGCGGCGATCGGGCCGGTTGGGAATCGGGCGATCGTATTCCGCTTGCGGCCCGACGAGCGTCGAGCCGCTGGGGAGCTTCGCGTGGACGTTGCCGGCGGCGACGACCCGGTCGTCGACGACGAAGTAGTTCAGAAAATCGGACGTCATGCTGAACCGCGGCTCGTTGTAGCTCACGTGCCCGACGACGTAGTAGCGGTCCTTGTAGATCTCGGCGCTGTCCCCGCGGAGCGTGATGCCGCGGCTCGGGCACTTCACGAGCACGCCGCCCCCGACGAAGCTGCGGCCGCCCATGAGCGTATCAGCGGTCTGTCGATTGTTCGGATTGCCGATCAGCTCGCAGCGCGACGCCTGCGCCGCGAGCGTGACCGGCGCGGCGAGGAGCAAACAGAGCGAAGCGAGGGCACGGCGCCGGATCATCGCGCGGGAATCGTGACGATGGCGGACCCGCCACACTGCCGCAGGCACTGGTAGTGGGTGAAGCCGGGGTCGGCGTTGAACCCGATGCCCGTCGCCGTGCGGTCGCCGTTCGACAGCGAGTAGGTCGTGTCGCTCGAGAGCTGATTCAGCGGCTGGTTGTAGATCACGTGCGGCGACTTGAGCGTGCGTCCGTCGACGAGCGTGATGACGACGTCGCCCCATCCCTCGAGGATGCGGCTGTTGAGATTGTACACCCCGTGATCGGCGACCATGGTGCCGTTCGGCGCGCCGTTGTCCTTCGTGAAGTTCAGCTTCACGCGGCGGAGGTCGAAGCGCGTCTGGTTGTCGAGCACGAAGGTCGTATCCGAGAACAGCTCGGCGCGTTGAATTCCGTTGTTGGCGAGCACGGTGCGCGTGTGGAACAGCACCTGATCGGCGCTGTCCGCGATGCCCGGCGTGGCGACGACGGGCGTCTTGCTGCCCTTGCCGCACGCGGCCGTCGTCGCGGCGACGCATGCCGCCGCAAGCAGAACGAGGCGGCGCATCAGATCACCCGCGCTCGCATCAGGTCGTGCAGATGGACGACGCCGGCGAGCCGGTCGCGTTCGTCGACGACGGGAATGGCCATGATGCCGTGCTGCTCCATGCGATACGCGACGGCGCTGGCCAGCTCGCCGGCGCGGGCGATCTTCGGGGTGGTGGTCATGACGGTGCGAACCGGAATCGGGAGGATGTCGCCTCCGCGCTCGATCATGCGGCTCAGATCGCCGGCCGTGAGGACGCCTTCCACACGCCGCTCGCCGTCGACCACGACGGCAATGCCGCGGCGGCGGGCGATCATGACGATCGCCTCGCGCATCGTGTCGCCTTCCCCGAGGATGGGCAAATCGGATTGGAGCATGATCTCTTCGACGCGAACGACGAGCTGACGCCCGAGGGCGCCTCCCGGGTGCAGCCGGGCGAAGTCCTCGCGCTGAAACCCCTTCTCCTGCAGCAACGCCACCGCGAGCGCGTCGCCGATCACCAGCGCGGCCGTGGTGCTGGTGGTCGGCGCGAGATCGTGCGGACAGGCTTCTTCCCGGACGACTGCATCGAGCGCGACGTCGCAGTTCCGCGCGAGCGCCGATTCGGTCCGGCCCGTGATGGCGATGGTTCGTACACCGAATCCCTTCAAATGCGCCAACAAGGCCAGCAGCTCGTCGGATTCGCCACTCTTGGAAATCAGAATTGCCACATCGTGCGGCCCGACGATCCCCAGGTCCCCATGGACGCTGTCGACGGGGTGAAGGAACGTGGCCGGCGTGCCGGTGGAAGTCAGGGTTGCCGCGATCTTTCGCCCGATAAGCCCCGACTTTCCCACGCCCGCCACGATGACCCGTCCCGACGATTGCGCGATGAGCAGCACCGCGCGCGCGAAGTCCTGGCCGAGCCGCTCCTCGATGCCCGCGAGCGCCTCGCGCTCCATGCGCACGACCCGCTTGCCGCGATCGATGATCTCGCGCTCGGCCATCACCGGGCTCCCGTCGGGTCGGAGCGCTCCGCGACGTAGCCCTGCCAGGCCGCGTCCCATTCGCCGCGCGCCTTGAGCAGTTTCTCACAGAACTCGCGCACCGCGCCGCGGCCGCCTTCGTTCTCGAGATGAATGCGGCTGACCTGCCGCACCTCGGGAATCGCGTTGCCGACCGCCACCGGCATGCCGACGATGCGCAGCAGCGCCATGTCGGGAAAATCGTCGCCGACGAAGGCGCACTCCGAGGGCGCGATGCCGTGCTTCGCCAGCATCTTCGTGAACGCGCCGATCTTGTAGCCGTCGGGATCCTGCGCGAGGTCGTCCACGCCGAGCTCCTGGGCGCGCAGCCGCACGCTCTCCGATACGCGCCCGGTCACGATCGCGACGCGCAGCCCAGCGCGCCTCAGCATCGTGATCCCGAGTCCGTCCTGGATGTCGTAGCGCTTGAATTCCATGCGCGAGCCGCCGACGTCGCCCAGATAGATGCCGCCGTCGGTGAGGACGCCGTCGACGTCGAAACCGACGAGGCGAACGGTGCGCGCAAACGCGGGATCGATCACCGGGACACCAGGTCCCAGAGGTCGACCGCGCGCTTCACGAGATCGTCGAGCTTGTCGAGCGGGATCATGTTCGGGCCGTCGCTCGGCGCGTTGTCCGGATCGGGATGCGTCTCCATGAACAATCCGTTCGCGCCCGCCGCCACGGCCCCGAGCGCGAGCGGCGGAATGAACTCCCGCGCGCCGCCGCTGGCGCCCCCCGCGCCCTGGCCGGGGCGCTGCACGCTGTGGGTCGCGTCGAAGATCACGGGCGCGTCGCACGCATCGCGCATCCGCACGAAGTCGCGCATGTCGACGACGAGATCGCCGTAGCCGAAGAACGTTCCGCGCTCGGTCACCGCGACGTCGTCGCCCGCGGCCTTCGCGGCACGTGACGCGCGGACCTTCTGCACGGCCCCGCGCATTCCCTCGGGGTGCATCCACTGCCCCTTCTTCACGTTCACCGACGCGCGCGTCCGGCCGGCGGCTTCGAGCAGATCGGTCTGGCGGCAGAGAAAGGCCGGGATCTGGAGCACGTCGGCCGTCTCCGCCGCCGGTGCGCACTGCTCGGGCAGATGGACGTCGGTGAGAATCGGCAGACCGGTCGCGGCGCGCACGCGTGCCAGCGCGGCGAGGCCTTCGTCGAGTCCCGGGCCGCGGTGCGCCCCGACGTTCGAGCGGTTCGCCTTGTCGAAGCTCGCCTTGTACACGATGCCGCCGGGCACCGATTCCGCGAGACGTGCGAGGTGCTCGCCGACGCGCAGATTGAGCGCGTCGCTCTCGAGCACACAGGGGCCGGCGATGAGAAACAGCTTGTCGCGATGGAAGTGCGGCGGCACGGTCAGTCGGCAGCCTCGACGAACGATGAACCGGCATCGGCCGCGCCGCGCTTGGCGTGGGCGGCGGCCCCGATGAAGCCGGCGAAGAGCGGATGCGGGCGCGTGGGGCGCGACTGCAGCTCGGGGTGGAACTGGCAGCCGATGAACCACGGATGATTGGTGAGCTCCACGATCTCGACGAGCTGCCCGTCCGGCGAGAGTCCGCTCAGCTTCATCCCGTGCTGCACGAAGAGGTCGCGATACTTGTTCGAGACCTCGTAGCGGTGCCGATGCCGCTCGCTGACCTCCGGCTGGCCGTAGATCTCGGCCGCCCGGGAGCCGCGCGCGAGCTTGCACGGATACGCCCCGAGCCGCATGGTGCCGCCCATGTCCGTCACGTGCTGCTGACTTTCCATGAGTGATATTACAGGATTGTCACACTCGGGCGCGAATTCCGAGGAGTGGCTGTCGTCGAGCCCGCACACGTTCCGCGCGAACTCGATGATGGCCGTCTGCATGCCGAGGCAGATGCCGAAGAACGGCAACCCGCTCTCGCGCGCGTAGCGGATGGCCTCGACCATGCCCTCGACGCCGCGCACCCCGAATCCGCCTGGCACGAGCAGCCCGTCCACCCCGCGAAGGATCTCCGCCGTCCGGTCGCCGCCAACGAAGTCCTCGCTCGACATCCACTGGATGTCCACGCCGACGTCGTGCGCGATGCCGCCGTGGATCAGCGCTTCCTGCACGCTCTTGTAGCTGTCCGCGTAGTCGGTGTACTTGCCGACCACCGCGATGCGCACGCGCGACTGCGGCACCAGCACGCGCTGCACGAGATCGCGCCACGCCGAGAGCGCCGGCGCGGGACGGTCGATGCCGAGCTTCTGCAGGATCTTCTCGTCCATCCCCTGCTCGTGGAACCGGAGCGGGATCTCGTAGATCGTGCGCACGTCGGGGCTCTCGATCACCGAGCCAAAGTCGACGTTGCAGAAGAGCGCGATCTTGCGCTTGATCTCGTCCGAGATCGGACGCTCCGTGCGGAGGATCAGAATGTCCGGCTGAATACCGATCTGCATCAGCTCGCGCACCGAGTGCTGCGTCGGCTTGCTCTTGAGCTCACCCGCCGCCGCGATGTACGGCATGAGCGTGAGGTGCACGAACAGCGCGTTCTCGCGCCCCACGTCGTGGCGGAACTGGCGGATCGCCTCCAGGAACGGCAGCGATTCGATGTCGCCGACCGTGCCGCCCACTTCGACGATCACCACGTCCGTCTCCGGCGCCAGCCGCTTGACCGCCGACTTGATCTCGTCGGTGATGTGCGGAATCACCTGCACCGTCGCGCCGAGGAATTCACCGCGACGTTCCTTGGTGATCACGTTGAGGTAGATCCGCCCCGTCGTGACGTTGTTCGACTGCGTGAGCGCGCGATCGATGAACCGCTCGTAATGCCCCAGATCCAGATCCGTCTCGGCGCCGTCGTCCGTGACGAACACCTCGCCGTGCTGGAACGGCGACATCGTGCCCGGATCGACGTTCAGGTACGGGTCGAACTTGAGCATCTGCACGCGCAGCCCGCGCTCGACGAGCAATCGGCCGAGCGACGCGGCGGCGATGCCCTTGCCGAGCGACGACACGACGCCGCCGGTCACGAAGATGTACTTGGTCGGGTGCTGGCGAGGCGCGAGTTGCATCGAAATCATCCTGTGGTGAAAGCCGTCCAGTCGCGGTTGGCGCGCTCGAGATCCTCTTCGGTATCAATTCCGGGGCGCATCGGCTCGTCGATCAGCGAGACCCCCATGGGAATTCCAGCATAGAGCGGACGGAGCTGTTCCAGCCGCTCGACATGCTCGAGCGGCGGTTCCGGCAGCGCGACCCAATCGCGGAGCGCGGTCCAGCGATAGGCGTACACGCCGATGTGCTGCCAGACGAGCGGTCGCTGGAGCACCGCGTCCTGCGCGTCGCGGAGGAACGGAATCGCCGCACGCGAAAAATACATGGCCTGTCCGTTCGCAGCAGCGACGACCTTGACCACGTTGGGATCGCTCAGAATCGACGTGTCCGCCCGTACGGCGGCCGTCCCGAGCGGAAACGATTCGGCGACCACGCGAGCGGCGCCGAGGATCGCCGCACGCGGCACGAACGGTTCATCGCCCTGGACGTTGACGATGATCTCGTAATCGGCGTACTCGGGGCGCGCCGCGACTTCGGCCACCCGGTGCGTGCCCGACGGGTGATCGGCGCGCGTCATCACCACCTCGGCGCCGTAGTCGTTCACGACCTCGGCGACCTCGTCGCTATCGGTAGCGATGAGGCAGCGGTCGACGACGTCCAAACCAAGCACCCGTTCCCAGACCCGGATGACCAGCGGGAGACCGGCGAGGAGGCGGAGGGGTTTTCGGGGGAGACGCGTCGCGCCCAGTCGAGCTGGGATCACGGCGAGCGTCCTCATGCGCGGCGCTCGGGAGGGGTTCGGGGGGCGCCCACGGCAGCAACAATCACGTCCTGCAATGTAGCCGCTCCGGGAGGGCGGCGCAAACGCGTCGACCTCAGCGTCCGAACGTCAGCCCCACCGATCCGTGGGCGTGCCGCGTCGATGGTTCCATGAGGACTTCGGCGTACACGTACCCCGCCGTGAGCCGAACGCCCGCGAGCTGTGTCAGCGACGGAAATCGATCGAGCGCCACGCCGCCCAGCACGCTCTTCAGTGCCACGCTCGGCGTGCCGAGCAGCGGCACGGTCACCTGTGGAATCGGGATTTCGTATCGGGCATCCACGAACAGGAGCTCGTTGCCGCCGCGGCCGAGCATCGGCTCGGTGGGCAGCGTCCCGGGTCCGCCGAGGAACACCAGGCGCTGCGCCGGCGTGCCTCCGCGGCTCGTCGCCACCCCGTGCACGTCGAACCGCACGGTGTGCGTCAGGAACGCGGGAAACGCGATGTAGCCGTCGACCGTGGTCTGCGCGAAGCGACGGGTGATCGCACCGCAGCTCGCGCAATCCGCCGACGAGCGTCCCGCTTCCTCGTCGAGCGACGCGTGCGACACGACGCCCTGCGCGGACCAGTCGAGCTGGAGACCGGCGTGGGCCGAGTAGACGTGAGCCGCCGGCACCTGGAAGTTCGGCCGCAGCATGTCGTTCGGGTCGTGGCGTCCGCTCAACGACCACGGGCCGCTGGCGGCGCCGTACGACGGGCGCACGCTGCCGGTGTGCTCGTGCGTCAGCGCGACGTACGGCCGGAGGACGCTGGTCGCTCGGTCGACGGTCCAGTCGAGCGAGATCCGCTGGCGGGTGCCGCGATAGTAGTTGCGCGCGTCGTCACCGAGCAGCACGCTCTCGATCGAATTCGCGAGGTCGGGCCAGATCCAGGCGTCATTGCTGAACGTGCCGCGTCGGACGTCGACGTGCAGCGCCGTACCAGGGCCGAGCATCGTCGTCGAACTCAGCGACGGGTCCCACGCCCCGAGCTGGGAGCGATACGTCGCGCGCGCCGCCGCCGTGCTCGACCAGCGCGCGAGATCGAGGTCGGGACCCACGCCGAGCGAGAGGCCGTCCGCGCGCTCGTACGTCGGCGTGGCGAATCCGACGCCGACGAGGTTCTCGGCGGGCATCGCGCCCACACGTACGGCGCGATACCGGAGATCGACGCCGCCATCCGGAGCCGGCGCGGCGTCGAATGTGAAATCTCGAAACGATTCGCTCGCGCCGCCGATCCGGGCGAGCGTGGACTCGTAGACGCCGCCGCCGATCGCGACGACGCGGCCATCGACGCGGCCGCCGGGGTGCATGAAGACGTCGCCGCCAATCGCGGTGAGGTCTCCCGCCACGTGGCCGTCGACGGCGACGTCGCGCCCGATCACGACCACGGAGCGTCCGTGTTCGCTGCCGCGCGCGATCATCGCCGGCGACGAATCAGGCGCGACGACCTCGTGCGGCCCGCTGAGGGCGGCCGCGATCACCCGACTGGCCAGCGGCGGCCCCGGATCGATGACGTGCACCGGCACCTGCGCGCGCGCACCAGCCGCCCCGCCCGCCAGGAGCAGGGCCCCAACGACCAGCGCGCGGATCACCGCGCGAGCTCCAGGAAATTCCGAAGGAGCGCCTTGCCCTGGGGCGTCATTACAGACTCTGGATGGAATTGCACCCCGTACACCGGGTGCTCGCGGTGCTTCACCGCGTGCACCTCGGTCGGATCGTCCTGCGCGACGGCGACGATCTCGAGCGACTCGGGCAGCGACGCGCGGTCCACGATGAGCGAGTGGTAGCGCATGACTTCCATCGGGGACGGCAGCCCGGCGAAGATCCCCGAGCCGTCGTGCGCGATCAGCGACGTCTTCCCGTGCATCACGCGGTCCGCGCGCACCACCTCGCCGCCGTAAGCCTCGCCGATCGCCTGGTGCCCGAGGCAGACGCCGAGGATCGGAATCGAGCTCCCCCACCGCCGTATCGTCTCGACGCTCACGCCCGCTTCCTTCGGCGTGCACGGCCCGGGCGACAGCACGATCGCAGTCGGCGCCAGCTCGCCGATCTGGTCGACGGTCACGGCGTCGTTCCGGCGCACGTCGACCTCCGCCCCGAGCTCCCCGAGGTACTGCACGAGGTTGTACGTGAACGAATCGTAGTTGTCGATGACGAGGAGCATGCGGGAGATCGTCTGTGGTCCGTGGTCCGTAGTCCGTAGGGTCCATGGATCGTCGCCAGGGATCATGGTCGAACAGCTATCGACCACCGACCACCGAACACCGACCACAGACCAGAGAGCAGAGACTACGGACTACCCTCTAGGATGATACTGCTTGTGCACCTGTCTCAGGTACTCCCGGTCCACGTGCGTGTAGATCTGCGTGGTCGAGATGTCCGCGTGGCCGAGCATTTCCTGCACCGCCCGCAGGTCGGCGCCCCCCTCGAGGAGGTGCGTGGCGAACGAGTGACGGAGGGTGTGCGGCGAGACGTGCTTCGCGATCCCGGCGCGCTCCACGTATTTCTGCAGGATCTTCCACGCGCCCATGCGCGTGAGCGGCTCTCCGCGCGCGTTGAGCAGCAGCACGCCCTGCCCCGCCCCGTTCTCGAGCTTCGGCCGTAGCTCGCGCAGGTACGTGGCAACCGCGCCGATCGCCGACCGGCCGATGGGCACCAGCCGCTCCTTGCTCCCCTTGCCGAACACGCGGACGAGCTTGTCCTCGAGCAGCACGTCGCGCACGCCGAGCGTGATCCACTCCGAGACCCGAAGCCCCGCGCCATAGGCCAGCTCGAGCATCGCGCGGTCGCGGAACGCGAGCGGATCGTCGAGCGTGGGCGCGGCGAGCAGCTTCAGCGCCTCGTCGACCGTGAGGACGTCGGGCAGCGTGCGCCAGCGCTTGGGCGTGTCGAGCCGCTCGCTCGGATCGCGTGTGAGCACGCCGTCCGCGAGGAGGAACCGGAAGTAGGTTCGCACCGCGGAGATGTTCCGCCGGATGGACGCGGGCGATAGCCCGAGATCCTTCAAGTGGTATACGAACTCGCGGAGCATCCGGCTCGAGTAGTCGGCCGGAGTCGACGCGCCCTTGGCGACCGCGTATTCCACGAGGCGTTCCACGTCGCGCCGGTACGCCTCGAGCGTCCGCGGCGAGGTGCCCTGCTCCAGCGTCAGAAAGTCGCCGAAGCGCTCGAGCTGAAACCGGAGAGCCGCGTCTTCGTCCACCACGGCATCACTCGGCGCGGGCGAGCATGGCGACGGCGATGCACGCGATGCCCTCGGCGCGGCCGATCCATCCCATGCCTTCGTTGGTCTTGCCCTTGATGCTGATCTGATCCGGGCCAATGCCCATCGCGCCGGAGAGACGGGCTTTCATGAGCTCGCGATGCGAGGACACGCGCGGCTTCTCGGCGATGATCGTCACGTCGACGTTCGACACGACGTAGCCCGCGCCGCGCACGCGCTCGACCGCGGCGTGCAGCATCTCCAGGGAATCCTTGCCTTTGTTCGCCGGGTCCTTGTCCGAGAACATCTCGCCGATGTCGCCGGCGTTCGCCGCGCCGAGGATGGCATCGGTGATCGCGTGCGCGACGGCATCGCCGTCGGAGTGACCAGCGAGGTGGACGTCGCTCGGAATGGGAACGCCGCCCAGGATCAACGGCCCGGGCGGCTCGAAGCGGTGCGAGTCGTAGCCGATGCCGACTCGGGGTACGGACTGCGGAGCGTGGACGGACTCGCCGTCGCTCACGCCGCGACCGTCGCCGCGGGCTCCGGCGACAGGATCGAATAGTCCTGCCGGCGGCGCGCGACCTTGAAGCCCGCGTCCGTGATCAGGCGCTCGATCTCGGCGGTCGTGGTGCGATACGTGGTGTTCGCCGCCGAGACCACGTTCTCCTCGATCATGAGCGAGCCGAAGTCGTTGCAGCCGAACCGCAGCGCGGTCTGTCCGACCTTCATGCCCATCGTCACCCAGCTCGCCTGAAGATTCGGCACGTTGTCGAGCACGATGCGCGCGATGGCGACCGTGCGCAGGTACTCGATCGCGTCCGTCTTCCGCATGTGCGACATCTGCGGCGTGTTCTCCGGCTGGAGCGGCCAGCAGATGAAGGCCGTGAAGCCGTTGGTCCGTGACTGCACGTCGCGCACGCGCTGCAGATGCTCGATGCGCTCCGCGAGCGTCTCGCCGATGCCGTACATCATGGTCACGGAGGTCTTCATCCCGGCCTCGTGCGCCATCTCCATGATCTCGAGCCAGCGATCGGCGCCCGCCTTCTTCTTCGCGACCTGATCGCGCACGCGCTGCACGAGAATCTCGCCGCCGCCGCCCGGGATCGAGTCGAGGCCCGCCTTCATCAACTCGCGAATGATGTCGCGCGCATCCATGCGGAACGTCTTCGCGAAGAAGTCGACCTCGCTCGGGCTGAAGCCGTGGATGTGGATCGGGTGGTACGTCTTGATGTACTTGAGCAGATCGAGATACCACTCGAACGGGATGTAGGGGTTGTGCCCGCCCTGCATCAGGATCTGGATCGCGCCCATCTCCTTCGCTTCATCGATCTTGGCGCCGATCTGCTCGTACGACAGGGTCCACCCCTCGCCGTGCTTGGGGCGGCGGTAGAACGCGCAGAAGCCGCAGTCGGCCACGCAGACGTTCGTGTAATTGATGTTCCGGTCGACGATGTACGTGACCGTGTTGTGCGGATGCTTCTCGCGGCGCACGCGGTCCGCTTCGGCGCCGAGCTCGAGGAGCGACGCGTTCGTGTAGAAGTCGAGGATGTCGTTCATCACGCCGCCGGAAGAAATGCCAGGGATCCGTTCGGAACCTTACCCGCCGCCACGAGGCGACGGAAGAACTCCGTGAGACCCGCCAGATGTTGATAGGAGAGGCCGTAGTCGAGCCCGGAGAGGTACTCCAGGCACACGGCCTTGTTCACGCCCGTGGCGAGTGCCGCCTGCGCGGCGAGCGCGTCGAGGTGCTCGAGCCCCCAGTTGCGCGACGCGATCAGGTTCGCGTGCACCGCGAGCGCCTGATCCACGGGCGAGGTGCGCTGCGCGACCCACACCGCGAACACGAACGGCAGCCCCGTCCACGACTTCCATTCGCCACCCAGATCGTAGGCATAGCGGTACGTGCTCGGACGTTCCGAGTCGGGGTACAGCTCGGGCGAGCGCAGACGTGACCACAGGTGCAGCGCCGCATCGCCGATCACGAGCCGCGCCTCGTGCTCTTCTTCGCCGAACGTCGCGATGTCGACCAGCTCGGCGTTGGCCGGCACGAACGCCGGCTTGGCGTCCCAGACGTTCTCGAACAGCAGCTCGAGGAGCGCGACGCTCGTCATCGAGCTGCGGCTCACGAGCACGCGGCGGCCGTGGAGCTCCGAGGCGGGGCGCTTCGAGAACAGCACGACGCTCCGCACGGGTCCGTCGCTGCAGATCGAGAGATCGGGCAGCAAGAGGTATTTCGTAGCATCCCGTGCATATTCCACCGCCGAGATCACGCTCACGTCGAGGGTGCCGGCGGCCATCTCGCGGTTGAGCGCCGTGGGCACCCCGTCCACGAGCTCGGCGGCGAGCGGCACGATCTGGCGATCGATCGCGCCGTAGACCGGGTAGCAGTTGATGTACGGAATCCGTCCGACGCGCATCGCGGCTCCTACGCGACCGCCGGCTGCGGCGCGGCGGCCGCGAGCGGCGACACCGTGTCGTCGTCGAACGTGCGCACGACGTTGTAGAACGAGTCGCGTTCGATCGGCACCTTCCGCGCGCCGCGGATGATCCGCAGGATCTGCTCGAGCGTCATGCGCTGCTCGGTGTGTGCGCCCGCCTCGTGGTAGATCTTCTCCCGCACCACCGTGCCCTCGAGGTCGTTCACGCCGAAGTGCAGCCCGATCTGCGACACGAACGGCGTGACCATGATCCAGTGCGACTTGATGTGATCGAAGTTGTCGAGGAACAGGCGGCCGACCGCCAGGTTCTTGAGGTCGTCGAAGCCGGTCGTCGCGGTGCCTTCGCGGTGCAGCGTCTCGCCGAGCTCGTTGTTGTCGGGGTGGTAGGCGAGCGGGATGTAGGCGAGGAAGCCGCCGGTCTCGTCCTGGAGGTCGCGGAGCATGGAGAGGTGCGCCATGCGGTCCTCGTACGTCTCGACGTGGCCGTAGAGCATCGTGCAGTTGCTGCGGATGCCCAGCGCGTGCGCCTCGCGGTGCACGTTGATGTACTCCTCGCCGGAGAGCTTCTTGTCGGCGATCGTGGCGCGCACGCCCGGGCTGAACACTTCCGCGCCGCCGCCGGGCATCGTGTCGAGCCCCGCCTCGTGCAGGGCGATCAGCGTGTCGCGCACGGACAGCTTGGAGATCCGCGCGACGTGCGCGATCTCGACCGCGGTGAGCGCCTTGATGTGGACGTGCGGGAAGCGCTCCTTGAGCCCGCGGAACATCTCCGTGTAGTAGTCGAGCCCCGCGTGCATGTCGAGGCCGCCCACGATGTGAAACTCGCGGGTCAGCGTGCTGTTCGCCGTCGCGGCCTCGGCGTACACCTGCTCCATCGTGTAGCGGTACGCGCCCTCCTCCTTCGGGAGGCGCGCGTACGAGCAGAAGACGCAGGTCTTCCGCAGGATGCAGATGTTCGTGGGATTGATGTGGTGATTCGCCGCGAACGTCACGCGGCTGCCATTCTTCGCGCGGTTCACGGCGTCGGCCATGTGACCGACGCCGATCAGGTCCGGGCTGGCGAAGAGCGCGACGCCGTCGGCGGCGGAGAGCCGCTCGCCGCGCTCGACCTTGGCAGCGATCGGGTGAAGCGAAGGGTCGCTGATCAGCGCACGGTCGAGCTGCACGGGAGTCGGCACGGCGTCACTCCTCGAATCGCTTTATCGCGAGTGTCACGTTGTGACCGCCGAACCCGAAGCTGTTGCTGATGGCGGCGCGCAGGTCGCGCTTCACCGCCTGGTTCGGCGTGTAATTGAGATCGAGCTCGGGGTCCGGGGTCTCGTAATTGATCGTCGGAGGAACGATCGAGTCCCGGAGCGCGAGCGCGGAGATGATGAACTCCACCGCTCCCGCGGCGCCGAGCATGTGCCCGGTCATCGACTTGGTCGAGCTGACGTTCACGCGCTTGGCATGCTCGCCGAACACGCACTTCATCGCCATCGTCTCGGCGAGGTCGCCGGCCGGCGTGGAGGTGCCGTGCGCGTTGATGTAGTCGATGTCCTGCGGGGCGAGCTTCGCGTCGGCCATGGCGCGGCGCATCGCGCGCTGGGCGCCCTCGCCCTCTGGCGCGGGCGCCGTGAGGTGGTACGCGTCGCCCGTCGCGCCGTAGCCCACGACTTCCGCGTAGATCGTCGCCCCACGGTTCTTCGCGTGCTCCAGCTCCTCGAGGATGACGATGCCGCCGCCCTCGCCCATCACGAAGCCGTCGCGCGTCGCGTCGAACGGGCGCATGGCCGTGGCGGGCGAGTCGTTCCGCTCCGAGAGCGCCGTCATGTTCGCGAATCCGCCAATCGCCATCGGCGTCACGGTGGCCTCCGAGCCGCCGGTGATCACGATGTCGGCGTCGCCGTACTGGATCGTGCGATACGCGTCGCCGATCGCGTGCGCGCTCGTGGCGCAGGCGGAGATCGTCGCGTAATTCGGCCCCTTCGCGTTGAAGCGCATCGACACGAGCCCCGCCGCGATGTCCGAGATGAACATCGGGATGAAGAACGGGCTGATCTTGCTCTGCCCGCGCTCGCGGTAAACGTCGTGCTGCTCCTCGAACGTCTTCAACCCACCAATGCCCGATCCGATGATCACGCCCAGCCGCTCCGGATCGAACTTCGACGCGTCGTCGAGCCCGGCATCGGCCATCGCCTGCACCGACGCGCTGATCGCGTACTGCGCGAACAGGTCGGCGCGCTTGGCTTCCTTGCGCTCCATGTACAGCAGCGGATCGAAGCCCTTCACCTCACAGGCGAAGTGCACCGGAAACGTGCTGTGGTCGAACTTGGTGATCAGCGCGCCACCAGAGACACCCTCGGTGATGGCACGCCAAGTCGTCGCCACGTCGTTGCCGACCGGCGTGATCGCCCCCATTCCGGTGACGACGACCCTCCGTTTCATGCGTGGTTCCTCGCTCTGGCGCTTCGCACCCTCGCTCGGAATTCGGCATTGACACGCATTACGCGTTGCTCCCGATCTTCGAATTCAGATAGTTGATCGCATCCCCCACGGTGCGGAGCTTCTCCGCATCCTCGTCGGGAATGTCGATGTTGAACTCCTTCTCGAACTCCATGACCAGCTCGACGATGTCGAGGCTGTCGGCGCCGAGGTCCTCGATGAAGCTGGCCTCGTCGGTGAGCTTCTCGCGCTCCACACCGAGCTCCTTCTCGATGATGTCGCGGACCTTCTGAGCGTTGTCGGCCATGGGAATGATTCCTCTCTCTCGAATGAGGTTGGTAATAGGCGTTTAAATCTAGTCTGTCCCGGGAGGACTTTGGAGCGTGGCGGAGGGGCTTCCCCTGCCGCTCACATCACCATGCCCCCGTCGACCACGAACACTTGCCCCGTGACGTACGCGGCGTGCTCGGACGCGAGGAACGTCACGATGCCCGCAATGTCGTTGGGGGTGCCGAGACGCTCCAGCGGGATCTGCGTGAACAACGTCTTCTTGGCGTCGTCGGTCATCGCTGCCGTCATGTCGGTCTCGATGAATCCGGGGGCGACGACGTTTGCCAGGATGTTTCGCGAGGCGAGCTCCTTGGCCACCGACTTGGTCAGCCCGATGAGCCCCGCCTTGCTCGCGGCGTAATTCGCCTGCCCCTTGTTGCCGACGATCCCGACCACGCTCGCGATGTTGATGATCCGTCCCCAGCGGCGCTTCATCATGCCGCGCGACGCGGCGCGAATCGCCACGAACGCGCCGCGCAGGTTGGCGTCGAGGACGGCGTCCCAATCCTCGTCCTTGAGGCGGAACAGGATGTTGTCGCGCGTGATGCCGGCGTTGTTCACGAGGATGTCGATCGCGCCGAACTCCCGCTCGGCCGCCTCGACGAGTGCCGTGACGGAGGCCGGATCGGCGATCTCGCACGCGAAGCCGCGCGCCTCGGGCGCGATCGCCGCGGCGACCTCCTGGGCGCGCGACTGGTCGCGTCCCACCACGCCCACGCGCGCGCCCGAGAGCGCGAGGCTCTCCGCGATCGCGCGGCCGATGCCGCGCGTGCTGCCCGTGACGAGCGCCGTCCGGCCCGACAGATCGATCTTCACTGTGCGACGAGCTCCCGGAGTTGTTGGACGTCCGCGGCGGTGCCGCACGTGGCCGTCTTCACCGACGGCGCGATCTTCTTCACGAGTCCCACGAGCACGCTGCCCGGCCCCATCTCCACGTACAGCGCATCGGGATACCGCTGCGCCATGGCACCGATTTCCTCGGTCCAGCGGACCGGCTTCGAGAGCTGGTCGAGCAGGAGCTGCTTTGCGCGATCGGCGTGCATCACCGGCTCGGCGTTCACGTTCGCGTAGACCGCGAAATGAGGATCCTCGAAACTCGCGCGGTCCAGCGCGTCGGCCAGTCCGGCGGCCGCCGTGTCCATGAGCGGCGAGTGGAAGGCGCCGCTCACGTTCAGGCGCACGGCGCGCTTGGCGCCGGCCTCCTTGCAGAGCGCCATCGCGCGCTCGACGCCGGCTTCCTCGCCGCTGATCACGAGCTGGCCCGGGCAGTTGTAGTTGGCCGGCACCACGAGCCCCGCCTCGCGCGACGCCTCGGCGCAGATCTCCTCGATCGGACGACTCGTCTCGCCGAGGATCGCGGCCATCGCCCCGGGCCGTTTGACGCCGCTCTCGTACATGAGCTCGCCGCGGCGGCGCACGACCCGCAGCGCATCCTCGAGCGAGAGCGATTCCGCCGCGTGGTAGGCCGTGAACTCGCCGAGCGAGTGGCCGGCCGCGGCGAGCACGCTCGCGCCGATCACGTCGCGGGTCGCGGCCCAGACCGCGGCACCATGCGCGAGGAGCGCCGGCTGCGCGTTGTGGGTCAGCGTGAGCTCGTCGGCCGGCCCCTCGAAGCACAGGCGGCTCAAGGGGACGCCGAGGGCCGCATCGGCGCGCTCGAACACGTCGCGCGCGGCGGGGAACGCCTCGGCGAGGTCCTTGCCCATCCCCGGCTTCTGCGAGCCCTGGCCTGGAAATAGTAGCACTACGTCCATAATTCGTCGATCAGAGACGGACGACCATCGAGCCCCAGGTGAACCCGGCGCCGAAGCCGACGAGCAGCACGAGCGACCCGTCGCCGGCGCGCCCCTGCTCGATCGCTTCATCGAGCGCGATCGGGATCGACGCCGCCGACGTGTTGCCGTAGCGGTCGACGTTCACGAACACCTTGTCCATCGGGATGCTCGCGTACTTCGCCGTCGATTCGATGATGCGGATGTTCGCCTGGTGCGGGATCATGAGATCGATGTCCGCGCCGGTGAGCTTCGCCGCGTCCAGCGCGCGCGCGGCGGCTTCGGACATCGAGCGCACCGCGTTCTTGAACACTTCGCGGCCGTTCATCTTGATGTACTGCGACCGCGTGTCGAGCACGTCCTGTGAGAACGGCTGGCGCGCGCCGCCCGCGGGGCGGCACAGCAGGTCGCCGAGCGTGCCGTCGCTGCGAATGAACGTCGAGAGAATGCCGCGGTGCTGTTTGGAGCGCTTGAGGACCGCCGCCCCCGCGCCATCGCCGAACAGGACGCAGGTGGAGCGATCCGTCCAGTCGGTGATCGCGCTCAGCTTCTCCACGCCGACCACGAGCGCCGTTTCGGCGTTCCCGGTGCACATGAGGCCTTCCGCGACCGTGGCGCCGTAGATGAAGCCGGAGCACGCCGCGCCCACGTCGAATGCGGCCGCGCGGCCGGCGCCGATCGCCGCCTGGAGATCCACCGCGGCGGACGGGAGGAGACGATCCGGCGACGCCGTGCCGAGCACGATGATGTCGAGCTCGCCGGCGGTGATGCCGGCCTTCTCCATCGCGCGCCGGGCCGCCATCGCGGCGAGGTCGGTCGCCGTCTCCGTCTTGGCGATGTAGCGCTGCTTGATGCCGGTGCGCTCGGTGATCCACTCGTCGGTGGTCTCGATTCCGACGCTCGCGAAATCGAAGTTGGTCATCACGGTCGCGGGCAGTCCCCGGCCGGTTCCCGCGATGTACGCGAGCGGACGCTTCATTCGGCTCCGACTCCTTCCTGCAGGCGGCGGCCGATGTGCTCGTCCATCCGCGTGTCGATCGCCTGGACAGCGACCTTGATGGCGTTCTTGATGGCGCGCGGGCTCGACTTGCCGTGCGAGATGATGCTCACGCCGTTGACGCCGAGCAGCGGCGCGCCGCCGTGCTCGGAGTAGTCGAGCTGCTTGAGCGCGCTCTTCATGGTTTGCTGATCGACGCCCGCCTGCGCGAGCAGGCGCATGATGAACGGCGCGATCGCCTCGTAGAACTTGAGCACGACGTTGCCCACGAAGCCGTCGCAGACGACGACGTCGAACGGCCCGCGGTCGCACGCGCCGTTGGGCAGATCCCGGCCTTCGACGTTGCCGACGAAGTTGAGCCCGGCCGACTGGAGGAGCTGGTGCGCCTCCTTGACGACCGCGTTCCCCTTCTCCGCTTCCTCGCCGATGCTCAACAGCCCGACCACCGGATTCTTCCGGCCGAGGATATCCTCGGCGTACACCACGCCGAGGCGGGCGAACTGCAGCAGCTCGTCGGCGCTGCAGTCGACGTTCGCGCCCGAGTCGAGGACGCAGACCGACTTCTGCGCGGTCGGAAAATTGGTGACGATCGCCGGGCGCTTGAGCCCCGCGTGCAGGCGCAGCACGAGCATCGACGCGGCCATCTGCGCGCCGGTGTTGCCGGCGGAGACGAACGCGTCGGAGTTGCCGTCGGCCTGCAGCTTGAGGCCGACGAGCATGGAGCTGTTCGGTTTTCCGCGCACCGCGGCGCCGGGCTTGTCCGTCATCTCGATGACGTCCGGCGCCTCGACGATGGTCAGACGGTCGCGCTGGACGCCGGGCGCGATGTACTGCGGATCGGCGAGCAGCGCGTCGAGTTGTTCGCTGATGGCGGCGGTGCGTCCGACGAGCTGGATCGAATGCGCGGGATCAAGCTCGGCGAGAGCGAGCAGCGCGCCGGCAACGGTCGCCCGGGGAGCAAAGTCGCCCCCCATGGCGTCCAACGCGATGCGCGCCAAGGCTACGCTTCCTTGGCTGCAACCCGCTGTTTACCGCCGTAGTACCCGCATTCGCCGCACACGCGATGCGGGCGCTTCGGCGCGCCACACTTCGGGCAGGTCTGGATCGCAACGGCGGGCGCCGTCTTGTGGGTGTTGCGGGCGCGCTTCTTCCGCTTCGAGGTGCGTCGCTTCGGGACGGCCATGGGACTATCGGGGTCGTTGAGGGTCGGGGTCGAACGAGGGCGTTACTTCGAGGGCTGATCGAGCTTGCGGAGCGCGTCCCAGCGAGGGTCGGCCTCGTGTTGGCTACAGTCGTGCGGTCCTGCATTCAGGTCCGCGCCGCAGCGCGGACACAGGCCCTGGCAGTCCTCACGGCACAGCGCGAAAGTCGGCGCCGCAAGCAACCACTGCTCGCGGATCGCTGGCCGAAGGTCCAGCTCATCGGCCCGCGGATCCAGTTCGTACACATCGGGATCGTCGGTCTCCTCAGCCCCGCGTTCGGCGAAGATGAGGTGTGCTTCGTCCTCGACGTGCGCTCGCGCCTCGGCGAGGCAGCGACTGCAGTCGAGCACCACGTCGCCTTCGATCCGGCCGTGCCAGTAGAACCGGCCCGCGCCTGCCGCCGACAGACGGCCGGTCACGTGCACCGCGCCCGCCGGCTTGGGATCGTTCGTCTGCCACACCGCGTCGTCGTTGGAAAGCGCTTCGTCGACGACGGCGGCGTGGGATTCGAGCGACCGGATGTCAAAGGACAACATCCATCAAAAATAGACGATTCCAGCGCGCATTACAAGTTGCTGGCGCGACAGCGTTTAGCGGGCCGACTCGTGGCCGCGCTACCGGGCCGCGAGAATCTCCGTCTCGGCGAAAAAGAACCGGGCCTCGCGCGCCGCGTTCTCGTCTGAATCGCTCGCGTGAATCGCGTTTTTCCCCTTGGATTCGGCGTACAGCTTCCGCACGGTGCCCTCCGCGGCCTCGGCCGGATCGGTCGCGCCGATCGCCGTGCGCAACGCCGCCACGGCGTCCGCCTTCTCCAGCACCATCGGCATGCACGGGCCCGACGTCATGAACTCGACGAGCTCGCCGTAGAACGGCCGGCCCTTGTGTACCGCGTAGAACTCGCCCGCCTGCTCCTTCGTCAGGTGCATCACCCGCGATGCGAGAATTCTGAAGCCCTGCTGCTCGAGGAGGGCGATGATCTTGCCCGCCTTGCCGCCGCCGAACGCGTCGGGCTTGATGATGGTCAACGTGTAATTGCCAGCCATGGTCACGGTCCTATGAGTTTGCGAACGATGTCGCCGCGGGTGAGAAAGCCGACGAGCCTTCCCTCGCGCACGACGGGCACGCGTTCGACGTCCTTGTTGCTCATCAGCGCGGCGACCTCGGCCGCCGGCTGTTCGGGGGCTACACACAATACCTGGCGCGTCATGACGTCGCGCACGGTGCGCTGATCGCGCGAGAACGGCGCCGCCTGGCGGGCCGAGTCGTCGGTGAGGGCTTCGGTGGCGAGCAGGTGCCGCATCAGCTCGCGCTCGCTCAGCATGCCCAGCAGGAACTGATTGTCGTCGACGACGGGCAGCGCCCCGAGCCCGGTGCGCACGAGCTCGCGTGCGGCGGCGCGCAGGGGCACGTCCGCCGTCGTCGTGCGCGGCCGGTCGGTCATCAGATCGCGCACGAGCAACTGCTCGGGCAACTCCTGATCGGCGAACGCCGGCAGCGCGATCAGGGCGTCCGGCGTGGGTGCCGCGACGATCGCCTCGACCACGTCCTCCTTGGAGAGGAGCCGGACGAACGCACGAACGACCTGCAGATGACGCACGGCGTGGCGCGGCGGACCGACCACGACGACGACGATGGGCGCCCGCTGCTCGCTCCCGTCCTCCAGCGCGCGCCGCACGCCCTCCGCGCACACGCCGATCGCCGCCTCGAGCGCGGTCGCGGTGTCGGTGCGGTAATGCAGGAGAAACGCGCGGTCGGCGATCGCGACCATGTCCTCGCCCCGCTCCTCGGCGACGCGCGTCTGGAGCCGGTCGACGTCGTCGATGGCGCCGGAGGCGACGAGCGCCTCGAGGAGCACGGTGCGCGCCGTGTCGAGCGACTCACAGGCCATGCCGAGCCGCACGCGCGGGGGCGCGAGTAGAGCGCCGAGCTTCACGCGGACCTCGCCGCGTGCGCGCCGCGCCGTTCGCGCAGAATGTCAATGGCCAGCAAGACAGTGAGCAGCACCAGCATCAGGTTTCGAGCAAGTAGCGCGACCACTGCAGCCGGCTGGATCGCGATGAGCGCATTGTAGTGTCGGGGAAAAATGTAGTAGGTCGTGATCGCGATCGCCGCGAACAGCACCCACCGGAGTGTGCGGCGTGGCCCGGTCGACAGTGCGAGAAGCGGTAGAAGCCATACCTGATACTGCGGCGAGAGCACCTTGCTCGTGATCATGCCCGCGAGCAGCACGAGTGCGCCGCACGACGCCAGTGTGGCGTTCGAGTCGGCCGTTCGCGTGGTCGGCGCACGGCGCGCGAATCCGGCGCTGCAGACCGCGTACGCGACCGCGAGCCCCACTAGCAGCAACCAGGTGGATGCGCGCGTCGCCACTTCGGCCGCGGGGCCGATCACGTTCCATGACCCGAAGGAGTTCACCGTGACCGACCGCGTCAGATGCAGCCTGGTCGCCGCCAGCACGACACTGGCGTAGGTCGATTCCAACTGCAGCCCGCGTTCAGCGTGGTATCGCAGAAAGCTGAGGAGGCTCGCCGGTGCGGTGAGGAGCCACGGGAGCATGACCGCAACGCAGGTGGCCAGACCGATCGCCGCGCCTCGGAGTGCCGCGCGCGGCGAGAGCTTGCCGCCGTGCCGCAGCAGCACCACGGGAGCGAGCAGGATCGGATACAGCTTCGTCATCACGCCGAGCGAGAGCCGGATCCAGCCGCGGACCTCGCGCTCCGCCTCAAAGGCGCCGATCGCGAGCAGCGTCATGAGGGCGGGAAACATGTCGAAATCGCGCTCCGTGATCGGGCCCACCACCGCGAACAACGCCGTGTACGCGCCCAGCACGAGCATCGGCGACTGGCCGCGGCGACGCGCGATGCCGTCGAGCGTCCAGAGCGCGGCGACGTCGGCGAGAAAGATCTGCACGAGCCACGCGGCGTAGTATGCCGTCAGGCTGCTGAAGCCGACGGTCGCCGCGGGCAGCGTGAAGAACAGGAACGCGAGGGGCGGATACTCGGCGGCGAAGCTCTCGTACGGCAGCTGGCCGAGCACGACGTGCTGCCCGTAGCGCTGATAGATCGGAAAGTCGCTGTACCGGCTCGTGTAGATCAGGTGAAACCCGATCGTGATGAGCAGCAGGTGCGCGAGGGCAAACCATGCGATCGTCCACGCACGGCCGCCCCCACGCGGGAACTTCATCTGCTACAAGCGAGCCTTGAGCAGCTCGACGAAATCCATCGGCCGCTTGGCGACGCCCATCCCGGCGTCCTGGAACGCCTGGATCTTCTCCGCGGCCGTCCCCGAGGAGCCGGAGATGATCGCACCGGCGTGGCCCATGCGGCGGCCCGGCGGCGCGGTCTGGCCGGCGATGAAGCCGACGACCGGCTTCGTCATGTGCTGCTTGATGAACGCGGCAGCTTCCTGCTCGTCCGTCCCGCCGATCTCGCCCATCATCGCGACGGCTTTCGTCTGCGGGTCCGCCTCGAACGCCGCCCGACAGTCGATGAAGTTCGTGCCGTTGATCGGGTCGCCGCCGATGCCGACGCACGTCGACTGGCCCAGGCCGGCACGAGTAAGTTGATATACCACTTCGTAGGTTAGAGTTCCGGAACGGCTGACGACGCCGATATTGCCCGGCGTGCAGATGCGCCCCGGAATGATCCCGACCTTGGACTTGCCCGGCGTGATGAGCCCGGGGCAGTTCGGCCCGATGAGGCGCGCGCCCTTTTCCTTCACGTAGGGGTACACGCGTGTCATGTCGAGCACCGGCACGCCTTCCGTGATCGCCACGATGAGCTTCACGCCCGCGTCGGCCGCTTCCATGATCGCGTCGGCGGCGAACATCGGCGGCACGTAGATCACCGACGTGTTGGCCTTCGTCGCGGCGACCGCATCGGCGACGGTGTTGAAGATCGGCACGGTGTTCTCGAACTGCTGGCCGCCCTTCCCCGGCGTGACGCCGGCGACGACCTTGGTGCCGTACTCCATCATCTGCTTGGTGTGGAACGAGCCGTCGCGGCCCGTGATGCCCTGCACGAGGAGCGTCGTGTTCTCGTCGATGAAGATGCTCATGCCGCCTCCTTCGCGAGCTCGACCGCCTTCTTCACCGCCTCGTCCATGTCCGACGACGCCGAGAATCCGTTCTCCTGCAGAATCTTCATCGCGATCTCTTCGTTCGTGCCCGTGAGCCGAATGACGATCGGCACCTTGAGCGGGTTCTGTTTCGTGGCGGTGACGATGCCGTTCGCCACGTCGTCGGTGCGCGTGATGCCGCCGAAGATGTTGAACAGGATCGCCTTCACATTCGGATCGGCGGTGATGATCTTGAGCGCGTTCACGACCTTCTCGGGGTTCGACGAACCGCCGATGTCGAGGAAGTTCGCGGGCTCGCCGCCGTAGTACTTCACGAGGTCCATCGTCGCCATCGCGAGACCGGCGCCGTTCACCACACAGCCCACGTCGCCGTCGAGCTTGATGAACGTGAGGTTGGCGTTGCGCGCCTGCACCTCGCTCGGCGCCTCGGCGCTCTCGTCGCGCAGCGCGGCGATGTCCGCATGGCGATCGAGCTCGTTGTCGTCGATCACCATCTTGGCGTCGAGCGCCACGACGTCGCCGGCCGGCGTCGTCACCAGCGGATTGATCTCGGCGAGCGAGCAGCCGGCCTTCATGAACGCGGCGTACAGCTGCTGCATGATCTTCGCCGCCTGGCGCACCTTCTTCACGTCGTCGAACAGGAAGAACCCGAGGCGCATCGCCTGGTACGGCTGCAGCCCGTAGCGCGTGTCGATCGGCAGCTTGAGAATCTTCTCAGGCGTCGTGGCGGCCACCTCCTCGATGTCGATGCCGCCGGCCGGGCTCACCATGAACACCGGCTTCTTCGACGCGCGGTCGAGGATGATGCCGACGTACGCTTCGCTCGCGATGTCGGCGGCCGGCGTCACGAGCACCTTCTGCACCGTGAGGCCCTTGATCTGCATGCCGAGAATCTTGCTCGCGAGCTCCTTCGCTTCGGCGGGGGATTTGGCGAGCTTCACGCCGCCCGCCTTGCCGCGGCCCCCGGCGTGCACCTGCGCCTTCACCACCACCGTGCCGCCGTACTGCTTCGCGATGTTCTCCGCTTCCTCCGGCGTCGTCGCGACGTCTCCGGGCGGAATCGGCACGCCTTCCTTTCGAAGGATGTCCTTCGCCTGATACTCGTGAATGTTCACGCGCTCTCCGCGGTTGCGATTATCGTCGTTCCAGCGTCGCCGTGGACGGCCGCCTGGCCGTTGGCGAGCGAAGTGATGATTGCCCGTCCTCCCGTGCGGCGCACGAATTCGATCGCCGCACGGATCTTCGGCGCCATGCTGCCTTCGCCGAAGGCCTGCTCCCGGTCCATCCGTTCCGCCTCGTCGGTCGTCAGCCGGCGGAGCGCGCGCTTGTTCGGCGTGCCCCAGTCGGCGTAGACCGCGTCGACGTCCGTCAAAATCAACAACAACTCGGCACCGACGTCACGCGCCAGCACCGCGGCGGCGAGATCCTTGTCCACCACGGCGTCGATGCCTTCCCAGCCCAGCGTGGGATGCTCGTACACGGGCGCGCCGCCACCGCCACAGGCGACGACCAGCATGCCGGCTTCCACGAGCGTCTTGATCGCCGGCAGCTCGCGGATTCCCCGCGGCGCCGGACTGCCGACGACACGTCGCAACTTACCATGTCCGTCGGCGTGTACCACATGTCCCTCGGCTTCGAGCTGGCGTGCCCGCTCGGGCGACAGCTCGCGGCCGATGAACTTCGTCGGGTGCCGAAGCGCGGGATCGGCGGGATCGACCTGCACCTGCGTGATCACCGTCGCCACACTCCGGGGGCTGCCGGCGCGCCGCAGCGCGTTCTCCAGCGACTGCTGAATCATATACCCGATCCAGCCCGCTGTCGCGGCCACGAGCACGCCGAGCGGCAGCGGGGACGCCTGCCCGCGGGCCACCTCGTTGCGCACGAGCTCGTCGCCGACCTGCGGCCCGTTCCCGTGCACGACGCACACGCTCCACCCGGCGAGGGCCAGCTCGACGATCGAGCCGAGGCTCTCGCGCGTGTGCCGGAACTGATCGTAGATGGTCGACGCCTCGCCCGACGGGGCGAGCGCGTTGCCGCCGAGTGCGACCACGGCCGTCCGTTCGTGACGGTGCTCGCGATCCGCGATCATGGTCGCGTCCTCCGCTCGATCGCCTTTCCCAGCGCGTCGAACGCATGTCCAAATGCGGCCCAGTCGCCGCGGCGCAGCGCGTCGCGCATGGCCTGATACAGCGCACTCAGCGACGGCGCTGGCCCGATCGCCGGCATGCCGGTGATTGCGCGGAGGATCGCGGCGTTGGGGACGATGGGGCGTACGCTGTCGCCCGCGAGCACGGCGACGCGGCTCAATGTCGGCGTGCCTTCGGCGCGCCAGCGGTAGGTCGGCATCACGAACGCGGCGCCGCCGCGCAGCGGGATGGTGCGGATGCGGCCGTGCGCGAGCGGCCCCTCGCGGCTGCCGCCGCCGGTGCTGTCGATCGAACGAAGGCGATCGATCACCGCGCTCCAGCGCGCGCCCGGGGCCGCGAGCGGCGCCCACGCGGTGAGCGGATTCGCGCCGCCGGTGCCGATGAGCAATCCGCGCAGCCGATCGCTGTCGTCGATCATCGGCAGCACGAGCGCCGTCGTGCCGCGCACCGGCAGCGCGAGCGGCACGTCGTCGCCCGCGAGGAGCGTATCGGCGCCGTCGAGGACCGGGACGCGCCGCTGGGGCTCGCCGCCGGTCCGCGATCCGAATTGGCCGAACGCCGCGGCCTGCGCGTAGAGCCCGTCGATCGCCGGCGCGAGCTGCTCGCGAAGCCCGCTCGGGAGCGCCGTCCACGACGTGAACACCGACGGCAGCCGCTGCACCCATGTCTGCGCGATCGGATCCAGCACCGAATCCGGCACCACGGACACGTCGCCGGTGGATCCCTGCACGATGGCAACGCCCGCGTGGTGCACGTAGCTCCGGGTCTCGCCCATCATCTCCACGTGGCGGCTGAGCGGGTAATCGCCCGAGGTCGCGTAGAGGTCGACGGCCCAGTAGAGCGAATCCCCGAGCAGCAACGGCTGCACGCGGCGCCCCTGGGTGAAGAACGGCACGAACTTGTCGACGCGATCGCGGACGTCGCGATGCGTGAGGATCGTCGGGTGCGGTTGAGGAAGCTCTGATGACAGAATCGAAAAGTTCTGCCAGGTCCACGCGTTGGTGAAGCGCGATGCGAAGGACTCGAGCGGCACTCCGACCACGCGCCGCAGCGAGTCGGCGATCACCGCGACCGTGGTCGCGCCGGGATAGACGAGCGGCGCCTCGAGCGCTTCCTCGTCGTTGGTGCCGGTGATCGCGTCCGCCAGCCGCAGCGGCGCCCCCCTGTCGTCGGCACCCGCGGCGAGCACCCCGGACATCGTCCAGGGCGCGCGCTCCGGGGCGCCGGCCGGCGGCGGGTCCACCACCTCGGCGGCGAGCGCCGACGGCAGCGCACGCCAGGCGATGCGCGATACCCGGTCCTCGGGCGCCCGATCCGGGTCGATGGCGGCGGCGAGCGCCGGCGGATCCCAGATCGAGACGTACGGCAGCGCCGCGTTGACCGACGGATAGGCCATCGTCGAATCCGCGGCGACGATCGCGTCGACGCCGTAGGCGCGCCGCGAGTACGTGGCGCGGGTGCCGAGGTACGGCTGCTCGCGCTGCGCCCGCTCGGCGTCCGTGCCGGAGTGATCGACGACGAGCGGCGCGACCTCGCGCACGACCAGCGCGAGTACCACCAGGGCAAGCACGGAGATGCCCGCCAGCCGGAACTGCCCGACGAACCCCGCCCAGATCACGATGAGGGCCGCGCCGAGCGCGACCAGCGCGAGCAGCAGGTCGCCCGGCACGCCGACGCGATGGTCGACGTAGGTGAACGCGCCGCCGGCGCCGCTCCCGTTCGCGAGCAGCGAGTACATCTCGAGGCGGAAGCTCCATGCGAGGAGCAGGACGAACACGCCGATGAGCACCGTGAAGTGGCGCCGCACGTAGCTGGAGACGTACAGCGTTCCCCGCTGCCAGCGCAGGCTCGGCGTCAGCGCGTACAGCAGCACGACCGTGATCGACACGACCGCCACGCAGCTGAACATCCAGCTCCAGAGCTCCGCCTCGAACGGCAGCCAGTACACGAAGAAGCCGAGGTCGGCGCCGAAGTACGGATCCAGCTCGGCGAACACGTGGCCGGATCGCGCGAGCTCGAACGCGATCCAGTCGCCCTCGGGGAGGGCGAGCAGCAGCGCGATGACGAGCGACAACCCGATCGCGACGGCGAGCAGCGATCGGCCCGGGACTTCCTCGCCGATCTCGAGATTGCCGAGTCGGCGCGGAAAGACGAGCGACACGACGGATTGCCGCACCGCGTACAGGTTCAGAAACGCGAACAGCGCCGCGGCGGCGGCGAATCCGAGCCGCAGTGTCGTGAGCGCCGTGATACGCGTGCGCCAGAGCGCCGCCGCACCCAGCGACTCGTACCAGAGATAGTCTGCGTACGTGCCGGCGACGACCCGGCCGAGGACGAGCAGGACCGCGGCGGCCGCGAGCACGAGCATGAGCCACCGCCGCGTCCTCATGTCACACGCTCACACCCTGCGCGCGGAGCCACGCCTCCATCTCACCGCGAATCTGCTGGAGGCGCTCCGGCGTCGCCGCCTCGTAGCGGGCGACGATGACCGGCTGCGTGTTGGAGGCGCGGATCAGTCCCCATCCGTCGCCGAACAACACGCGCACGCCGTCGACGTCGATGACGTCGTGCTGCGACCGGAAGTGCTTCACCGCCTTGTCGACGAGGCCGAACTTGAGCTCTTCCGGGACCTCGATCCGCAGCTCGGGCGTGGAGACGAAATCGGGCACGTCGGAGAGCATCTCGGCGACGGTGCGACCCGAGTCGGCGAGAATTCGCAGCAGCCGCGCGGCGCCGTAGAGCGCGTCGTCGTGGCCGTAGAAGCCCTCGCTGAAGAACATGTGGCCGGACATCTCGCCGGCGACGGGCGCGTGCATCTCACGCATCTTGTCCTTGATCAGCGAGTGTCCCGTCTTCCACATCACGGGCGTGCCGCCCGCCTGCTCCACCGCGCTCGGCAATGCCTGCGAGCACTTCACGTCGAAGATGATCGGCTGCCCGCGCCCGGTGCGCTCCAGCACGTCGCGCGCGTACAGGATGAGCACGCGATCGCCCCAGATGATGTGGCCGTCGCCGTCGACGACGCCGATGCGATCGGCGTCGCCGTCGAACGCGATACCGATCTCGGCGCCGTCCTGCTTCACGGCGGCGATCAGGTCCTCGAGGTTCTCGGGGACGGTCGGATCGGGATGATGGTTCGGGAACGTGCCATCGCTCTCGCAGAACAGGCCGCGTCCCGTGACCCCGAGCCGCTCGAACAACTTCGGCGCGACGAGCGCGCCGGCGCCGTTGCCGCAGTCGTACACCGCGTGAATGCGGCGCTTCAACGGTCCGATGCGCTGGACGATGTCGTCGATGTACCGGTCGATCACCGCTTCCTCGCGCACCGAGCCGCGCGTCTCGTCGCCCAGCCCGCGCTGCGTGAGCTGATACAGCTTCTGAATCTCGTCGCCGTGCAGCGACGACGTCCCCACGGAAAGCTTGAACCCGTTGTACTCGGGCGGATTGTGCGAGCCGGTGATCTGGATCCCGCCGACCACCGGCAGGTGGTGCAGCGCCCAGTAGTCGAGCGGCGTGGGAACGACGCCGATGTCGATCACGTCGAGCCCGCCCGCCGTGAGGCCGTCGACCAGCGCGTCGCGAAGCTGGGGCCCGCTCGGCCGGTTGTCGCGGCCGACGGCGATCGCGCCGCGCGTGCCGCGCTTGGAGACGTACGCCGCGTACGCGCGTCCGAGCGCGCGCGCGGCCTCGGTCGTGAGATCCTTGCCGACGATGCCGCGCACGTCGTACTGCCGGAAGATGCCTGCCGCGATGCTCATCAGAGACCTCTGAAACACGACGGGGCCGCGACGCGGCCCCGTGCGATTAGCGGTTTGGCTCGGCCGCTCGAGCGTCAGCCACGCGACGCGCCGTATCGGGCGGCGCGGTCGACAGACGTTGCGGCAGGCCCGTCATGGTCGGCTGCACGTCGATCCGCGGGCGGCCCGTGCGCGCCAGGTTGGCGACGCCGTTCGGCACCACACCGAGCACGAGAATCAGGACGACCGTGATTGCGAGAACCATGCGCGTCAGTCCGCCGGTGCGCTCCGGCGCAGGAATGCCCTCGGGACGCGCCCGCATGAACATGAGCATCACGACGTACAGGTAGTAGCCCGCGGACACCACCGTCGTGAGCACGAGCACCACCGCGAGCGCGGTCTGCCGGACCGGCGCCTGGAGCGCCGCCTGGAGCACGTACCACTTGGCGAAGAAGCCGGCGCCGCCGAAGATCGGGAAGCCGAGCAGCGCCAGCATCAGAATGCCCATCGAGAGCGCGAGCCACGGGCGCACGCTCCAGAGACCGGTGAGATCGTCGAGCATCACGGCCTCCTGTCCGTCGCGCGTCAACGCGACGACCACCGCGAAGGCGCCGAACGTCGCCAGCGTGTACACGAGCAGATAGAACAGCATCGCCGACGAGCCCTGGAACGACGCGGCGGCGATCGCCACCATCAGGTAGCCGGCGTGCGCGATGCTCGAGTAGGCGAGCAGGCGCTTGATGTTCCGCTGCTGCAGGCCGATCGCGTTGCCGACGATCATCGTGATGATCGCGAGTCCGGCGAGCGCGCCGTGCCACGACGGGTACGCCGACGGGAACGCCTCCAGCCAGACGCGGATGAACGCCGCGAAGGCCGCGGCCTTCACGCTCGCGGCCATGTACGCCGTCACCGCCGAGGGCGCGCCGTCGTACACGTCGGGCGCCCACATGTGGAACGGGACCAGCGCCACCTTGAATCCGAAGCCGATCAGCATCAGGGCCACGCCCGCGATGAGCAGCGGGCTCTGGGCGAGCGCGAACATCGCCACCCGTCCGCCGATCAGCTGGAGGTTGGTGGTCCCGGTCGCGCCGTACACGAGGGCGATGCCGTAGAGCAGGAACGCCGTCGAGAAGGCGCCGAGCAGGAAGTACTTGAGCGCGCCCTCGGCCGAGCGCTCGCTGCGGCGATTGAGCCCGGCGAGCGCGTAGACCGAAATCGACATCAGCTCGATGCCGAGGAACACGATCACCAGGTCGCGGGCCGCGGCGAGCAGCATCATGCCCGACGACGCGAGCAGGATCAGCACGTGCGACTCGGCCGCGCGGATCCCGTTGCGCATGTTGTCGTCCATGCTCAGCGCGATCGCGAACACGGTGCCGAGCAGCACGACGATGTCGACGAGCCAGCGGAAGTTGTCGACCGCGATCGGACCGGGGCCGGCCTCGAACCGGTTGGCCCACGCGAGCACGAGCAGCATCGTGATGCCGGACAGGATGATGCTGGCGATGCCGATCGTGCGCTGGTGCGCATCGCTCTCCGGGCGCATGGCCGCCCAGAGGAGCAGGATCATCGCGCCGCCCATCAGCACGAGATCGGGCACGATGGCAAGGGCGAGCTGCGACGGCACCGTCACGTCGAGTGGCGTGATCACGGCTGTACCCCCTCGACCGCCTGCGCGGTGATCATCGCGTCACGCCGCGCGTCGACCGTCGTGACGAACTTCTCGGCGGCCCCCTGCATCCGCTTGAGCACCGGCGCCGGATACACGCCCAGCCACACGATGCACGCCACCAGCGGCAGCATGACCGCGAGCTCGCGCTTGTTCAGATCGGGCACGTGCTCGTTCTCCGGCTTGTCGAGCGGATTGAACAGGATGCGCTGAATCGCCCAGAGCAGGTACGCCGCGGCGATGATGACGACGGTGGTCGCGATGAGCGCGAGCACCGGCTCGGTGCGGAAGGCGCCGAGCAGCACGAGGAACTCGCCGACGAAGCCATTCGTGCCCGGCACGCCGATGCTGCTGAACGTGACGATGGTGAGCAGGGCCGCGAACATCGGCACCACCCGCGCGATGCCGCCGTAGGCGTCGATCAGGCGCGTGTGCCGCCGCTCGTAGATCATGCCGATGAGGAAGAACAGCGCGCCCGTCGAGATGCCGTGGTTGATCATCACCATCAGCGCGCCCTGCACGCTCTGCACGGTCAGCGCGAAGATGCCGAGCATCACGAACCCGAGGTGGCTCACCGACGAGTACGCGACGAGCTTCTTGAAGTCGGGCTGCACGAGCGACACGAGCGCGCCGTAGACGATGCCGATCACCGCGAGAATGAGGATGATCGAGCGGATGGTCGGGCTCATCGCCGCCGCCGGGAAGAGCGGCACGGCCAGGCGGATGAAGCCGAACGTCCCCAGCTTGAGCATGATGCTCGCCAGCACCACCGAGCCGGCGGTCGGCGCCTCCACGTGCGCGTCGGGCAGCCACGTGTGGAACGGGAACATCGGCACCTTCACCGCGAAGGCGAGGAAGAACGCGCCGAAGAGCCACTTCGCCGTCGCCGAGCCCACGAGGGCGTGCTGGAGGACCCAGTCGTAGTTGAAGTTCGGCAGCCCCGTCATGGGGTCGCGCGCGGCGAGCCCGAGGTACACGATCGCGGCCAGCATGAGCATCGAGCCGACCATCGTGTAGAGGAAGAACTTGAGGCTGGCGTAGATGCGGCGCTCTCCGCCCCAGATGCCGATGATGAAGTACATCGGCACGAGCATCACTTCCCACATCACGTAGAAGAGGAAGAGATCGAGCGCGAGGAACACGCCGAGCATGCCCGCCGTGAGCACGAGGAGCAGCGCGTAGTAGCTGTGGGTGCGCGTGCGGATGCTGGTCCAGCTGCCGCCCACCGCGAGGAGCATGATGAACGTGGTGAGCAGCACCATCATCACGGCGATGCCGTCGACGCCGAGCGTGAAGCGGATCCCCCACATCGGGATCCACGACCAGTCGACGACGGACTGCCAGCCGGTGTTGGCGGGATCGAAGCTCCACCAGAGCCCGAGCGAGACGACGAACTCGACGGCGAAGGTGACGAGCGCCCAGAGGCGCGGCGCGCCGGCGGCGCCGCTCGCGACCTCGTCCCCGCTCGGCACCGTGGCCGCCGCGCCGTGCGCCCAGATCGCGAGGGCGCCGAGGAGCGGGATCACGAGCAGCGCGGGCAGGACCCAGTGCTGATACCCGATGGACGTCAGGAAAGCGGACATGTATGAGACGTGAGCTCGTTGATCGGCCGGCGCCAATGGTTGCTTGCGTCAACCAATTGGTTGCATCCGGCCACTATTAGCGAATCGTGACAGCGCCCAGCACGCACAGCACCCCGATCACCAGCACCCAGGCATACGTCCCGAGCTGGCCCGACTGGAACTGCGACCCGATCCACCCCACGAACCGGGCGAGCAGTGCCGAGCCGTTCACCGCGAGCCCGTCGATCAGGCCGGCGTCCACGCCGCGCCACAGCAGCCCGCGCGACGTGCCGACGACCGGCGTGACCACTGCCGCGTCGTACAGCTCGTCCACGTAGTACTTGTCGAGGAGCACCTTCTCGAACCCTTCCTCCGGCTTCGCCTCGCGCTTGGGCACGAGCCGCTCCGGCTTGAGCGTCATCGCCGCCGTCGCGATACCGCCGATGGCAATGAGCACGGCGAGGCCCACGAGCCCGTACTCGAGGCTCGTCGACGTCTCGGGCGCGCCGGCGATCACCCGCGCCGTCGCGTCGCCGACCACCGGGTCGAGCCAGTGCTCGAGTCCCCCGACGGGTCCGAGGAAGTGCGCGAACTCGGGCAGATTGAACCAGCCCCCCGCGAGCGTCAGGATGCCGAGCACGACGAGCGGACCGGTCATGATCCACGGCGCCTCGTGCAGGTGCTTCCGCTCTTGCTCGCCCGAGCGGTTCGGGCCGTGGAACGTATAGATCATCATGCGCGTCATGTACGCCGCCGTCATGAACGCGGCGACGATGCCGAGCACGTACGCGAAGTAGAGCCAGGCGGAGCCCGGAATGCCGAACAGCGAGGCGCTGGCGATCGTCGAGTGTTGCGCGCGCGCGAACACGCCGCCCAGGATCTCGTCCTTGGAGAAGAAGCCCGCGAACGGCGGGATCCCCGCGATGGCCAGCGTCGCGATCCACATCAGGATCCACGTGAACGGCAGGTAGGCGCGCAGGCCGCCCATGTTGCGCATGTCCTGCGCGTCCTCGTGGCTGCCGGTGTGGTGATACGCCTCGTGCATCGCGAAGATGACGGAGCCCGAGCCGAGGAACAGCAGCGCCTTGAAGAACGCGTGCGTCACGAGATGGAACACGCCCGAGACGTACGCGCCCGATCCCACGCCGACGAACATGTAGCCGAGCTGCGAGACCGTCGAATAGGCGAGGACCTTCTTGATGTCCCACTGCTTGAGGCCGATCGACGCGGCGAAGATCGCCGTGAGCGCGCCGATCACCACGACGACGATCTGCGCGACGGGCGCCATCGAGAACAGGAAGCCGGTGCGCGCGATCAGATAGACGCCCGCCGTCACCATCGTGGCGGCGTGGATGAGCGCGGAGACCGGCGTCGGGCCGGCCATGGCGTCGGGCAGCCAGACGTAGAGCGGGATCTGCGCGCTCTTGCCGGCGCAGCCCAGGAACAGGAACAGGCAGATGGCCGTGACCAGCGGCCCGCCGAACTGCAGCGCGCTCGAGGCCGAGTGCACGGCGACGAAGTCGAGCGTCCCCACGTTCGCGAACAGCAGGAACATCGCGATGAGGAACCCGAAATCACCGATGCGGTTGACGATGAACGCCTTCTTCCCCGCGTCGGCGTTGGCCTTCTCGCTGAACCAGAAGCCGATGAGCAGGTACGAGCAGGTGCCGACGCCCTCCCAGCCGATGAACATCAGCGGGAAGTTGGCGCCCATCACCAGCAGCAGCATGAAGAAGACGAACAGATTGAGGTACGCGAAGTAGCGCGGGTACCCCGGATCGTCCTGCATGTAGCCGACGCTGAAGAAATGGATCAGCGTGCCGACGCCGGTGACGACGAGCATCATCATCATCGACAGCTGATCGAGCTGGAACGCGGCGTCGAGCTTGAGATCCCCGACCGGCATCCACGAGAAGTACCGCTGGATGAAGGGCGTGGTGATCTCCCCCGCCCCGCGCATGGCGATGAAGATCGCGGCGGTGACGAGGAACGACAGCAGCAGCACGCCCGGACCGACGATGCTGGTGAGCGCGGCGAAGCGGTGGCGCTTCACCTGATGGTGATCGTCGCCGTGGGCGCCGCCGCCGGTGTCGGCGTGCGTGGTGGCGTGCGCCTGATCGTGCGCGGCGTGCTCCCCATGGGCGTCGTCGTGCGCGCCGTCGTGCGCGCCGTGCGCGAGGGTGGGATCGGCCGGGCCGGCGTGGTAGGCGCTGAAGAGCGAGAGCGCGCCGTTGATCAGGAAGCCGAGGAACGGCAGCATCGGCACCACCCACAGCCACTCGGCGGTGGTGCCGGTGAGCGGGTGCGTTCCCGCGGTTCCCGCGGTAACCGTGGTGGCGGCCTGCAGGAGAGGAAGCATCAGCCCTTGAGCAGGTTGATGTTCTGAAGATTGACCGTCTGACGATGACGGAAGAGCGCGATGATGATCGCGAGACCGACGGCGGCTTCGGCCGCGGCGACGGTCATCACGAAGAACACGAACACCTGGCCGGCCACGCCGTACGCCTGCGCGAACGCGATGAACGTGAGGTTCACGGCGTTGAGCATGAGCTCGACGCACATGAACACGATGATGGCGTTGCGGCGAATGAGCACGCCGAAGACGCCGATCACGAACAGCACGGCCGAGAAGAAGAGCGCTTCAGCGAGCATCGACCGCCTCCTTCTGCTTGCCGAGCAGCACGGCCCCGACGATCGCGGCCAGGAGCAGGATGCTCGTGACCTCGAAGGCGAGCAGGTACTGGTTGAAGAGCGGCGCCGCGATCGGGGCGACCGCGCCCGACTCGGCGATCTGCTGGGCCGCGTAGCCCTGCGGCAGCGTGAGATTCACCGGCGTGCGCGCGCGCGTGAGCGCGAACACCTGCGCGAGGATCCCGATCGCGATCGCGCCGGCCACGATCTTCCAGCCGACGCCGCGAATGTCCACGCCCTCGCCCTGTCCCAGGTTGAGGAGCATGATCACGAACAGGAACACGACCATGATCGCGCCGGCGTAGACGAGCACCTGCACCGCGCCGATGAACTGTGCGTCGAGGAGCACGTAGAGCGCGGCCAGGTTGAACATCGTCGACACGAGCCAGAGGGCCGCGGCGACCGGGCTCTTGCGGGTCACGAAGAGGATCGCCGAAACGATCGCCAGGAGCCCGAAGAGATAGAAGTGGAACGTGTAGAACAGCGGGAGCGTCCCGTGCGGCATGCCGAGTGGTTGCATTACTCGCCCTTCGGGTCGGCGGGGTCCCACATCTCGCACACCGGATGCGTCTGCGACATCAGACGCTCCAGGTCGTAGACGAAGCCCTCGCGGCTGTATTCAGAATTCTCATAATGCCGCCCGACGTGGATCGCTTCCTCCGGGCACACCTCCTGGCAGTAGCCGCAGAAGATGCAGCGGAACTCGTCGATCTCGAAGAGCAGCGGATACCGGTTGCCGTTCTCGTCCTCGCCCGGGACCAGCTTGATGCAGTTGGACGGGCACACGGTCGGACAGAGGCCGCACGCGACGCACTTGGCCTTGCCGTCCTCCGTCGTGAGCATGCGGTGCGTGCCGCGCCAGCGCGGCGACACGCCGAGCTTCTGCTCCGGGTACTGCACCGTGACCTTCTCGCGGTCGAGCAGATGCTTGAGCGTGAGCGCCATGCCGCTGATCGTCGCGCGCACGTAGCTGGTCTGCGGAATCGGACGGTCGATCACTTTGACGCCAATCATTGTTCCTCACTCCGGCGCGTCGCGCCTACGCTCGGAATTCCGCCGAGAGAGTAGATCGCCATCAGTCGGCTCCTCCTTCACTGGAAATCGGGGCGAGGCGGGCGCGGCGAGCATCGAGCCGGCGCAGCTTCTCGAGGTTGCGGCGGTCCAGCCGCGAGTACGCCGGGCTCACGAGCCGGCCGCGGTCGAGGAACCGGAACATCGCCAGCGCGATCACGATGTTGGCGGCGAGCATGATCACCGCGTACTGCCACGACGCCGGGTGGATCCCCGCCGCGTCGAGGCCGAGCGTCATCGCGGCGATGAAGATCACGTACGCGAGCGCCGTCGGCAGCATCACCTTCCAGCCGAGCGCCATGAGCTGGTCGTACCGGAAGCGCGGCAGCGTCCAGCGCACCCAGATGAACACGAAGACGAAGAACAGGATCTTCGCCCAGAAGAACGCGAACGTCACGAGCGTCTTGAGCAGCGTGTGCGGCGCGACGTTGTCCCACACCGTGAACGGAATGTCCCAGCCGCCGAGGAACAGCGTCGACATCAGCGCGCTCGACGTCATCACGTTGGCGTACTCGGCGATGAAGAACATCGAGAACTTCATCGCGCTGTACTCGGCGTGGTAGCCGGCGACGAGCTCGGATTCGGACTCCGGCAGGTCGAACGGCACGCGATTCGTCTCGGCGAACGCCGACACGAAGAAGATGAACCAGGCGATCGTGCAGGTCAGCACGTTCCAGTGCAGCCCCCGCCCCGCCTGCTGCGACACGATCTGGCTCAGCGAGACGTTCCCGGCGAGGATGAGCACCGGGATGATCGACATGCCCATCGAGATCTCGTACGAGATCATCTGCGCGCTCGAGCGGAGGCCGCCGAGCAGCGCGTACTTGTTGTTCGACGACCAGCCCGCGAGCACGATGCCGTACACGCCGAGCGACGCGATCGCCAGCATGTAGAGGAAGCCGACCGGGAGCGGCGCGAGCGCCGTGTCGATCAGGCCCCACTTGCTCTGCCAGGGCGCGCCGTACGGGATCACCGCCCAGACGAGCAGCGCGGTCGTGAACGAGATCGCCGGCGCGAGGATGAAGAGCGGGAGGTACGCCGACCCCGGGTACGTCTCCTCCTTCATGATGTTCTTCACGCCGTCGGCGACGGACTGCAGCAGCCCGTGCGGACCGACGCGGTTGGGCCCGCGGCGATCCTGAATGAAGGCGCAGATGCGGCGCTCGGCCCAGATCACCATCATCACGCCGACCATGTAGATCGTGAACGTGACGAGCAGCTTGACGACGGTGGCGAGGAACCACGCGCCCCCGCTCTCCGGCGGCGCGATCGTCTGGATTCCGCTCGACGCGGCCGGCGCGGCCGCTTGCAGCAGTGCGAGTGCGATCATGCGCGTGCTCCCGCCGACGCAGCCGCGCCGGCGATGATCTTGCCCTTGAGACCGAGCGTGTCGTAGGACATGCCGCCGAACTCGGAGGTGGCCGCGGCGAGCGCGCCGAACACCTCGCTCGCCAGCGAGTAGTTGCTCGGCACGCCGGCCGCGGTGAGCAGGTCGCTCAGCACGTACCAGCTCGGCCGGGCGAAGCCGGGCGCCGCCTTGGCCTGCATGAACCGCTGCACGCGGCCGCGCAGGTTCGTGAAGGTGCCCTCTTCCTCGACCATGTTGGCGATCGGGAGGACGACCGCCGCCGCGTGGCGCGCCCATGCCGGCAGCGTGGTGCCGATGACGATGATCGCGCCGGCCTTCGCGACGTCCGGCGCATCGACGCCCGCGAGCTCCTCGTCGGCCACGATGAGGACGTCACCGGCGCCGAGTCCGGCGAGCGGCGTGGCGCTCCGCGTGAAGCCGAAGAGCTCCGCGCCGCGCGCGTTGGCCGCGCGATCGGCCCGCAGCGCGAGATCTTTCACGCCGGGGAGCGGCGCCTCGCTGCCCTCCGGCACGCGGAACGCGCCCGCGCCGCCCGTCTTGCGCGCGAGCTGCCCGAGCAGGAACAGCGCCTCGTTCGACAGCGACGGCGAGGCGAGCACGAACGCCTTCTTCCCGCCGAGGAGCCGTGCGGCCTCGGCGATGGCGACCTCCCAATCGGTGCCGGCGAGCGTCGCGCCATGCCGAACCATCGGGACGTCCACGCGATCCTGGCGGTTCATCCAGCGATAGTTCAACCGGCCGTGATCGCACATGTAGTACGAGTTCACGTTCTCGTTCGGGCGCGGCCGCAGCTTGATCACGGTGTTGTCCCGCGTCTCCACGGTCATGTTGCAGCCCTGCGAGCAGCTCGGGCACACCGATGCCGTGCGGTCGAGCTCCCACGAGCGCGCCTTGTTCAGCGAATCCTTGGAGAGGAGCGCGCCGACCGGGCAGAGGTCGATGACGTTGCCGGCCCAGGCGTGCGTGAGATCCTTGCCCTCGAACTTGCCGATCACGGCGCGGTCGCCGCGCTCGCTCACGTTGAGCACGGGATCCTGCGCCATGTTGTCCATGAACCGAACGCACCGCGTGCAGTAGATGCACCGGTTCGTCACGTAGAGCACGTCGCCGCCGAAATCCTCCGCGGGATTGAAGCGCTTCGGCTCCCGCAGGCGCCCTTCGGCGCGGCCTTCCTGGTACGTGTAGTCCTGCAGCTCGCACTCGCCGGACTGGTCGCAAATCGGACAGTCGAGCGGGTGGTTGATGAGGAGCATCTCGATGACGCCCTTCCGCGCCTCGAGCGCCTTGTCCGAATGGACGTGGACGACCTGGCCTTCCGCGACGGCCGTGGCGCACGACGGAGCGAGCTTGGGCATCTTCTCGACTTCCACGAGGCACATGCGGCAGACGCCGGCCACGGGAAGTCCGGGATGATAGCAGTAGTGCGGAACGAGGATGCCGGCGTGGCGAGCCGCCTCGAGGATCGAGGTGCCGTCCGGCACGGTGACCTGCCGGCCCTCGATCGTGAGCGTGACCGTCTTCGCGGGCGCCCCGGCCGGCGCCGCGGCGCCGAACGAGGCATAGGGCATCGATTCCGGTGTGTTGCTCATCTATGCGACCACCGCGGGCACGAGGTGAACTTTCTTCTTCTTGATCAGCGCCTCGAAGTCGGCGCGGAACTTCTTGATGCCCGACGCGACCGGCGTCGCGCACGAGTCGCTCAGCACGCAGATCGTCTTGCCGGTCATGTTCTCGCCGATCGAGAGCAGCGTGTCGAGGTCCTCCGGCGTACCGTCGCCGGCGACGATCCGCTCGAGAATGCGCGTGGTCCACGCGGTGCCTTCGCGGCACTGCGTGCACTGGGCGCAGCTCTCGTGGGCGAAGAAGCGGGCGGCGCGCGCGATCTGCTTCACGAGGTTCTGTGCGTCATCAATCACGATCACGCCGCCCGAGCCGAGCATCGTCCCCTGCGCGATGAAGCCCTCGTAGTCCATGAACGAGGCCTCGGCCTCGTCCAGCGTCTGGATGGGCACGGAGATGCCGCCGGGGATGATCGCCTTGAACTTGCGTCCCGGGAGCGGACCGCCGCAGAGGTCGTACAGGAAATCCTTGAACGGGAAGCCCATCGCGACTTCGTAGTTGCCGGGCTTCTGGACGTTGCCGCACACCGAGAAGAGCTTGGTGCCGGTGCTCTTCGGGTTGTCGGGCCGCATCCACTGCTTGTACCAGTCGGCGCCGTTGTTGAGGATGTGCGGCACGGCGGCGAACGTCTCGACGTTGTTGATCGTCGTCGGCTGCCCGAAGAGGCCGGCCACGGCCGGGAACGGCGGCTTGATCCGCGGATTGCCGCGCCGCCCCTCGATCGAGTTCATGAGCGCCGTCTCTTCGCCGCAGATGTAGGCGCCCGCGCCGCGGTGCACGCGGATGTGGATCGTCTTGCCGGAGCCCATCGCGTTCTTGCCGAGGATCCCGGCGGCGTAGCACTCCTCGAGCGCCGCCTCCACACGCGCGATCGGCTCGGTGAACTCGCCGCGAATGTAGATGTAGCAGTGCTCGGCGCCGATCGCGTACGAGCCGATCGCGCAGCCCTCGATGAGGGCGTGCGGCGTCCAGCGCATGATCTCGCGATCCTTGAACGTGCCGGGCTCGGACTCGTCGGCGTTGCAGCACATGTAGTGCGGCTTGCCGTCGTCGAGCTTCATGAACGACCACTTCACGCCGGTCGGGAAACCCGCGCCGCCGCGGCCGCGCAGGCCGGAGTCCTTGACGACGCTGACGATCTCGCCCGGGGCCATGCCGAGCGCCTTCTGGAGCGCCGCATAGCCGCCGCGCTTCTTCCAGCCGTCGAGCGTGCGCGCTTCGGGATCGCCGAAGTACTTCGACAGCACGACGGTCTCGCGCTCGTGTGGTTTGTGCGGATAACCCATGTCTCTTTACTCGAGTCCCGCGAGAATCTCCGGCACCCGCTCCGGAGTCACCGACTCGATGAAGTCTTCGTTGATCATGATCGGCGTCGCGAAGCCGCAGGCGCCGAGACATTCCACTTCAATAACGGTGTATTTCCCGTCGGGCGACGTCTGGCCCAGCTCCTGGCACCCGGTGTGCTTGAGAAACGCCTCGACGACGTTCTCCGCGCCGCACACGTTGCACGGCGACGTGGTGCACACCTGGATGAAGTGGCGCCCCACGGGATGCTGATGGTACATGGTGTAGAACGTGACGACGCCCTTCACGTACGCCGGCGTGAGCTCGAGCACCTCGGCCACTTCGGCCATGCCCTCGTCGCTCACCCAGCCGTGCGCGTGCTGCACCATCCAGAGCGCGGGGAGCAGCGCGGCCATCTTCGTGGGATAGCGCGACAGGACCTCGTCGAGCTCCTTGCGGCGCGCGCTGCCCGGCGTGAAGACGGGCGTGTACGGCCCGTGCGCATGATCGCCGTGCGAGACGTCGGCCGGCGCGCGCAGATCGCCGGCCTCGCGGTCTGCCCGGAAGTAGGCGGGGTCGCTCATGGGGTCGTCCCGGGCGAAGCGAGGGATCCTGCGCCGGCCTCGCGAAGCATGTCACACGTCACGGACAGCAGATTCCTCGGTCGCTGCGCTCCCGCGGAATGACGCGAAGTTGTCATCGGTCGATCTCTCCCATCACAATGTCGATCGACGCGTTGATCGCGATCACGTCGGAGAGCATGTGCCCCTCGACCATGCGCGGAATCGCCGAAAGATTCACAAAGGACGGCGGGCGAATGCGCCAGCGCACCGGCTTCGACGTGCCGTCCGAGACCATGTAATAGCCCTTCTCGCCCTTGGGGCTCTCGACCGCCACGTAGCACTCGCCGAGCGGCGGGCGCGGGCCTTCCATCACCTGCTTGAAGTGATGGATCATCGACTCCATGTCGCTCGTCGCCTTGCTCTTGGGCGGCAGAATGACCCGGTGGTCGTCGACGTTCACCGGGCCGTCGGGCAGCCGCTTCATCGCCTGCTCGATGAGGCGCGTGGACTGCCGCAGCTCCTCCATGCGCACGAGATAGCGGTCGTAGACGTCGCCGTGCGTGCCGACGGGCACCTCGAAGTCGTACGTCTCGTAGTCGAGATACGGGAAGTCCTTGCGGACGTCGTACGCGACGCCGGAGGCGCGCGCCATCGGGCCCGAGAGGCCGTAGTTCACCGCTTCCTCCGGCGACATCACGCCGAGGCCCACGGTGCGGCCGACCCAGATGCCGTTGCGCGTGATGATGCGATCGATCTCGTCGACGACTTTGGGGAATCCCTTCACGAAGGCCGTGAGCCCCTCGATCCAGTTGTCCGGAATGTCGGCCGCCATGCCGCCGACGCGGGTGAGCGTCGTCGTGAGGCGCGCGCCGACCCAGGCCTCGAGCAGCTCGTACACCTTCTCGCGCTGCTGGAACGCCCACAGGAACGGCGTGTAGGCGCCGATGTCGATGCAGGTCGTGCCGAGCCAGACGAGGTGCGAGATGATGCGCGACAGCTCGAGCGCGATCACGCGCAGCACCGTGCACCGCTCCGTGATCTCGATCCCGAACAGCCGCTCCGCGCCGAGCACGAACGCGACGTTGTTGCCCGGCGAGTTTAGATAATCCTCACGATCGGTGTACGGGATGATCTGGTTGTACTGCCGGTACTCGCCGGATTTCTCGAACCCGCAGTGCAGGTACCCGATGTGCGGAATGCAGCGCACCACCGTCTCGCCGTCGAGCTCGAGCACCAGGCGGAGCACGCCGTGCGTGGCCGGGTGCTGCGGCCCGATGTTGATGAGCATGTGCTCGCCGTCGAGCCCCGGCTCGATCTCCGGCGGCGCGGCGATCGGGACCACGTTGCCCTGCGCGTCGACCGCGAGCGGCACGCGCTGCGGGCGGCCCTGCGCGTCCACGCCCGTCGTGGACAGCTCGACTTCGACCGTGCGTTTCGTCGTCGCCATGGGCTACTCTCCCGTCCGTTCGCCGGAGCTCAACCGCCGGCGCATGTCGTCGGGCAGGTCCTCGTACGCCTCGGCGATCGACAGCTCGTCCTGCGAGTAGCGCGCTTCCGGGTTCGCGGAGAGCGCCTGCCGCAGCTGCTCCGAGCGGCTGAAGCGTCCGCGCAGCGGAAAATCCTTGCGCAGCGGGAAGCCTTCTCGGTAGCCCTCCCACATGAGCAGCCGGCGCAGGTCGGGATGGCCCACGAAGCGGATGCCGAACATGTCGAAGCACTCGCGCTCGAGCCAATCCGCGCCGCGATAGACGTCCCACACGCTCGGCACCTCGAGCGCGGCGCCGCGGGGCAGCTCGACCTTGAGCCGCAGGAAGCGGCGATACGGCAGCGAGCGCAGATGCCACACGACCTCGAGCGGCTGCTCGAGATCGCGGAACTCGACCGCGGTGACGTCGGAGAGGTAGTCGTAGCGCTGCGACGGATCGTCGTGCAGCCACTGCACGATGTCGTGAAGGCGCGCGGGATCGACGTAGACGTTCGTCTCACCCCAGACCACCGCGACGCGCTGAATGGCCGCGCCGAACTTCTCGCGCAGCGCGTCGGTCGACGGATTCGCCGCGCCGCCGCGGTTGGGAACGTTCTTCGGAGTCGCGGGCGCCGGCGCGTTGGCGCCGAGCGCGCTCCCGGCGACAGCCGGCGTGAAACCGTTGCTCACAGGCCGGACCGTGTCTGGTGGACGGAATTCCCGAACGGCTCCGACACTTCGTCGATCACCGACGGCGGGAGATAGAGCTGGCTCTCGGGATCCGGTTCCATTTCGTTCCGGAGCGACGTGTCGCTCGAGCGCTCGTTCTGAATCTTCTTCTGCAGGAGCATGATGCCGTAGAGCAGTCCTTCCGGACGCGGCGGGCACCCGGGCACGTACACGTCCACCGGGATGATGTTGTCGATGCCCTGGACCACGGCGTAGTTGTCGAAGATGCCGTTGCCCGACGAGGCGCAGGCGCCCATCGAGATGCACCACTTGGGCTGCGGCATCTGCTGCCAGATGCGGCGCAGCACCGGCGCGAGCTTGAACGGCACGCGGCCCGCGCAGATCAGCACGTCCGCCTGCCGGGGCGAGAACGCCTGGCGCTCCATGCCGAAGCGCGCGAGGTCGTATTTGCTCGCGGCCGTGGCCATGAACTCGATCGCGCAGCACGCCGTGCCGAACGGCATCGGCCACAGCGAATTGGACCGGCCCCAGTTCACGAGCGCGTCGAGCGTCGTGGTCATCCACGGCACGTCGGTCTGCATCTCGACGTTCTTCGTCGGCTCGCTCCGACTCAATCCCATTGCAACGCTCCCTTCTTCCACACGTAGATGAAGCCGACGAGCAGGATGATCATGAACACGATCATCTCCGACAGCCCGAACAGCGACATCTGGCCGGACGGGCAGACGCCGTTCACGAGGGGCACCGTGCAGGAGAGCTGCCGGTAGTACGCGCCCCACGGAATCATGAAGACGGTTTCGATGTCGAAGATGATGAACAGCACCGCCACCATGTAGAACTTCACGGAGAAGCGTTCGTGCGCGTCGCCGAGCGGGGGCATGCCCGACTCGTACGGCACTTGCTTGACCGGGGTGGGGCGCGGCCGGAGGGTGAGGTGCGACAGCCCCAGCATCACCACCGCGTTCACGAGGATGAAGCCGAGGAGAAGCAGGACTGGAAAGTACGTGTGAAGCATATTCTCCTACTTCGTGAAAACTTTCACTAAGTCCAGCGGCGGAAAGTTATCGGACCCAGGAACGAGGGTCAACCGAGTTGCGCCGGCAATGCGTCCGTGGTGCGCACCCGATGCGGCGCGCTACGGCGCGCTGCGGCGCGTTGCGCGCGCGACGCATTCCGCGCGACGGCGCCGCCGTGTAATTTCCGCCGCGCACCCGTTCCCGCCCGCCACGCTTCCGCGCCTCGCTCCCACCGCACAGCCCAGACGCCTCCATGACCATCATGTCCGATCGCTGGATCACCCGCATGGCTCGCGAGCACGCGATGATCGAACCATTCGAGGGCCGGCAGGTGCGCACGGGCGTGATCTCGTACGGCGTGAGCTCGTACGGGTACGACATGCGCGTCGCGCGCGAGTTCCGGATCTTCACCAACGTGCTCAACTCGATCGTGGATCCCAAGGCGTTCGATCCCCGCTCGTTCGTCGAGTACGAGGGCGACGTCTGCATCGTCCCGCCCAACTCGTTCGCGCTGGCGCGGTCGGTCGAGTACTTCCGCATCCCGCGCAACATCCTGACGGTGACCGTCGGCAAGTCGACGTACGCCCGCTGCGGCATCATCACCAACGTCACCCCCTTCGAGCCGGAGTGGGAGGGCTACGTGACGCTCGAAATCTCCAACACGACGCCGCTGCCGGCCAAGATCTACGCGAACGAAGGGATCGCGCAGGTGCTCTTCTTCCGCGGTGAAGAGGAGCCGGAAGTTTCCTATCGCGACAAGAGCGGCAAGTACCAGGGCCAGGTCGGCGTCACGCTGCCCAAGCTCTGAGCGCCGGCCGCCGCATCAGCGGAACAGTCCGCCGACGTACGCGATCACGAGCAGCACCACGACCACGAGCACGATCCAGAAGAACGCGTTGCGGCCGGGATTCGACGGCACGTTCGCGGCGGGCTGGTCCCGGGGGTGCCGGGCTTCGGGCGACGTGCCTTCGCCCGTAACGTAGGTCGTCTTCTCGACGGCGTCGGCGCCGCCGAGCTCGGCCTCGGGATCGCGATACCGGTCCGCGGGATACTGCCCGCCGTCGTCGCCGGGCCGTCGTTCACTGGATTCGGGTTCTCTCATGGCGTCTCGTGCTGTCGGAGACGCCTCGTGGCTGCACGGCGCGCGCCACCGCGCGCGCCGTGCGCCGGTCCGGCCGAATCAGCCGGTGCCGCCCAGGGCCTGCTCCTCGCGCTCGTCGAGCGTGGCGACCATGTAGTCGCGGTTCATGCGCGCGATCGTGTCGATGCTGATCTGCTTCGGGCACGCCTCCTGGCACTCGCCGTAGAGCGTGCAGTGGCCAAAGCCCTCGGCATCCATCTGCGCGACCATGCGCGTGGCGCGGCGCTGCCGCTCGGGCTGGCCCTGCGGGAGCAGCCCCAGGTGTGAGATCTTGGCCGCCGTGAACAGGGAGGCCGAGCCGTTGGGGCAGGCCGCCACGCACGCGCCGCAGCCGATGCAGGCGGCCGCGTCCATGGCGGCGTCCGCATCGGGCTTGGGGATCGGGAGGTTGTTGGCGTCCTGCGGGCTGCCCGTCGGCACGGAGATGAAGCCGCCGGCGGCGATGATGCGGTCGAAGGCGCTGCGATTGACGACGAGGTCCTTGATCACCGGGAAGGCGCGGGAGCGCCACGGCTCGATGTGGACGGTGTCGCCGTCGCTGAAGCTGCGCATGTGGAGCTGGCAGGTCGCGGTGCCCTTCATCGGCCCGTGCGCGACGCCGTTGATCATCATGCCGCACGAGCCGCAGATCCCTTCGCGGCAGTCGTGGTCGAACGAGATCGGCATCTTGCCGCTCTCGACGAGGCCCTCGTTGACGACGTCGAGCATCTCGAGGAACGACATGTCGGGGCTGATGTCGCGCGCCTCGTAGCGTTCCATGCCGCCCTTCGCGTCCGGGCCGGGCTGCCGCCACACGAATAATGTGAGATTCATAATATGCAAAAGCGAATGAGCGACCGGGTCCGGCCGGACCCGTGTCGCGTCGTCCGTCTCCTCATTTGTAGGACCGCTGCGACAACGGGACGTTCTCGAACACGAGCGGCTCCTTGTTGAGCACGGGCGCCTGGCCGTCGCCCGCGTACTCCCACGCCGCCACGTACGCGAACTGCTCGTCGTGGCGCAGCGCCTCGCCGTCCGGCGTCTGGTGCTCGACGCGGAAGTGCCCGCCGCACGACTCCTCGCGGTGGAGCGCGTCGATGCACATGAGCTCCGCGAGCTCGAGGAAATCGGCGACGCGCCCGGCGTGCTCCAGCGACTGATTGAGCTCCGTGCCCGTCCCCAGCACGCGGACGTCGCGCCAGAACTCCTCGCGCAGCTTGGGGATCACCTCGAGGGCGTGCTTCAGTCCCTCGGCGCTCCGCGCCATGCCGCAGTATTCCCACATCAGGCGGCCCAGCTCGCGATGGAACGACGCCACGGTGCGGCTTCCCTGCACCGACAAGAGCCGATCGGTGCGCTGCCGCACGGCCGCTTCGGTCGCCTTCACCTCGGCGGCGTCGGCCGACACCGGCTCGAGCTTGTTCGAGCCGAGGTAGTCGCCGATGGTCAGCGGCGCGACGAAGTAGCCGTCGGAGAGGCCCTGCATGAGCGCGCTGGCACCCAGGCGGTTGGCGCCGTGGTCGGAGAAATTGGCCTCGCCGATCACGTGCAAACCCGGAATGGTGCTCATCAGGTTGTAGTCGACCCACAGGCCGCCCATCGTGTAGTGCGGCGCGGGGTAGATGCGCATCGGCACCTCGTACGGATTCTCATCCGTGATGCGCTGGTACATCTCGAACAGGTTCCCGTAGCGCTCGGCGATCTTCTCCTTGCCCAGGCGCTTGATCGCGTCGGCGAAGTCGAGGTACACGCCGCGGCCGCCGGGGCCGACGCCACGGCCTTCGTCGCACACTTCCTTCGCGGCACGCGACGCGATGTCGCGCGGCGACAGGTTGCCGAAGCTCGGATACTTGCGCTCGAGGTAATAGTCGCGGTCGGCCTCGGGAATGTCCCGCGGCCGCTTGGCGCAGTCTTCCTTGCGCTTGGGAACCCAGACGCGCCCGTCGTTGCGCAGCGACTCCGACATGAGCGTGAGCTTGCTCTGATGGTCGCCGCTCACGGGAATGCACGTCGGATGGATCTGCGTGTAGCACGGGTTCGCGAACGCCGCGCCGCGCTTGTAGGCGCGCCAGATCGCCGTCGCGTTCGAGCCCTTGGCGTTGGTCGAGAGGTAGAAGACGTTCGCGTAGCCGCCCGTGCCCAGCACGACGGCGTCGCCGAGGTGCGACTCGATCTTCCCCGTGACCATGTCGCGCACGACGATCCCCCGCGCGCGTCCGTTGATCACGATGAGATCGAGCATCTCGGTGCGCGGGTACATCGTCACGCCGCCCTTGGAGACTTCCTTCTCGAGCGCCTGGTAGCAGCCGAGGAGCAGCTGCTGCCCGGTCTGCCCGCGCGCGTAGAACGTGCGCGAGACCTGCGCGCCGCCGAACGAGCGGTTGGCGAGGAGCCCGCCGTACTCGCGCGCGAACGGCACGCCCTGCGCCACGCACTGGTCGATGATGTTCACGCTCACCTGCGCGAGGCGATACACGTTCGACTCGCGCGAGCGGAAGTCACCGCCCTTGACCGTGTCGTAGAACAGGCGATAGACCGAATCGCCGTCGTTCTGATAGTTCTTGGCGGCGTTGATGCCGCCCTGCGCGGCGATGCTGTGCGCGCGGCGGGGCGAATCCTGGAAGCAGAAGCACTTGACGTTGTATCCGAGCTCACTGAGCGACGCGGCCGCCGATCCGCCGGCGAGGCCGGAGCCCACCACGATCACGGTGTATTTCCGCTTGTTCGCGGGATTGACCAGCTTCATGTCGAAGCGGTGCTTGTCCCACTTCTTCTCGATCGGCCCCGAGGGGGTTTTCGATTTCGGCTCCATGGCTTTTATCGAATGATGCCGGCGATGACGCCGAGCGGAACGAGCGTGAATCCGAGCCAGACGACGATCGCGACGACGAGCGCGATGCGCCGGTGCAGCGGATGGGCCGACGCCTTGGCGTAGCCCAGCGAACGGATCGAGCTCCACGCGCCGTGGTACAGGTGCAGCCCGAGCGCGATCATCGCGGCGATGTAGAACACCGCCACCCACCAGATGTGGAAGCTCGCGACGACGTTGCCGTACACGTCGCGGTGGCCTTCGACGTCGGTCATCCCGCGCCAGCCCGCGGGATCCACGGTCTCGGTCGTGAAGTGGAGGATGTGGAAGATGATGAACGCGAGGAGCAGCACGCCGCCCCACTTCATCGTGCGCGCCGCCCACGTGGAGACCTGCGGCTCGCGGTGCTCGTAGCCCACTGGGCGCGCGGCGCGCGAGCGCATCGTGAGCTGATACGCCATGAGCACGTGCAGGATCACGGCGATGATGAGGATGACGCGCAGGACCCAGAGGAGCTCGTTGAGCGGCCCGTGGAGCATGGCGCCGTACTCGTTCAGCTTGCGCGCTCCGGCGAACGCCTGGAGGTTGCCCGCCATGTGCAGGATCACGAAGCCGATGCCGATCAGCCCCGTGACCCCCATGATGATTTTCTTGCCGATCGTCGATCGGTAGAACGCGGCGATGGATGTCATTGGAAAACGGAGAGGAGTGAAGCGAGTCGGGAGAGCGTGAGTCGCGGCGATCCGCGGCCCTGCTCTCCCGTCTGTCGTCTCACAACTTCACGGCTTTCATCGGCTCCCGGACGGCCTCCGCGCTCTTCTCGAGAGCGGCACGTTCGTCGGGGGTGAGCTGCACTTCGACCACCTTCTCGAGTCCCTTGCGTCCGAGCTTGCACGGGACGCCGAGGAACAGGTCCTTCATGCCGTACTCGCCGTCGAGCCATGCGGCGCACGGCAGAATGCGGCGCTGGTCCTGGACGATCGCTTCCGCCATCTGCACCGCGCCGGCCGAGGGTGCGTAGTACGCCGAGCCGGTCTTGAGGTGCTTCACGATCTCCGCGCCGCCGTTGCGCGTGCGGTCGACGATCGCGTCGAGCTTGCCCTTGTCGATGAGCTGCGTGATCGGGATGCCGCTCACGCTCGTGTACGAGATCAACGGCACCATCGTATCGCCGTGGCCGCCGAGCACCATCGCCTGGATGTCGCGCACGGAGACGTCGAGCGCCTCGGCGAGAAACGCGCGGTAGCGCGCCGTGTCGAGCACGCCGGCCATGCCGAGCACGCGCTCGCGCGGAAAGCCGGAGACTTCCTTCGCGACGTAGCACATCACGTCGAGCGGATTCGATACGATGATCAGAATCGCGTTCGGCGAGGTCTTCTTGATGTTCTCGGCGACCTGCTTGACGATGCCGGCATTCGTGTTGAGCAGATCGTCACGCGACATGCCGGGCTTGCGGGCGATGCCGGCGGTGATGATGACGATATCCGAATCGGCGGTCTCGTCGTAGCCGTTCGTGCCGATGATGCGCGAGTCGAAGCCCTCGATCGGCGCCGACTGCCACTGGTCGAGTCCCTTCCCCTGGGGAATGCCCTCGACGACGTCGACCATCACGACCGTACGGGCCAGCTCCTTCTCCGCCACACGCTGTGCAGTCGTCGCGCCCACGTTCCCCGCGCCGACGACGGTGATCTTGTTGACCATGGTTGGTTTCGCTGGAAGGTGAATACGAAGCGAAACCTAATGGAACCGGGCGGAGATCAAAGCCGAGCCGAGCCGGAACGCGCGCTCAGCCGCCGACCTGTGAGAGCGCCTTCAGGCCGCCGATCTTCATCTGCAGCAACTCGTGCTCCTTCGGCTTCTCGGCGAGCGCGCGGCGGAACAGCGCCTCCAGCGGCTCGCCGGCGCGCAGCGGTTCGCGCAGATCGACTTCGTGATTGCCGAACAGACACGTGCGCAGCCGGCCGTCCGCGGTGAGACGCACGCGATTGCACGACGCGCAGTAGGTGTGCGTCATCGGCGTGATCACGCCGATCGTCCCGCGCGCGTCCGGCCACTGGTAATACGCCGCGGGGCCGTTGCCCCGCTCCGGGCCGGCCGATGGCGCGAGCGGCGCGATCGCACCGAGTCGCGCGAGGAGCTCGTCGCTCGGGACGACGTGCGACCACGTGAGCGCGCGCATGTCGCCGACCGGCATCAGCTCGATGAACCGCACGTGCCACGGATGCTCGAGCGTGAGCCGCGCGACGTCCTCGATCTCGTCGTCGTTGATGCCGCGCATCACGACCATGTTGATCTTGATCGGCCCGAGCCCCGCTTCTTCGGCGGCCAGCGCCGATTTCACAGGATCGAATCCGAGATCGCGCCGCGCGATCTCGGCGATGCGCTCGCGCCGCAGCGAGTCGACGCTCATGTTCACGCGATCGAGCCCGGCGTCGCGAAGCAGCGACGCGAGCTGCGGCAGCCGCACGCCGTTGGTGGAGAGCGCGATGTCCGTGATCTCGGGGACCGCGCGGAGCATGCGTACGAGCTCGTGGATCTGCGGCCGGATCGTCGGCTCCCCGCCGGTGATGCGAAGGCGGCGAAGCCCGAGCGGCGCGAGCTGGCGCACGACGTCGGCGATCTCCTCGTACGAGAGGATGTCGGCTTTCGGGAGCCACTGCAGCCCGCCGGCCGGCATGCAGTAGACGCAGCGGAAGTTGCACCGATCCGTGACCGAGATACGGAGATACTCGATGCTTCGGCCGAACTGATCGCGAAGCGCCGCGCCGCCCGCGCCGGAATCGCCGCCACTCATGGTGCCTCCGCTCCGCTCTCGGCAGCCCGGAGATCCGTGGCCGCGCCCACCCACTCGCGCGTGCCGTCCACGTAGTGCTCGCGCTTCCAGATGGGCACGCGCCGCTTGAGCTGTTCGATGACGTACCGGTTCGCATCGTACGCGGCGGCGCGGTGCGGATGCGCCACGGCGATCACGACGCTCGCCTCTCCGAGCTCCAGCGCGCCGAGCCGGTGTTCCACCACGATGTCCTCCGTGCCGAACTGGCGGCTGGCCTCCGTCACGATGTCGAGGAGCTCGCGCTGCGCCATCGATTCGTATGCGCTGTATTCCATTCCGGTTACACCGCGTCCGTCGTTCACGTCGCGCACCGTGCCGATGAACAGGAGCGTCGCACCGTTCGCCATGCGAGCGACCTCCGCGGCGAGCGCCGTGGCGTCGATTGGGCGATGCACGAGCGCGGCGCGCATCAGCCGCCCGCGACCGGCGGGATCACGGCGAGCGCGTCGCCGTGCGCAAGTACGCGATCCACGCGAGCATAGCGCTCGTTCACCGCGACGAGCGGCTGCATCGGCAACCGCTCCGCGCCGGGCAGCGACTGGATCTCGCGGAGCGCGTCGCCGACGGTCGCTCCCGCCGTCAGATCGAGCGACAGCGATTCGCGGCCGAGCACGTCGGCATAGGAGGCGAACAAGAGGACCGTGACGGTCATGCGAAGAAGCCTAGGGACGATACCGCGCCGCCGGAAGACGAACGGCTCGACGCGATGAACACGTCGAGCCGCTGAGAACTCTCACGCCGAAGTGCTTACGCCTCCGACATTTCCTCTACGTCGTCCTCGAGCTGCGAGATGTCGATGCCGGCGACCATCGCGCGCAGTTCCTTGGACGGCTTGAACACCGGAACGGGACGAGCCGACACCTCGACGGGCGAGCCCGTCCGCGGGTTGCGCGCCATGCGCGTCTTGCGGTGGCGGATCTTGAACGTGCCGAATCCGCGCACTTCGATGTTCTTCTGGCTCTGAAGCGCCTCTTTGATCGACTCGAGAAAAGCATCGACGACGCGAGCGCAGTCTTTCTTCGAAATCATCGGCCCAGCGGTGCGGGAAATCTGGGCTGTGACTCTCTCGACCAGGTCAGCTTTGGTCATCCGAAAAGCCTCGTGTTCAGGCGCCCGAAGAGGTGGGAACGCTTACCGAACTTAGCGACGTTAACTCTTATGTGTCAAGAGTTTGGCTCACTTCTGGGCGGCGTGCGACTTGACCGTTTCCAGGAAATCGTCGAACACGGGACGAGCGTCGTGTGGACCGGGAGCGGCTTCCGGATGGTACTGCACGGCGAAGATCGGCATGGTCCGGTGCCGAAGGCCCTCGACCGTGCCGTCGTTCAGATTCACGTGCGTGACGGCGAGCTCAGGCGCACCTGGAATGTCACCTTCCCCGCCCGCCACCGCGAAACCGTGGTTCTGTGAGGTGATCAGCACGCGGCCGGTCGACAGCTCCTTGACCGGGTGATTTCCGCCGCGGTGGCCATACGGCATTTTCACGGTGTGGCCGCCGAACGTGAGGCCGAGAATCTGATGTCCGAGGCAGATGCCGAAGATCGGCACGCCGCGGGCGGCGATCGCCTTCACGGTGTCGGGCGCGTATTCGACCGCTTCGGGGTCGCCCGGACCGTTCGACAGAAAGACACCGTTCGGCTCGAGCGCGAGCACCTCATCCGCGGGGGTCGTCGCGGGCACGACCGTGACCCGACAGCCGTGCTCGGCGAAGAGGCGCAGGATGTTGCGCTTGATGCCGAAATCGTAGGCGACGATGTGCAATGGCGCCGAGGATTCTCCCCACGTGTACTGCTCGGGCGTGGAGACGATGCTCGCGAGATCCAGCCCCTGCATCGGCGGGCAGGCGTCGAGTGCGAGCAAGGCTTCGCGCGTCGGCTCGGTGCCCGCGGCGATCACACCGCGCATCACGCCGACGGTGCGCAGATGCCGGGTGAGGCGGCGTGTGTCCACGCCCTCGAGCGCCGGGACACCGCCGTCCTCGAGCCAGCTCAGCAGATCACCGCTCGCGCGCCAGTTCGAGTGCGTGCGCGAGAGCTCGCGCACGACGATGCCGGCCACCTGCGGCTGCGCCGATTCGGGGTCCTCGGTGTTGACCCCGTAATTCCCGATCATCGGGGCGGTCATCACCACGATCTGTCCACGATAGGACGGATCGGTGAAGACCTCCTGGTAGCCGCTCATGTTCGTGGTGAACACGACTTCGGCAACCGCGGGCCCGTTCCCGATCAGGGTCCCGCGAAAAAGGGCTCCGTCCTCGAGGAGGAGGAACCCTGGCTCCTCGCGGCGCGACGTCACCACTACGGCTTCTTGGTAGCCGGCGTGGCGGGCGCCTGCTGATTCTGTGTGGCGGGGGCTGCGGCGTTCGGCGCGGCGTTGCCGCCGGCCGGTCCCGCCGGAGCGAGTTGGACGCCCGGGTTGGCGGCGCCCGCGGGCGCGCTCACCGGTGCCGGCGTCTGGAAGGTCTGATCGAGCACCGATTTCGGCGCACGGCTCCGCGACGAGGCCAGCGACAGCAGGAACGAAAGCCCCAGGAAGATGCCGCCGCACCACCAGCTCGCCTTCGTGAGCAGGTTGCCGGTCTGGCGCGAGCCGAGGAAGGAGCTGGCGGAGCTGCTGACACCGCCGAACGACGCGGCCAATCCCCCACCCTGACCCGCCTGCATGAGCACGGCGAGAACGAGAATGAGGCTGTCGATGATCAGGAGGACGAGGAGGATGTTGTACAGCATCGAGGCGGGCTCAGTGTGACGATATGTAAGCCTCAAATATCACGACACTTAGCCCGCTTCGTCAAGTCTCGCAGATCGACGCCCACGTATCTGGTTCGAGGCTCGCGCCGCCGACCAGAAGGCCATCCACGCCGGGCGCCCTGAGCAGAGCGCGCGCGTTCCCCGCGTTCACGCTTCCCCCGTAGAGGATGGGGACGTCCGCGGCCGCCTTGCCGATGCGGCGCTCGAGTGCCTGGCGCAGCACGGCGTGTACCGACGCGGCATCGTCCGGCGTTGCGGTCTTCCCCGTGCCGATCGCCCACACGGGTTCGTATGCGACCGCCATCGACGCGAGGATTTCATCATCGAGCGATGCGATTCCCGCCGCGAGCTGTCGCAGCACGACGTCGTTGGTCGTGCCCGACTCGCGCTGGGCGAGCAGCTCTCCGACGCACAGCACCGGCGTGAGCCCGCTCCGCGCGGCGGCCGCGCACTTCAGCCCGGCCTCTGCATCCGTCTCACCGAACACGTGGCGACGCTCCGAGTGGCCGACGAGCACGAATCGCGCGCCGGCGTCTTTCGCCATCGGCGCCGAGGACTCGCCGGTGAACGCGCCCTTGTCCTCGGTCCAGATGTTCTGCACGCCGACGCCGATATCGCCGCGGCCGCCGAGCGCGTGCACGACCGTGGTCAGCGAGAGTGCCGGCGGAAAGAGGAGCACCGTGCGGTCATCGCGCGGCGACCAGCGCGCGGTGAACGCCGCGACGAACGCACGGGCCGCCGAGGGCCCGTGGTTCATCTTCCAATTCGCCGCGAAGACCGGCCGCCGCATCAGGCGCGGTCGTCGAGCGCGGCCACGCCGGGGAGCACCTTGCCCTCGAGAAACTCGAGCGAAGCGCCTCCGCCGGTGGACACGTGGCTCATCTGGTCCTCGAGGCCGAGCTCCGCCACCGCGGCCGCCGAATCGCCGCCGCCGACGATGGTCGTGGCGCCTTTCCGCGTGGCCGCGGCGAGCGCTTCGGCCACGCGCCGCGTGCCGGCGTCGAACGGCTTCGTCTCGAACACGCCCATCGGGCCGTTCCACAGCACCGTCGAGGCGTCCTGAATGATCGCGGCGAACTGCGAGGCCGCATCGGGACCGATGTCGAACATCGCCTGATCGGCGGGGATGGCGTCGCGCTTCACGGCGTGCGCCGCCTGCGGCGCGTCGAGCGCCGGCGCGACGGTGGCGTCGATGGGCAGCACGAGCTTGTTCGCGCCGCGGTCGAGCAGATCCTTCGCCATGTCGACGCGATCCGCCTCGACGAGCGACTTGCCGGTCTCGAGCCCCATCGCGCGGAAGAACGTGCACGCCATGGCGCCGCCGATGACGAGATGGTCGACCTTGGGCAGGAGCTGCTCGATGACGTCGATCTTGCCCGAGATCTTGGCGCCGCCGAGGATGGCCACGAACGGATGTTTCGGATTCTCTAATGCACCCCCGAGATAGTCGAGCTCCTTCTGCATGAGCAGGCCGGCCACGGCCGGCTTGAGGTAGCGTGCCACGCCCTCGGTCGACGCGTGGGCGCGGTGCGCCGATCCGAACGCGTCGTTGACGTAGAAGTCGCCCAACTCGGCGAGGCCGCGCGCGAGCCGCTCCTCGTTCGATTCCTCGCCGCCCAGAAAGCGCGTGTTCTCGAGCAGGACGACGCGGTTCGCGGGATCGTGCGTCGCCTTGATCGCCTCGTCGGTGTCGGTGCTCTCGACGAACACCACGTGCTCGCCCGGAAGGAGCTCGGCGAGACGCGCGGCGACCGGCTGCAGCGAGTACTTGGGCTCGGGCGTCCCCTTGGGCCGCCCGAGATGGGACATCAGGATCACTCGCGCGCCCCGGTCGAGCAGCGCGCGGATGGTGGGCAGCGCCGCGCGGATGCGCGTGTCGTCGGCGACCCGGCCGCCGTCGAGCGGCACGTTGAAGTCCACGCGGACGAGCGCGCGCTTGCCGCGCACGTCCGCGTCGGACAGGTCGTTGATTGTTTTCTTATTCATGAATGCGTACTACAGGCGAGCCGCCACGTAGCGCAGGAGGTCCACGCAGCGCGACGAGTAGCCCCACTCGTTGTCGTACCAGCCGGACACCTTCACCAGCACGCCGTCGACCACGTTCGTGCACTTCGCGTCGAGGATGCACGAGAACGGGTTGCCGATGTAGTCCGACGAGACGAGCTCCTCCTCGGTGTAGCCGAGGATCCCGCTCATCGGGCCCTCGGCGGCCGCCTTGAACGCGGCGTTCACCTGCTCGACGGTGACCGGCTTGTCGACGACCACGGCGAGATCGGTGAGCGAGACGTCCGGCGTCGGCACGCGGATCGAGATGCCGTCGATCTTGCCCTTGAGCTCCGGCATGACGAGGGACGTCGCCTTCGCGGCGCCGGTCGTCGTCGGAATGATCGACATCGCCGCCGCGCGAGCGCGGCGCAGATCCTTGTGCGGCAGGTCGAGAATCTGCTGGTCGTTCGTGTAGCTGTGGATCGTGACCATCGAGCCGCGCACGAAGCCGAAGTTGTCCTTGACCACCTTCACCATGGGCACGAGGCAGTTCGTGGTGCACGACGCGTTCGAGATGATCGTGTCCTTGGCCGGGTCGTACTTCGACTCGTTCACGCCCATGACGATGGTGATGTCCTCGTTCTTGGCGGGCGCGGAAATGATCACCTTCTTCGCGCCGGCGTCGAGGTGCGCCTTCGCCTTGTTGGCGTCGGTGAACTTGCCCGTCGACTCGAGCACGATGTCGACGCCGAGGTCCTTCCACTTGAGATTCGCCGGATCCTTCTCTGCGAACACCTTGATCTCGTCGCCGTCGACCATGATCGCGCCGCTCGCCGCTTCGACGTCGCCGGGAAAGGTGCGATGCACGGAGTCGTACTTGAACAGGTGCGCGAGCGTCTTCGTATCGGTCAGGTCGTTGACGGCGACGATCTCGATGTCCGCCACGTTCTGCAGCTTCGCCGCGCGCAGGACCTGCCGTCCGATGCGCCCGAAGCCGTTGATCCCCACCCGGATTGCCATCCCGTATTCTCCTCTGGTTACCACCGGTCGCCCAGAGCCGGCGCCCGGCCGAATGTCACGAAACTAATAATGCGTGCACCGCCATCGCAGAGCGCGGCAGCGCACGCGTTCAGGGTGGCGGCGGTGGTCACCACGTCGTCGACGAGGATGACGTGGGCGCCGCGGAGCAGGTTTCGCGCCGACGACCGCGCGCGAAACGCGCCTGAAACGTTGCGGAGCCGGTCCCCTGGTGTCAATCGCGTCTGCGTCTCGGTGTGGCGCGTGCGCGACAACACATCGGACCACACTGGAATCTGCCACTGCGCCGCAAGGGCGTGCGCCAACCGCTCGCTCTGGTTGTAGCCGCGCTCGCGCGCGCGCTTCGCCGACAGCGGCACCGGCACGACCGCGCATCGCTCGTCGATGACGTCGACCGGCCACGGAAGCCGCGCCATGCGCGCCGCCATCTCGCCGGCCACCCGGTGCCACCCCTGATACTTGAGCGCGTGGACGACGCCGAGGCCGATCGCTCCGCTCGCCCAGGCGACGCTTCTCGCGGCGCGCACGTACGGCGGCAGCAGCTCGCACCAGCGGCAGGCGTGTCCGTACGTGGGATGTCCGCAGCGCGCGCACTGCGGCCAGGGCAGCAGCGGCAGGCGAGCCCAGCATCGGCCGCACACCACGCCGCATTCGGCACGATCGAGCAGGCGCTCGCAGACCGCGCAGGCGCGCGGGAACAACAGATCGACGAGCGGCTTCGCGACGGTGCAAACCGCCGTCAGCGGCGGACGGCCTCCCACATCACCGCCCGGTTCGGCGCGATCCCGAACCATCGCGTGAACGCGATCGCCCCCTGCTCGATGAGCATCTCGAGGCCGTCGCACGCGCGAAGACCGCGAGCACGGAGCGCGTGCACGAACCGAGTTTCCTCACGCCGATATACGAGATCGACGACGCGCGTTCCCAGCGCGACGGTCGCCGGATCGATGGGCATGCTGTCATCACGGAGGCCGACCGAGGTCGCATTGACCAGAAGATCGGCGCCCGCGACGACGCCGGCGTCATCGACTGGTTGCGCGAAGGAGCTGAATCGCTCCGCGAGCTGCCGTGCGCGCTCCGGCGTGCGGTTGTAGACGTGCGCGATGCAGCCCGGCCACTGCTCGACGGCGGCGAGGACGGCCGCGGCAGCGCCGCTCGCGCCGAGCACGCCGACGCTCAGGTCGCGGGGCGCTCCCCCCACCATCGTGCGCGCGGTGGCGTCGAAGCCGCCGACATCGGAATTGTCGCCGACGAGCGCGCCGTCCGCCTCCACCCAGAACACGTTCACCGCTCCGACGCGTTCGGCGAGCGGCGTCAATCGATCGCAGGCGTCGTGCGTGCGTTCCTTGAAAGGCGCCGTGACGTTCCCCGCGACGCCTTCGGCGTGCAACTCGGCGAGCACCGACTCGAAGCGGCTCGGCTCCACGTCCAGCGCCTCGTAGCGCAGCGGCAGCCCGGCATCGGCGAGCGCGGCATTCTGAAAGCTCGGCGAGAGCGATTGGCTCACCGGATGCCCGAGCAGCACCAACCGCCCAGGCACGCGCATCACTCCGTTCCGGAGCCGCGCTCGGCCGTGATGCGGTCGAACACGCGTCGGATCTCGACCTCCAGCTCGTCCGCCGTCGCGCGATAGACGTCGAGCTCCGCGCCGATGGGATCGCTGATCGCCCGCGTCGACGCACCGTGCGAGGCGTAGTCGGCGAGCAGGAACGACTTCCCTGCGCCGCCGAGCGCCTCGATCCTCTCGAGGTGATGCGGTCCCATCGCCAGCACGAGATCCGCCTCGCGCACCAGGTCCCGCGTCAGCGTCTGCGCGCGGTGGCCGCCGAGCTCCATGCCGCGCTCCATCGCCACGAGGAGCGAGCCGTCGCTCGCGGGCGCGCCGTCGTGGGCGCTGGTGCCGGCGCTGATCGCTTCGACATCGGGGAGACCGCGCTCGATCGCGATCTTGCGCGCGATCGCCTCGGCCATCGGGCTCCGGCACGTATTCCCCGTGCAGACGAACAGGACCTTCATCGGGTCAGGCATCTCCGATCAGATTGGGGACGCTCTCGCGCAGCGTGGCGGCGGAGATGGCACCCGGACGAATGACTCGCGGCCGGCGGCCGGTGCAGTCGAGCACCGTCGACGGCTTGGATGGCACCAGCGTCCCGCCGTCGAGGACGCGCAGCTTCCCTCGCGCCACCGCGGCGCTCCACTGGGAAAGAATTTCAGCCGCGGACGTGGCCGGGGGAACCCCCGGCAGGTTGGCGCTCGTCGACGTGATCGCGTCGCCATGCGCGCGGATGAGACGCGCGATACCGCCGTGGCTCGTCCACCGTACCGCGACGCCGCCCTCGGGACCGCGCAGGCGCTCCGGGACCCGCCGCTCTCCACCAGACAGCACGAGGGTGAGCGGCCCCGGCCAGTGCCGCGCGACGAGATTCGCGGCGTAGCTCGGCAGGCGCAGGTCGAGCCGCTCGATCATGTCGGGGCCCGCGATCAGCAGGAGAAAGGGCTTGCCGATCGGACGCCGCTTCAAAGCGACGAGCGCATCCACCGAATCGCGGTCGATCCCGCCGCCGAATCCGTACACCGTCTCGGTGGGGTACGCGAGCACGCGCCGCGCCTCGATCTGCGCGAGCGCAGGTCGTATCGCGGCTTCGACCTCTTCCGGTGACCAGAACGGAATCGAGAGGGTGTCTGTCCTCATTCGGGAAGCGTAAAGAGCGCTTCCGCCCGCGCAAAGTCCGCTTCCTCGGTGATCTTGAGCGCGCGCTCGCTCCCGCGTACGACCACCACCGGAATGCCGAGTCGCTCGCAGAGTGCCGCGTCGTCGGTCGCGTTCACGTGTTGCGCGTGCGCTTCCCGGTGTGCGCGCTGAATCACCTCGCGCGGGAATCCCTGCGGCGTCTGGGCGCGCCAGAGGTGCTCGCGGGGAATCGTGCGCACGATGCGCCCGTCCGCATCCACCTCCTTCAGCGTGTCGACCACCGGCACCGCGGCGATCGTGCAGTGGCCGGCGCGCACCGACGCGATGACGCGATCGATCGTCTCGTCGCCGACTAGCGGGCGCGCGGCATCGTGCACGAGCACGATCTCCGCTTCGTCGGGCAGATCATCGAGTCCGTTCGAGACCGACTCCGTGCGTGTGCGACCGCCGAGCGAGACCATGAGGCGGTCGATGTCGCACTGGAAGATCCACGGCGGCGGATCAGCCGCGTGCGACATGGGCAGCACGCACACGACCGAGACGACGTCCGGGCGCGCCATGAAGGTTTGCAGGCTGTGAAGCAGCGCGGGCTTTCCGGCGACCCAGCGGAATTGCTTGAGCTCCTCGCCACCGGTGCGCGTGCTGCTGCCGCCCGCGACGATCACCACGCCGACGTCGCGCTTCGTGGGAGTCGGAGCGCTCATGCGAACAGCCGGCGAAACAGCTCGTGAATCGTGCGCACGCCCACGATCTCCACGTCGCGCGGCACGCGCTTGGGCATCCCACGCTCGGCGACGTATACGCGCTTCATTCCCATGTTCACCGCTTCAGCGACGCGCCGATCCGTCTGCGACGCCGGGCGCACCTCCCCGCCGAGACCGACCTCGCCAATGAACACCGCGTCATTCGGCAGCGCGCGATCGTACACGCTCGAGGCGAGCGCCGCGGTCACCGCGAGATCGCCGCTCGGCTCCACGAGTCGCATGCCCCCGACGACGTTCACGAAGACGTCGAGCTGCGCGAACGCGAGACCAGCGCGCTTGTCGAGCACCGCGAGCAGGAGCGCCAGTCGCCGGCCGTCGAAGCCGGTCGCAACGCGCTGCGGCGTGCCGAAGCCCGCTTTCGCGGCCAGCGCCTGGATCTCGACGAGCACCGGGCGCGTGCCCTCGAGCAGCGCCGTGACCGCGCTGCCAGAGGCGTGGCTCGAGCGGTCGCCCATGAACAGCTCGGACGGATTGGCCACGGGCTCGAGGCCCTGCTCCGTCATCCGGAACACGCCGATCTCGTCGACGCTGCCGAAGCGATTCTTCGTCGCGCGCAGCACGCGGTGATCGAGCGTGCTCTCGCCTTCGAAGTAGAGCACCGTGTCCACGATGTGCTCCAGTGTCTTCGGCCCCGCAATGCCGCCGCCCTTGGTCACGTGCCCGACCACGAACACCGTCGTGCCGCTCTCTTTGGCGTAGCGCATGAGGCGCGCGGCGCACTCGCGCACCTGTCCGACGTTGCCGGGCGCGC
>DASZUN010000069.1:0-13066 GCA_035547615.1 Gemmatimonadaceae bacterium | reverse complement strand
CACGAGCCATAATCTCTTTCTGACCGCCGCTCGGGATGCCACGAGTGGCCGCCCGAGCGGCGGTCAGAAAGAAATTCTCCCGGCTTGCGGAGCACGGTGCCATCGTCCCCCGCGGAGCAGTCCGCGGAGGTCCGGCAGTGTTCGCGAGTTCGCTGTGCCGCAGCGCGGCACAGCGAACCAGCGTCCCAAACCAATCCAAGCCGATTCGGCGCCGCGGCCCCGATGCGCGCGACGAGCCCAGATTCCTCGACTCGCCTGCGGCTCGCTCGGCATGACCCTCAGAACCCCCGCTTCACCCACATCAGCAGCGTCCCCGCCGTCGCCAGGCTCATCGACACGAGCGCGGCGTTCCGGTGCTGATTCTGCCGCGAGATCGATGTGTGCGCGCCGTGCGCGAGCGCGCCGGTGATGGCGAAACCGGCGTCCGCCGCCAGCATCAGCGCCGAGTGCGTCCAGACGAGGGCGCGATCGTCGGTGCTCTGGCGCGAGTCCCACAGATTCCACACGCCCGTCACCGTGTTGACGGCGAACAGCCCCCCGAGCGCGCCGGCGACGACGGCGTGCGTCGGTCTGACCCACGCACCCGGTCCGTTCCCCGAGGCGATTAATTTCTGACCGAGCCACCATTCCGCGCCGAACACCGGAAACTCGGCCCACGCGGCGTACCGGTGGATCTCGAGCCGTGTGTAGTAGGCGTCGCTCAGCTCGACCGCGTGCGGACGGCGGCGACGCGGGTTGGTGTCGGCAGAAAACGCCTGAGTCCAATCCGGCACTAGTCGTGCGTCGGTCACGGACGCCGCGCGCGGGATCTCCGCCGTCGTCGTGTCCACGTGTGCCGGCGACGTCTGGCCGGTGTCCGGCAAGGGAGTGGGCATCGCCGGCCCGACGGGCGCGGCGAGCTGAAGCAGCAATGCAGCAACGACTGATCCGACGATCATGCGAGTGCCTCGGAGCGAATTCGACGAGATTGACCGCGCCTCACTGAGCACATGCTGTACCGGTCAATCACTGTGACACCGGCCGCCCGTTCCACCCCGATGCAGATCACCCGCACCACAGCACATCCGTGAACGACACCGATTCGCTCTGGTACAAGGACGCGATCATCTACCAGCTGCACGTCAAGAGCTACCGCGACGCCAACGCCGACGGGTATGGCGACTTCCGCGGGCTCCTCGACAAGCTGGACTATATCGAGCAGCTCGGCGCCAATACCGTCTGGCTGCTGCCGTTCTATCCCTCGCCGCTCCGCGACGACGGATACGACATCTCGGCGTACGAGGAGATCAACCCGACGTACGGCTCGATCGACGACTTCCGCGCGTTCCTCGAGGCGGCGCACGATCGGCACATCCGGGTCATCACCGAGCTCGTGATCAACCACACGTCGGACCAGCACCCGTGGTTCCAGCGGGCGCGCCGCGCACCCAAGGGCTCGCCCGAGCGCAACTGGTACGTGTGGAGCGACGACCCCAACAAGTACGCCGGCGCGCGCATCATCTTCACCGACACGGAGAAGTCGAACTGGTCGTGGGATCCGGAAGCGCAGCAGTTCTACTGGCACCGCTTCTTCAGCCACCAGCCCGACCTCAACTTCGACAACCCCGAGGTCGTCGAGGCGGTCAAGAACGTGATGCGCTTCTGGCTGCGCATGGGCGTGGACGGGCTCCGGCTCGACGCCATCCCCTACCTGCTCGAGCGCGAGGGCACCAACTGCGAGAACCTGCCGGAGACGCACGCGATCCTGAAGGATCTCCGCGCCACGCTCGACGCCGAGTTTCCGAACCGCATCTTCCTCGCCGAAGCCAACCAGTGGCCGAGCGACGTGCGGCAATATTTCGGACACTCTGATGAGTGCCACATGTCGTTCCACTTCCCCGTCATGCCGCGCATGTACATGGCGATCCGGAAGGAGGACCGGACGCCGATCGTCGACATCATGCGGCAGACGCCGGAGATCCCCAACGACTGCCAGTGGGCGATCTTCCTGCGCAACCACGACGAGCTCACGCTCGAGATGGTGACCGACGAGGAGCGCGACTACATGTACCGCGAGTACGCGCGCGATCCGCGCATGCGAATCAACGTCGGCATCCGCCGCCGTTTGAGTTCGCTCATGGAGGGCGGGCGGCGGCAGATCGAGCTGATGAACGCGCTGCTCATGTCCATGCCCGGCACGCCGATCATCTACTACGGCGACGAGATCGGCATGGGCGACAACATCTATCTCGGCGATCGGAACGGCGTGCGCACGCCGATGCAGTGGAGCGCCGACCGCAACGCCGGGTTCTCCGAGGCCGACACCGCGGCGCTCTTCTCGCCGCTCATCGTCGACCCGCCGTACGACTTCCACACGGTGAACGTCGCCGCGCAGGAGCGCGTGCCCACGTCGCTGCTGCGCTGGATGCGGCGGCTGATCGCCGTGCGGCAGGAGTACAAGGCGTTCGGACGCGGGAGCTGGGAGCCCGTCGACGCGGCGAATCGGCGGGTGCTGATCTTCATCCGGCGCTATCGCGACGAGGTCGTGCTCTGCGTCAACAACCTGTCGCGCTTCGCCCAGTACGTGGAGCTCGACCTGCACGAGTTCAAGGGCATGGTGCCGCTCGAGCTGTGGAGCAAGAACTGCTTCCCGCCCATCGGCGACCTGCCGTACCTGCTCACGCTCGGCCCGCACAATTTCCTCTGGTTCCGGCTCATGCCGCCGGAGCAGGCCAAGACCTATCAACGGCACACGTGATCACCGGGCCGGAGCAGTCGCCGCTCATGCAGGCGCTCGCGTCACTCTCGAGCGACGCCGTGCTGCGCTTTCTCGCCGGTCAGCGCTGGTTCGCGGCGAAAGGGGCCGCGCCCACCGCCGCGCGCGTGCGCGACGTGATTCCCCTGCCGTGGGGCAATGGCGCGTACGCGATCGCGGTGCTCGACGTCACGGTGAACGGCGGCGAGCGGCTGTACCAGCTGCCCGTGGCGCTGCAGTCACAGCGTGAGCACGTCGCGGCCGTGCCGAAGTCCGCGGTCATCGTGCACGATGACAACCTCTCGCTCGTCGATGCGGTGTACGACGCGGAGTTCCGGCGCGGGCTCGGCGAAGCGCTCGGCCGCGGCGCGCGCGCCGAGTCGGCCGCGGGCGCGCTGTGGGTCGCCGAACGCATGGCGAACGCGGCGCCGTTCGATGCGGCCGAGAGCCGCGTCGGCTCGGCCGAGCAGAGCAACACGTCGATCATCTACGGCAGCCAGGCGATCCTCAAGCTCTATCGCACGCTCCAGGCGGGCGTGCAGCCGGATGTCGAGGTGACCGGCTTTCTCTCCACCGCCGGCCATTTCGAGAACACGCCCGCCTTGCTCGGCACGATCGAGCTGCACCGCGGCGACGAGCGGCTCGTTGCCGGCATGCTGCAGGCGTACCTCCCGGGCTCGACGGATGCGTGGGGCTACGCGCTCGAGTGCGCGAAACCGTACTTCGCCGCGCCCATCGATAAGGATCCTCGAAATGACTTTCTCGCCGACGCCAAGCGCCTGGGCGGCGTCACGCGCGCGATGCACGAAGCGCTGGCGAGCGACGACGAGGATCCCGGCTTTGCGCCCGAGCCCGTGACGGGCGAGGATCTCGACCGCTGGGCGCATCGCACGCAGCAGTCGATTCGCGAGTCGCTCGCGCTGCTCGAGCAGCAGCTCGCCAATCCGAAGTTCCCGCGCGACCGGACGGCGGAAGCACAGGCGCTGGTGCGCCGACGCGATCACTACGTGGGCTGGGTGAACGAGATCGTCGACGAGATCGGCGACGATCTCGGGATGCGCATCCGCGTGCACGGCGACTATCACCTGGGGCAGGTGCTGCGTGCGTCGTCGGGCGCATTCATGGTGATCGACTTCGAGGGCGAGCCCGCACGTCCGCTCGAAGAGCGCCGCGAGAAGAGCTCGCCGCTTCGTGACGTGGCGGGCATGCTGCGCAGCTTCGCTTACGCGGCGGCGAGCGCCGCGATGGCCGTGGATCAGCGCACGATCGACATGCGCAGCCGCGAGCTGCGCACCGCGCGATGGGAGCGCGACGTCCGCAAGGCCTTCCTCGACGGGTATCTCGCCACGGACGACGACACCCCCGACGTGCTCCCCGAGAGCGAGGAGCACACGCGCCAGCTCATCACGCTGTTCGAAACCGAGAAGGCGTTCTACGAGCTGGCGTACGAGCTGAACAACCGGCCTGACTGGGCGTGGATCCCGATGCGCGGGATCGCCAAGCTGTTCACGGCGACGACGTAGCCGCGCCGAACGTATCGCACGCTTTCGGGTCGCCGGAGTCGAAGCCCCGCTTGAACCACGTCATGCGCTGCTGCGACGAGCCGTGCGTGAACGTGTCAGTGTTCACGTGGCCGGTGGTCGCCTGTTGGATGCGGTCGTCGCCGACCGCCGCGGCCGCGGTGAGGCCGGATTGGATGTCGCCCGGCTCGATGATCCCTTCCTGATTGGCGTAATACGCCCACACGCCAGAGTAGCAGTCGGCCTGCAGCTCGAGCTTCACCGAGAGCGCGTTCGCCTGACCGGGATTCGCCTGCTGCGCGCGCCGGACCTGCTCGTCCGTCCCAAGGAGGTGCTGCACGTGGTGCCCCAGCTCGTGCGTGATCACGTATGCCTCAGCGAACTCGCCCGGCGCGCCGAAGCGGTTTCGCAGATCGTCGTAGAACGACAGATCGATGTAGATGTGCTGGTCTTCCGGGCAGTAGAACGGCCCCATCGCCGTCTGCCCCACGCCGCAGCCGGTGCGCGTGGCGTCGCGGAAGAGCGCGAGCTTCGCATCGTGCCACGCGACGCCGTACGTCTTGGGCAGGAGCTCGGACCACGTGATTTGCGACGTGTCGAGCACGAACGTCACGAGCTGCACCTCGCGCGACTCCTGCGGCGACTGCTGCACGGGAGCCACATCTCCCGGCGCGGTGCCCTGCGTGGTGCTCGTCCCGGAATTGTTGAACACGCCGGGCCCGAAGATCAGGCCCAGGATCAGCATCACGACCGCGCCGCCGATTCCCATCGGCGCCATGCCGATGCCTTGTCCCCGGCGATCTTCGATGTTCCGGTTGCTGCTTCCCGGTGCCCAGCGCATTCGGCCGCTCCTCTGCGTTGCCCCCGCGGAGCGAAAAAGCAAGAAGCTGGCCGACTCGTCAATCGAGCGGCTTGAGCATTATGTGATCGCGCTGCCGGTCGCTCCCGACCCAGAAGTCGTGCGAGCCCACGGTGCGGAAACCCTGCTTCTCGTAGAACGCGATCGCGCGCGGATTGCGCTCCCACACGCCGAGCCAGATCGCATCGCATCCCCAGGCGCGCGACTGTTCGATGCACGCGCCCATGAGCTGCGCGCCGACGTTGCGGCCGTGCAGTGACGAATCCACGTAGATCCGCCGTACCTCGGCGGGACGCGCGGCGGTGACGCAGTGCTCCGTGCTCCCGCGATGGACGAGTGCGTATCCGACGAGGGTGCCGGCGCCGTCCTTCGCCACGATCATCGCCCGATCGGGATCGCGCACCTCGGCCGTTTGCTGCGGGATGCCGAAGGTCTTGGAGAGAAACGCCTCCATGTCGGACGGCGTGTTGTGCGGGCCGAACGTCTCATCGAACGTCCGGCGCCCGAACTCGGCGAGCGCGGCGACGTCGGATTCGGCCGCCCGCGAGATGGTGATCTCCTGGAGTACATGCATGCCGAAGAATAATCGGGCGCCCGTAGCCGCCCCCTTGCTCCTCACGTAACGTGAGGCTGTACCATCCGCGCATGATCACCTTCACATCGTCCCGGGAAACCGTTCACGTGCCCCCGAGCGGGATGAAAGTCGGCGAGCTCGCCAAGCGCACGGGCCTGTCCGTCCGCACGCTGCACTACTACGACGAGATCGGGCTCCTCCAGCCGTCGCAGGTCACCGACTCGCGACACCGGCTCTACGGACCCGGCGAGCTCGCGCGCCTGCAGCAGATCAAGTCGCTGCGGCAGCTCGGCTTCAGCCTCGACGAGATTCGCGCCTGCCTGGATTCGCCGGCGTTCTCGCCGAAGCGCGTGCTCGAGCTGCACGTGAAACGGTTGCGCGAGCAGATCGCCGATCAGCAGCGGCTCGTCGCGCTGCTCGAGACGCTGAGCGCCACGTTCGACGGCGGTATCGCGGCGTCACCGGACGACTTCATCAAAGCCATCGAGGGCATCACGATGATCGAGCGGAGCTTCACCCCGGAAGAGCTGCGCGAGCTCAAGGAGCGCGGAGAGAAACTTGGCGCGGCGCACATCAAGGCCGTCGAGGCGGAGTGGCCGACGCTCATCGCTCGCGTACACGCCGAGATGCTCGCCGGCACGGATCCGACGAGCGAAACGATGCGGCCACTGGCGCAGCGCTGGCGCGAGCTGGTGCGCGAGTTCACGGGCGGCAATCCGCGCATCGAGCAGAAGGTGCGTGCGAATTTCGTGGAGAACCCCGAGCTCATGCGGCGCAATGGCCTCGATCCGGAGCTCTTCGCGTACGTGAACAAGGCCATTCGCGCGCTGCCCGGATAAGGCCCACCTCTTGCTCAACGGATGCGTCCACCCATGACAGACGCATCCGCCGCACCCCGCTGGTCGCTCGAGCGAGGCGCTCGCCTCGTTGACGCCACCGCCGTTCGTTTCAGCGTGTGGGCGCCGCGTGCGCGCACCGTGCACGTACGCCTCTGCGACGGGCCGGCGCGCGGCGATCATCCGCTCGCCGCCGCCGATGATCGCGGCGGCCGCGAAGTCGTCGTCCCGAACGCGGGTGCGGATGCTGATTACATGATTCTCATCGACGGCCGGCCGCTGCCCGATCCGGCGAGCCGGTGGCAGCCGAACGGCGTGCACGCCGAATCCCGCATCGTGGATCCGCGGCGATTCCGGTGGACCGATTCCGGCTGGCGCGGCCTGCGCATGGACGAGCTGGCGATCTACGAGCTGCACGTCGGCACGTTCACGCCCGACGGAACCTTCGCCGCGATCGTGCCGCGCCTCGCCGATCTCAAGGCGCTCGGCGTGACCGCGATCGAGATCATGCCCATCGCGCAATTCCCCGGCGACCGGAACTGGGGGTACGACGGCGTGGGCCTGTACGCGGTGCAGAACAGCTACGGCGGCCCATATGAGTTCCAGAAACTGGTCGACGCCGCGCACGCGGTCGGCCTCGGGGTGATTCTCGACGTGGTCTACAACCACGTGGGGCCCGAAGGCAACTATCTCGACGCGTTCGGACCGTACTTCACCGATAAATACCGGACGCCGTGGGGGCGCGCGCTCAACTACGACGACGCGCATTCGGACGAGGTCCGGCGGTTCGTCATCGACAACGCGCGCCATTGGGTGAGCGAGTACCGCGTCGATGGGCTGCGACTCGATGCGGTGCACGGGATCTACGATTTCAGCGCGCAGCATCTGCTGCGGGAGATCGCCGAGGCGGTGCACGAGCAGGGTGCGCTGCTGGGCAAGTCGGTCGTCGTGATCGGCGAGAGCGATCTGAACGATCCGCACCTGGTTCGACGCCTCGAGGAGCACGGCTTCGGGCTGGACGGGCAGTGGAGCGACGATTTCCATCACGCGGTGCACGCCGCGCTCACCGGCGAGCGCGCGGGCTACTACATCGATTTCGGCTCCGTCTCGCACGTCGCCGACGCGCTCCGCGAGCCGTTCGTGTTCGACGGCAAGTACTCGGCGTATCGCCGCCGCCGGCATGGCGCGGCATCGGTCGGAATTCCGCGGCAGCGCTTCGTGGTCGCGGTGCAGAACCACGATCAGGTCGGCAATCGCGCGCGCGGCGATCGTTTGTCCACGTTGCTCGACCAGGCGCAGCTCCGGCTCGCCGCGGCGCTCCTGATCCTCTCGCCGTACGTGCCGCTCATCTTCATGGGCGAGGAGTACGGCGAAACGAATCCGTTTCTCTATTTCGTCAGCCACGGCGATTCCGAGCTCGTCGATGCGGTGCGCCGCGGCCGGCGCGACGAGTTCGCGGCCTTCGACTGGGGCGCCAACGTGCCCGATCCCGCCGACCCCTCGACATTCGAGGGGTCGAAGATCGACTGGGCGACGGGAACGCACGGCGAACACGCGCGGCTCCTCGCGCTCTACCGCGACCTGCTCGCCGTGCGCCGCGAAGACGCGCTCTTCCGCCCGGACGGTGCGCGCATCGCGGTCGAGCACGACGAGGCTGCGGGCTGGATCACGCTGCTGCGCGAGCCGCGCGACCCCGCAATTCGCACCTTGCCGGGCGAAACCGCCGCGGCTGCGGCCGTGTTCAACTGTTCAGCGCGCCAGCAGGAGGTCCCGTTGCCGGAGTCGACCGCGCGCGCATGGACCCTGCGTCTCTCGACCGATGCGTCCGGTTACGGCGGTAGCGACGCGGTCCCCGGAGCGGTGCAGATTGAGAGAGAGCCCGGCGAACCCAAGCGGCTGATGTCCATCCGTCGCCATGCCGTTCGCCTGCCGCCGTGGTCCGCCGCGCTCTACGTCGCGGCTGCCGGCGACTCCCAGTAACGAGGAAACAGCAACTTCTCATGCGCGTCTGGCCCGGCCAACCCTACCCACTCGGTGCCACGTGGGACGGCCAAGGGGTGAACTTCGCCATCTTCTCCGAGAACGCCACCGGGGTCGAGCTCTGCCTGTTCAACAAGCCCGACGATTCGGTCGAGTCCGACAAGATCATGATGCGGGAGCGCACCGATCAGGTGTGGCACTGTTACCTGCCCGACGTGCGCCCGGGACAGTTCTATGGCTATCGTGTGCACGGGCCGTACGACCCGTACAGCGGCAATCGCTTCAATCCCGCGAAGCTGCTGATCGACCCGTACGCGAAGGCGATCACCGGCTCGATCAAATGGAGCAACGCGCTGTTCGCGTACAAGGTCGGCGGCCCGCACGAGGACCTCGAGCCCGATCCGAACAACAGCGCCGGCGGCGTGCCCAAGTGCGTCGTCGTCGATCCCGCGTTCACCTGGGACACCGATCGCCCGCTCCGCATTCCGTGGAATCGCACGATCATCTACGAAGCGCACGTGAAGGGGATGACGAAGCTGCACCCCGACGTGCCCGAGAACCTGCGCGGCACGTACCTCGGGCTGTGCAGCGATCCGATCATCGAATACCTGCTGGCGCTCGGCGTCACCGCGATCGAGCTCCTGCCCGTGCACCAGTTCGTGGTCGATCGGCACCTCGCCGAGCGCAACCTCACGAACTACTGGGGCTACAACTCGATCGGCTTCTTCGCGCCGGACGTGCGCTACGCGGCGAAAGGGCTCGGCAACCAGGTGTACGAGTTCAAGAGCATGGTGAAGACGTTTCACTCCGCCGGCATCGAGGTGATCCTCGACGTGGTGTACAACCACACCGGCGAAGGGAATCACCTCGGCCCCACGCTCTCGCTCCGCGGCATCGACAATCAGACGTACTACCGGCTGGAGCCGAACAAGCGCTTCTACACGGACTTCACCGGCACGGGCAACAGCCTGAACATGCAGCACCCGCGCACGATCCAGCTCATCATGGATTCGTTGCGCTACTGGGTGAGCGACATGCACGTCGACGGCTTCCGGTTCGATCTCGCGCCCGTGCTCGCCCGCGAGCTGCACGACGTCGACAAGCTCTCGGCGTTCTTCGACATCATCCACCAGGACCCGACGCTGGCCAGCGTGAAGCTCATCGCCGAGCCATGGGACGTGGGACCCGGCGGCTACCAGGTCGGGAATTTTCCGATTCGCTGGGCGGAGTGGAACGGCCGCTATCGCGATACCGTGCGCCGCTTCTGGCGCGGCGACCCGGGCCAGGTACCGGACCTCGCCTCGCGCCTCGCCGGCTCGAGCGACATCTACGAGCCGAGCGGACGCGGCGCGTACGCGAGCATCAACTTCATCACGGCGCACGACGGCTACACGATGTACGACCTCGTGAGCTACGAGCAGAAGCACAACGAGGTCAACGGCGAGAACAATCGCGACGGCCACAACGACAACATCAGCCGGAACTGGGGCGTCGAGGGCGAGACCGAGGACCCCGCGATCCTGAACGCGCGCTTCCGCGAGATGCGCGACTTCATCGCCACGCTCGCGTTCTCGCAGGGCGTGCCGATGCTGTCGCACGGCGACGAGATCGCGCGCTCGCAGCGCGGCAACAACAACGCCTACGCGCAGGACAACGAGCTCACCTGGGTGCACTGGGATCTCGACGAGCGGCGTCGCGATCTGCTCGGCTTCACGCGCAAGTGCTTCAACCTGCGCCAATCGCACGCGGTGCTGCGGCGACGGCACTTCTTTCGCGGCGAGCCCACGGTGAAGGGCGGGCCGAAGGATCTCTGCTGGCTGCGTCCTGACGGCCAGGAGATGACGGATGGCGATTGGCACAACGGCTCGGCGCACACGCTCGGCATGCTCATCTACGGTCAGGCGACGGATGAGACCGACGATCGCGGGCGCCCGATCAAGGGCGAGACGCTGCTGTTGCTCGTGAACGGCGGCGATCAGGAGATCACGTTCACGATGCCGGAGCTCGAGGGCGACGGCATCTGGGCCGAGCTCGTCGACACGGCGCACCGCGAGCTCCGGGTGATCACGACGGGCTCGGTGCGGGTCGCGCCGTACGCCCTCGTGCTGTTGCGCTACGGCGAGAATCGCCGCATGTCGTTCACGAACGGAAACGTGGGATAAATGGCAGCGAAGAAATCCACCACCGACACGACCACCAAGAAGAAGCGCGCGCCGCGCAAGAAGGCGGCGGCCAAGGCGCCGCCCGCGGAGAGCACGAGCGCCGGCCTGCCGCCGATCGCGCGCGCCGAGCTCGATCGGCTGCTGGCGGGCGAATCCACGCAGCCGCACGCGATCCTCGGCGCACACCCGGCGACCGTGAATGGCGAGAGCGGGCTCCTCGTTCGCGCGCTCACGCCGAATGCGCTGCGCATGGAGGTGGCGCTCGCCGACGGCCGCGTCTATCAGATGACGCGCGAGGCCGACGGACTCTCCGATCTGTACGGCGCGTTCCTGGCGGGTGAGACGCTTCCGCTCGACTACCGCCTCCGGGTGTACTACGCGGACGGCGCGATCTGGGACCGCGTCGACGCGTACCGGTTCCTGCCCACGCTCGGCGACGTCGATCTGCATCTCTTCAACGAGGGCACGCATCGCGAGCTGTGGAAGAAGCTCGGCGCGCATCCGCGCGTCGTCGACGGCGTGCCCGGCGTGAGCTTCGCCGTGTGGGCGCCGAATGCGCGCCGCGTGAGCGTGGTCGGCGACTTCTGCGGCTGGGACGGCCGCGTCTTTCCGATGCGCATGATGGGCAGCTCCGGCGTGTGGGAGCTCTTCATCCCGGAGATCGGCCCCGGCGCGCTCTACAAGTTCGAGATCCTCACGCGCGAGCACATGATCCGCGTCAAAACGGATCCGTTCGCCGCGAAGATGGAGCAATACCCGGGCACCGCGTCGATCGTCGTCGCGGAGGACACGTACGCGTGGAACGACGCGGCCTGGGTGAAGGCACGCCGCCAGAAGACCCCCACGCGAGAGCCGATCAGCATCTATGAAGTGCACCTCGGCTCGTGGGCGCGCAAACCCGAAGAGGGCAATCGCACGCTCACGTACGCCGAGATCGCGCCGCCGCTCGCCGAACACGTGAAGAACCTGGGCTTCACGCACATCGAGCTGCTGCCGATCATGGAGCACCCGTTCTACGGCTCGTGGGGCTATCAGGTGAGCGGCTACTTCGCGCCGACGTCGCGCTACGGCACGCCCGACGAGTTCCGGCTGTTCGTCGACACCATGCACCAGCACGGGATCGGCGTGATCCTCGACTGGGTGCCGGCGCACTTTCCCAAGGACGACTACGCCCTGCGCCGCTTCGACGGCACGGCGCTGTTCGAGCACGAGGATCCGCGCCTCGGCGAGCACCCCGACTGGGGAACGCTGATCTTCAATTACGGGCGCAACGAAGTCCGCAACTTTCTCGTGTCGAACGCGCTGTACTGGATCGACGAGTTTCACATCGACGGCCTGCGCGTCGACGCGGTCGCGTCGATGCTCTATCTGGATTACAGCCGCAAGGCGGGCGAGTGGCTGCGCAATCGCTACGGCGGCCGTGAGAATCTCGAGGCGATCGAGTTCCTCAAGCAGTTCAACGGCACCATCCACGACGAGTGCCCGGGCGCCATCACGGTCGCCGAGGAATCAACGGCGTGGCCCGGCGTCACCACGCCGGTGAGCGACGGCGGGCTGGGGTTCACGTTCAAGTGGAACATGGGCTGGATGCACGACACCCTCGCGTACTTCTCGAGGGATCCCGTGCACCGCCGGTTTCATCACGACCAGCTCACGTTCGCCATGCTCTACGAGTACAGCGAACGTTTCATCATGCCGCTCTCGCACGACGAGGTCGTGCACCTCAAGGGTTCGCTGCTCACCAAGATGCCGGGCGACGAGTGGCAGAAGCTCGCGAACCTGCGGCTGCTGTACGCCTACATGTTCACGCGTCCCGGCAAGAAGCTGCTGTTCATGGGCAGCGAGCTGGCGTCGTGGAACGAGTGGAATCACGACGTCAGTCTCGACTGGCACCTGCAGGACGACCCCAACCGGGCGGCGCTCCAGCGGTACCTGTCGCGCCTCGCCACGCTCTACAAGCACGAGCCGGCCTTCTGGCGCGACGATCCGAGCTGGGAGGGCTTCACCTGGATCGATGTCGCCGACAAGGACAACTCCGTCGTGTCATTCGTGCGGCGGTCGGGCAACTCGCACGTGGTCGTCGTGCTCAACCTCACGCCGATCCCGCGCGACCGATACCGCATCGGCGTCCCCGCGCGAGGATGGTACGAGCGGCTGCTCTCGAGCGACGATCTCGAGTGGGGCGGCAGCGGCTATCAGGCATTCGCCGGCGTGGCCGCCGAACCGGCGCCGTTCCACGGCTACGAGCAGTCGATCGAGCTCGCGCTGCCGCCGCTCGGCGCGATCGTGCTGTCGCCGACGCTGCCATGACGGTCACGCGCGCCGCGTCCACGCCGCTGCATCGGCTCGCGGCGGCCATCGGCATCGTTCCGGAGTACGTCGATCAGACCGGCCGCGAGCG
>DASZUN010000068.1:0-5074 GCA_035547615.1 Gemmatimonadaceae bacterium | reverse complement strand
GCGGCCTGGAGAAGGGGAAGAATCGCCATCGTGGAACTCCTGTCGATCAAGAGGTTGCCTTCACTGCCCCGCACCGACGAGCTCATCGCTCGAGGATGCCATCCGTCACCGAGCCCCGGGGCTCAACGGAATTCACCAGGCGCCCGCCTGGTTACGCCGGTTGCGCATGGAGCGAGTGCGCGCCGGTACTGCTCGTCTGTGCTCCGTGGTCTGTGGTCCGTGGTCTTCAGCCTATAGGCCAGTGACCACAGACCACCGACTAGTGGTGTGCCGCCCGAATCTGCCCGATGAACACCGCCGCGAGCAGAGAGAAGATGAATGCCTGAATCGCCGCGACCAGGATCTCCAGCGTCATGATGAAGAGCGCCATGAGCAGCGGCGCGATGGCGATCTTGACGCCGAAGAGGAAGATCATGCCGATGAGCGCGAGAATGATCACGTGCCCCGCGATCATGTTCGCGAATAGACGGATCGTGAGCGCGAACGGCTTCGTGATCTTTCCGATCATCTCGACCGGCGTCATGATGATCGAGAGCGGCAGCTTCATCAGCACCGGCATGTCGTGCGGCCAGTAGATGATCGTGCCGAGGTAGCCCTTGCCGAGCGCCTTCATGCCCGCCGTCTCGACAGCGACAAACGTGATGATCGCCAGCGTCAAAGTGACCGCGATGTTGCCGGTCGGCGTCGAGCCATACGGGATCAACCCGAACAGATTGCAGAACAGGATGAAAAAGAAGAGCGAGAGCACGAACGGCACGTATTTGCCGCCCCCGTGTCCGCCGAGCACGGGCATGTAGATCTCGTCGCGCAGATAGAGGATCACCGCCTCGATGCCCGCCGCGAAGCCCTTGGGGCGGCCGGACTCCTTCGTGTGCCGCACGTGCGAGCGCGCGGTCCCGATAAGGATGAGCGCCGTGATCGCCGCCGCGAGCAGCTCGAAGAAGATGTGCTTCGTGAGCCCGAGGTCGATCGTCTTGCCGCCGATGGTGACGTTCCACGTGGGGAACGTGTACTCGCACGCCCACTCGCTCGCGCTCTTCACGCACGGATACTCGATCGTCTTCGAGTCCGTGATGTGCGGCATGATGATGTCCGCCGGGCCGAGCTGTTTGCCGAACGCCTGGCCGGGCTCCTGCGCCGCGGTCGGAACGGGGGTCTCCCCCTGAGCGCGCGCCGGGTGCGGTGTGATGACGACGGCCGCGAACGCGGCGGCCGCGAGTCCCCGGAGTGCGGAGCGGAAGTTCATGGTTTGATCAACAGAGGTTCAACCAACGTCGTCAGAAAGAAGAACACGAACAGACCGATCAGCGCCGGGACGGCCGGCAGCGAGGTCGCCTCGACCACGATCAGGCCGTACGCGACGAGCGCCACGAGCCGGATCAGCGCGCCGGCGCCCATCCTCGCCATCACGTTGGCGCGCATCAACGGCAACCCGCTCACGACCCCCGCCCCGAGCTGGACGACCACCGCCAGCACCGCGCTCACCCCGATCGCCATCCGGGCGTCGGGCCCGTGAAAGACCAGCACCAGCACGGCCCCCGCGACCAGCACGATCCCGACCACCACCGCCGCGTACCGCCCGAGCCCCGTCACGGCGAACCCGTCTTGCGCCGCTCGAGCTCCCGCTTCTGCGCCGCCGTGACCTTGCGCACCATGGAGTAGAAGCCGCCGCCGGCGCCAAGGAACACGAAGACGATGAGAAACCAGGGAGAGGATCCGAGGCGCTTGTCGAGCCAGTAGCCGACGGCCGTGAACACGAGGATCACGACGGCGAACTGGAGGCCCATGCCGGCGAACTCGGCGCCGGAGAGGGCGCCGCCGCGCCCGGTCGGGCCAGTCTGGTGCGGCCCCGGAAATCCGCTCATTCGGGGCGGGAATCTAGGAGCTTGTGAAATTTTTCGCAAGCGAACCGACCGCCGAAAACCGAAGAGGCTCCGAAGATTTTTTCTGGTGGTTTAAGTCACACAGCGACCGATACTTTGGGTGTTACGCTTCACGTTGACTATTCGTCTCCGGGTTGATAAGTTCGCCTTTGCATGATTTGTGAGCGGCCGCGCGTTCACAAACGTGCCCCCCGACCCGCCGCCATCGGGACCATGAACACCCGTCTGATCATCACGATTCTCTGCGCCGGTGCGCTCGCCTTTGCGTGCGGGCCGCGTCCGCATTCGAACGAGCCGGCCGCGCTCGCTTCGATCATTCCGACCCATCCCTTCACCGCGGTCGCGCCCAAGCGACACGACCCCGACAAGGCCGTCGCCGAAGCGAAGATCGATTCGCGCTTCGCGGTCGTGGTCGCGCCCAGCGAGGTGCGGATGGCGCTCGACGTGGTGAACATCGGCGGCAAGCACGTCGAATTAGACTTTCCTAATGGGCGGGCCTACGACTTCGTCGTGCTCGACTCGGTCGGGCGCACGGTGTGGCACTGGGCCGACGGCCGCATCTTCACGCAGGGCGTGCAGAACAAGCAGCTCGGCACCGGCGACGCGATGCACGTGAGCGAATCGTGGCATCATGCGCGCGTGGCGCCCGGCACGTACACGGCGATCGCGCTCCTCAACAGCAGCAACTACCCGGTCAAGCGCCAGGTGCAGTTCGTCGTCAAGTGACGAGCGGCTGACCGCGATCGAAGCGGCGACGAGCGGCGGGTCTCCAACGAGACCGGCCGCTCTTTCGTTTTCCGGAGGGCGGCGGTTAGGTTCCCGAGACTCACGCAGACGGCACAGGGAGAGAGCGAGTGGCGACGCGACAGCAGCCGGTCGATGATTCCCGGGATGTGGAGCTGCTCGATCAGCTGGCGCGCGCGCGGTCGGCGCTCGTCGAGCAGATCGGCCGGCGCATTGTGGGCCAGCACCAGATCGTGGACGATCTCGTGGCCGCGCTCCTGGCGGGCGGACACGTGCTGCTCGTCGGCGTGCCGGGGCTCGCCAAGACGCTGCTCGTGCAGACCGTCGCGCAGGCACTCGACCTCTCGTTCTCGCGGGTGCAGTTCACGCCGGACCTGATGCCGAGCGACATCACCGGAACGGAGCTGCTGGAAGAGGATCACGCGACCGGGCGCCGCTTTTTCAAGTTTGCGAAAGGCCCGATCTTCGCCAACGTGGTGCTCGCCGACGAGATCAACCGCGCGCCGCCGAAGACGCAGGCGGCGCTGCTGCAGGCCATGCAGGAGCACGCGGTGACCGCGGCGGGCCAGACCCATCGCCTCCCCGAGCCGTTCTTCGTATTGGCGACGCAGAACCCGATCGAGCAGGAAGGCACGTATCCCCTGCCCGAGGCGCAGCTCGACCGGTTCATGATGCAGCTCATCGTCGGCTACCCCACGCGCGACGAGGAGGAGCGCATCGTCGCGGCGACGACGGGGGCGCAGGACGTGGAGATCAAGCCGATGCTGAGCGCGGAGCAGCTGCTCGATCTGCAGCGACTCGTGCGCCGCCTGCCGGCGCCGCCGAGCGTGGTGAGCTACGCCGTGAAGCTTGCGCGCTCGACGCGGCCGGACGCCGAGGAAGCGACGCCGATGGTGAAGAAGTACGTGAGCTGGGGCGCGGGCCCGCGGGCGTCGCAGTACCTCATCCTGGGCGCGAAGGCGCGCGCCGCGATGGACGGGCGCGCCGTGCCGGATCTCGAGGACGTGAACGCGATGGCGATCCCCGTGCTCAGCCACCGCGTGGTCGTGAACTTCCAGGCGGAAGCGGAAGGCGTGTCGGCGGAGCGGCTGGTGGCGGTGAGCGGACGGCCGTAGCGCCGCCGACGCGTCAGGGAAATTCCCAGCGGATACCCACTCTCCAGTCTTTGATTAGAGCGCTCTAATCAAAGACTGGCGATTCGTCTCTGGGGACATCAGAATATGGATGACGCTGGCATGACGGCCGGCGCCGAGAATGACGTGGCCGACGATGGCACGCAGCGCACAGGCTACACCGGTGGGGGGCCGGGGTGGCATGCTCATCCTGCACACGCTGGGGACTGCCCGCATCGATGCGGGCACGACGCGGCTCACGCCGACGTCCGTCCGCAAATTCGCACTGTTGCTGCACCTGTCGGCCGAACCCGGCCGCCGCGTGCCGCGCGAGGTGCTGCGCGATCTGATCTTTCCGGATCGCACGGAGGACAGCGCGCGCCACTCGTTGCGGGAGCTCGTGTACGGCTTCCGTCAGCTGGGCGTGCGGATCGACTCGGACAAGCACGGGATGTCGGTGTCGGCGGACGCGGTGGCGAGCGACTATCGCGAGCTGCTGGACGGCGAGCGCCCGGATTCCTCGCGGCTGACGGCGGCGGCGGGCGGCTTTCTCCCCGGGTACGCGCCCGATCATTCCGAGGCGTACACGGAGTGGCTCGAGGGCTACCGGGCGCGCGCGACATTCGAGATCTGTAAAGTACTGCTCAAGGAGCTGACGCGGGCGAAGCGCGGCGGCGACTGGGCGCAGGCGGAGCGCGCGGCGCGGGCGTGTCTGGCGCTGGATCCGCTGAACGAGGAGGCGACGCTCGGGCTGGCGGAGATGCTGGCGATCGGCGGGTCGAAGGTGGCGGCGGTGCGGTTGTTGGATGCGTACATCAGTGAGGTCCGCGGAGGGCCAAACGACCTCAGAATCCCAGCATCAATCCTGCGCCGGCGGATTAGTGAGCAGGCGGGGCCGATGTATCAGGCTCCGGCTGTGCTTCCGTTCCTCGGGCGCGAGCCCGAGATGGCTGTACTTGCGGACGCGATTGATCGTGCCAGAAAGGGCGAACCAACCTGCATCATTCTGGCCGGCGAGGCCGGGATCGGTAAGAGCAGGCTTGCAGATGAAGCGTGCGGGCGAGCGGCACTCGACGGTTTTCGCATCGAACGTGTCGCCGCGCAGCCGAGCGATCGGGATCGCCCCTTCGCAGCTTTTCTCGATCTCGTGCCGAAGCTGCGTGAACTGCCCGGCGCTCTCGGTGCCGCCCCTGCGTCGCTGGACGCGTTGGACCGGCTAATAACCCACAAAGTCTCACCTGACAGCAGTTCAGAACCGAATCTTCTCCGATCGCAAATTACACGTGGGATAGATGACCTGATCGAGGCAATTTCGAGCGAAGGTCCTCTCTTGCT
>DASZUN010000067.1:0-31213 GCA_035547615.1 Gemmatimonadaceae bacterium | reverse complement strand
GTTCACTGCCCGTCCCGCATGCGCTCGTTGCTCGTCGTTCATCCGCGCCCGCGATCGGCTCGATCCGCCGCTCGCCGCCCCAGAATCGCCGCGGCAACGGGGAGCACCAGCCGAGCCCACTGATCGTATGCGGCGGCGGATGGATGCAGACCGTCCGCGGCAACGAACGCCAGGTCGCCCGCCGCCGTGCGCGAGGCCACCGTCACGTCCACATAGCGCGCGTCGACGCGGGCGGCTTCGTCGCGGTTCACGACGTTGAACTCGTCGATCTCGCGCGCGATCCGCGGGCGGTCGCGATCGGCCGCGAACGGCGTCGCACTCCAATCGGGGATGGAGAGCACGACCACGCGCTGCGCGCGCCCACCGGCGAATCCGATCGCGCGCGCGAGCAGCGTCCGGAACTCGTCGCGGTATTCCGCCGCGCTCCGGCCGCGATACTGATTGTTCACGCCGATGAGCAGCGTGACGAGCGCGTAGGGCGGCACAAGCGGCGTCGCGTCGATGGCTGCCGCGAGCTCGTCGGTCGTCCAGCCGGTACGCGCCACGATCGTCGGCTCGGCGATCGCGACGCCGGTCTCGCGCAGCCGCACGGCGAGTCGCGCCGGCCAGCGCTCCGATGGCGAGACACCCTCGCCGATCGTGTACGAATCGCCGAGCGCGAGACACGTCGGCTGCATCGCTCCGGACGCCTCGCTCACGGCAGCGTGCCCTCGACGAGCGCGGTCAACTGCATGGCGTTGTAGGGCGCGTGGACCTTGGCATCGTTATCGAAGTAGACGTACACGTCGCGCGGCGTCGCGCCCATCATCCATCCGCGGATCTTGTCGCGCCACACGAGCAGCTCGTCGTCGGTGTAGTCGCTGGCGTACAGCGCCGTCGACCCATGCAGGCGCACGTACACGAAGTCGGCCGTGACCGGCTCGGCGTACGCGTAGCGGCCCGCGGTGTCCGCCATGACGAACGCACATCCGTGCGCGCGCAGGATGTCATAGAACTCCTCACAAAAGTACGACGGGTGCCGCACCTCGAACGCATGGCGGTAGGGCACGTCCTCCGCGGCGCGCACGAGTGCGCCTCGCTTGAGCCGGTGGTCGTGCCGCCGCGCGATGGGCTCGGCCTCGCGTGAGGAGCGCGGCAGCCGGCGCATGAACGTGTCCATGCGCTCGGCGTCGAACCGATAGCTCGCCGGCAACTGCCACAGGAACGGGCCCGTTTTTCTGCCGAGCGCGAGAATGCCGCTCGCGAAGAAATTGCCCATCGCCGTGTCGCAGTTGCGCAGCTTGAGATTGTGCGTGATGAACCGGCCACCTTTGATCGCGAAGACGAACCCGTCGTCGGGGACCTCGGCGGCCCAGCGCGCGAACGTGGCGGGCGACTTGAGGCTGTAGAAGGTGCCGTTCAGCTCGACCGAGTTGAACACGCGGCTTGCGAACGCGAGCCAGGAGTGGCGCGGCACGCCGGGCGGGTAGAACGTGTCGCGCCAACCGGGATAGTCGTAGCCGGAGATGCCGATGCAGGCGCGCGCGTCGCGCCGTTCCGCGTCGGGCTCGAGCCCACGCGCGCCAAGCGCCACGCGCTGTTCAGTCGTGCTGCTCGTCGGCGTGTGCGGCGTGCTCGTGCGCGCCGATCACGTGCCGGAGCTGCGTGAGAAAGGCCGTGGGCCCCGCGCCGTCGGGCAGCGACGCGAGCACGTGCAGCACGTCCTCTTCGCGCACCGCCAGTCCGGCGCTGATCGTGTTCGGGTCGACACCCACGCGCTCGAACTCACGCAACAGGTTTGCGAACCGTTCCGCTTGTGACATCCGATTGCCTCGCCGCGAGCGGGGATGGGTGACCGGAGCACGTCGCTACGCTGAGTCCGCTGAGCAAGCTGCGTTCCGCGACTCGAGTTCGGAAGGAGGAAACCGCGCAAAACAAACGGCCGATCCCTGAGGGGATCGGCCGTACGACCATGAGCTGGCGTGAAGCGGCTTACCGCAGCGCGCCCACCACGAGGGCGGTGACCGCCGCCGAGAGCACGACGAGCGTCGCAGCCACCGCGGCCGCGGCCATGGGCGTCACGACGAACTCACGGCGCCACCAGCGAGTGATCACGCGCGGCGCGCTCTGCGGGAGCGCGTCCATGATCTGCGCCTCGAGGTGCACCGGCGTGTGCATCCGGCGCCGACGCTCGATTTCGACGTTCACGTTCTTCCAGAACTCCACGTCGCGCGCCGTGTCGCCCTTGCGCACGCTCGCTTCCGGGAGTTCCCCATCCAACCAGGCGTGCACGGCCGGCGCGAGCACGCGAGTCTGTTCCTGATGGCCCAGCGGCACTTCCCGATCGGTCAGCGGACGCGGGGTGTCGCTGCGTCGCGCCGGCCGGTGGTGGTGGCCGTCGAATCCGCCTAGGCCGTCGTCGGAGCGGAGATCGTCTACCATGTTACGCGTACTTCTCCTCTAAGAGTGCCTGGAGAGCTTCACGCGCGCGATGTACGCGCATTTTCAGCGCTCCGACCGTGGTACCGAGCAGATCGGCCATCTCCTCGTAGGAGCGGCCTTCTACGTGCTTCATGATGAACGCCTCACGCAACGACGCCGGAAGCGTCGACAACGCGCGGTCCAGATCACTGCGGAGCTCCGTCCGATCCAGCTCTTCGTCCGGGGTCGCGTACGCGGAGGGCTGATCGTCCTCGTCGTAGCTAAGGTGCGACCGGCGGATGTTCTTCAACCAGTCTTTGCAGCCGTTTGCAACGATTCGAAACACCCAGGCGTCGAACCGACCGCGCACTTCGGCCAGATGCTGATAGGCCTTGATGAAGCTGAGCTGCAGAATGTCTTCGGCGACATCCGGGCTGCCGGTCATGCACAGCGCATGACGGTAGAGCGGGTCGCTGTAGCGAGAGATCAGGATCTTGAACGCATCCCGATTGCCAGCGAGTACGCGCTGAATGATGAGTTGATCGGTGTTGTCCTGATCAACTGGGATCTGATCAGCCCGCAGGGCTGCCTCCGTCGTCTTCACGACAACAGAGTAACGCACTTTTCGCGCTTCGGACAGGGCGCGAGCCCCACCGTGCTGCTCGAGAAGTCTTGCCACGTAGTGAAGACGAAAACCGGCCGTCGGGCGTAACAGGGCCGCGGCTCATTGGCCGGCCGCTCCGAACGCGCGCCATCCCAGCGTTCTTATGAGATCCCCATGTTCGTCGAGCGCGGGCGGCGCGAATCGCACGCGGCCTCCGACGCTCGACGGCAGGCCGGTGACCGCCGAGGCCTGCACGTCGCGCAGCGATTCGAGCACCGAGTACACGACCCCGCTCGGCACTCCCGCCGCGTCGAACGCGCGCCGCCATTCGGCCGCCGTACGCGTCGTGAGGCGGCGCGCGAATGCACCCACGATGCGTTCGCGATGCGCGATACGGCCGGCGTTCGTCGCGAGCGCGGGATCCTCCGCCAGCGACGGCAGTCCGATCGCACGCGCACACGCGATCCACTGCGCGTCGTTGCCGACCGCGATCACGATCGGCTTGTCCGCTGCGCGGAAGAGCTGGTAGGGAACGAGATTCGGATGCGCATTTCCCCAACGGCCCGCGTCGCGTCCGGACACGAGCACGTTCTGCGCGACGTTCACCAGCGCCGCGCGCGCACTCGCCTGAAGCGACACGAACAATCGCGCACCGGTGCCGCCGCGAAACCGCCGCACGAGTGCCGCGAGAATCTCGATCGCGGCATCCTTCCCGGCGAGCACGTCGGCGAGCGCGACGCCGACCTTCATGGGATCACCGTCGGGGTCGCCAGTGATCGACATCCAGCCCGCTTCGGCCTGCGCAACGAAATCGTACCCCGGCCGCTCGCTCGCGGGGCCGAACCCGGTGATCGTGCACCAGACGAGTTCGGGCCGCCGGCGGCAGTACTCGTCAGGCGAGAACCCTCGGCGCTCGAGCATGCCGAGCCGGAAGTTGTCGACCACGACGTCGGCCTCCGCGAGTAGCCGTTCGAGGATCGCCCGGTCCTCCGGTCGGTCGAAGTCCGCGGCAATGCCGAGCTTGTTCCGGTTGATGCTCAGGTAGTAGGCGCTGCGCCCTTCGGCGTCGAACGGCGGGCCCCATCCGCGCGTGTCATCGCCAGCACCCGGCCGCTCGACCTTGATGACGTCGGCGCCCAGATCCCCGAGGAGCATCGTGCACAGCGGTCCGGCGAGGACGCGCGTAAGATCCAGTACTTTGATACCGTCGAGCATAGAATGGCGCTGTAGTGTCGTACAAATACTGCCAAAGTGTTACTAAATCGCCCAAAACTGGCAGCGGAGCCATCCGGCTTCAAAAAGCTCTCATGCCGACTTGCGTAGCTGCTGCAAAATCATATACTTCCGCGACCTGACCACCGTGGGGCCGCGCGAACTTAGCGCCGCCGTCGACGCCTGACAACGCGCCCCGCCGCCGCAGCCTACGCACCCCACGCAGTACATCACGCCCGCCTACTCCCCGCTTCTTCGGGTTACTGCATATGGTGGATAAGCCTCCCGTCGCGCCGCCTGCCGAGGCCGACAGCGCGACCACGGAACAACCCGCACGCCGCCCCGGTCATCGCGGTGTGGACATGCGTGACGCGGTCGCCGAGATGGCCGAGCGCGCGCAGCTCATCAGCCAGGAGGCCGGGAGCAAGGTCGCGGCGGCGATGAAGGACGTGATCAGCGCCGCGGCCGGCATCGCTGGATTCGCGATCGAGAGCGCGCGCGATCTCACACAGTACATGGTGCGCCGCGGCCAGATGACGCCGGAAGAGGCGGACAAGCTGATTCGCGAAGCGGAAGCCGCCCACGACAAACGGTCGCCGTCCGAGAAGGCGCGCCCGACTGCGACCAAAGTCGCCGCCGACAAGGCCGCCGCGGCAAAGGCCGAAGCCGCCGCGCGCGCCGCCGCGCAAGCGGCCGCGATGCCGCCCTTCCGCGCCGCGCGCCCGATCGTTCCTCCCGCGGCCGCGCCGACGAACGGCAAGCACGAACCGCCAACAGCCGCGAAACCCGCGGCGAAGCATGCCCCGCACGCCGCCGCCAAGGCCGCGGCGAAATCAGTGGCGAAGCCGGCGGCGAAGGCGGCGAAGCCGGCCAAACCCGCGAAAACCGCCAAACCCGCGAAGGCCCCCAAATCGGCCGCAAAGACCCCCGCGAAGAAGGCGACCAAACCGGCCGCCAAGAAGGGGCGCCGCTGAGCTAGCCGACCGCCGAGCTGGCGCGTCGCCGCGCCAGAAGGCTCTCGAGCAGAACGCGCATCGCGTCCGGATCAGGCACGATGAACTCGGCCGCCGTCTCCCGCGCGCTCGCCTCGCCGCCGACGCGCACCGTCACCGCCGACGGCATCGCGGCGCGCAGCGCGCGAAAGGCATCTTCGTCGGTCCGGTCGTCGCCGGCGCACAGAATCGACGCGCCGTCGGCGAGCGCGCCGAGCTGCCGCGCCAGATCCACCGCCGCGGTGCCCTTGTCGATGTCGATCGGCGGGCGGAGCTCGAGCACTTCCTTCCCCCGCGTGAGCCGCAGACCCAATTCGGTGGCGATCGCCTCGATCTGCGCCGTGAGCTCGGGCACCACGCGCGGATGCGCGAGCCGATAATGGACGCTCAGCGTCCACCGCTTGTTCTCGACGATGACGCCCGCGTCGCGCGCCGCGATCGCCTCCGCGCGCCTGGCCGCCTCGGCGATGCGCGGCGCGAACGCCGCGACGTCGTCGCGCGCGCGCGTCGGCGCGTTGGGCCGCGCGAGCTCGAAGCCGTGATTGCCGATCGTCCACGTGCCGTCCACGCCCACGAGCCGCCTGGCGTCGTCGGCCGCGCGGCCGGAGATCGACGCGACGTGGACGCCCGGGAGCGCCACGAGCGCGGTGAGCACGCGCTGCGTCTCGGGCGGTACCGTGGCATACTCGGGACGCGGCGCGATCGGCGACAGCGTGCCGTCCACGTCGAGGAGCAGCAGCAGCGGGTCGCCGGAGAGTCGCCGCGCGAGCTCCGGCGTGACGGGCAGGGCCGGCTGCGTCATGCGCTCAGACGCTCACTCAGACGCTCACTCAGACGCTCGCCGCCTGCGGCTGCTCGCGTCCCTGCGACGTCATGATGTCCGTCGCGGCCGAGAGAATCGAGTCGAGCCAATCGAAGATCGTCGAGTTGTGCAGTTGGCGGCGCATGCGGTGCATGCGCCGCTTTCGCTCTTCCGGAGACATCTCGAGACTGGTGCGGATGCCCGAGACGAATCCGTCGATGTTGAAGGGATTGATCAGCATCGCGCCGTCGATCTCCTCCGCGGATCCGGTGAAGCGGCTCAGGATCAACACACCGCGCTCGTCGAGCTGGCAGGCGACGAACTCCTTGGCGACGAGGTTCATGCCGTCCTGGAGCGACGAGACGATGCACAGGTCGGCCGCGCGATACACGCCCGCGAGGAGATCCGAGTCGACGTTCTCGTTGATCAACACGATCGGGGTCCAGTCGGACGAGCCGAACTTGCGATTGATCTCGATCACCGACTCGGTGACCTCGCGCTCGAGGAGGTTGTACGCGGGCAGATCGGTGCGCGACGGCGTGCACACGAAGATGAACGTGAACCGCTCGCGCAGCTCCGGCGACTCCTCCCACAGCGTGTCGAGCGCGCGGATGCGCTCCGGGATGCCCTTGGTGTAGTCGATCCGGTCCACGCACACGCCGAGCTGGCGCGTGCCTCTCGCGTATCGCTCGCGGAGCGTGTTCACCCGCCGGACGCTGTCCGGCGACGATGCCATCTGCTCGAAGCGCTCGACGTCGATGCTGATCGGGAACGCGCCGACGTGCACGATCCGGTCGCGGAAATGGATGACCTGGTGCACGTGATCGACGCGCGCTTCGGGCACGAACCGGTCGACGCAATCGAGGAAGTTCACCGCGTAGCGATCGATCTGGAATTCCACCAGGTCGTTGCCGAGCAGCCCGCGCAGCACCGCCTCGTGCGTGCCCGCCGGGAGGAGACGCAGGATGTCCGGCGGCGGAAAGGGGATGTGCCAGAACTGATGAATGAAGAGCGACGGCCGCATCGCGCGCAGGAACTCCGCGGCGAGCGCGAAGTGATAGTCCTGGATCCAGGCCATCGCGCGGCCGGTGCAGCGCTCCGCTTCGTCGGCCACCGCGTGCGCGAAGCGCAGATTGACGGTCCGATAGCGCTCCCAGTACTCGGTGCGGTACTCGAAGTGCTGGATGAGCATGTGGCACAGCGGCCACAGCGCCCGATTGGCGAAGCCGTGGTAGTAGCCGTTCACGTCGGCATCATCGAGCCACACGCGGCGGAGCGTATAGCACTCCTCGCCGGGCGGCACGGCGACTCGGCCGGTCTCGTCGGCCACATCGCGATCCGCGGTGCCGGAGCCCCAGGCGACCCACGTGCCGTGCGTGTGGCGCATGGTCGGGTCGAGCGCGGTCACGAGTCCGCCGGCCGGCTGCTTCACCTCGACGCCGTGAACGCCCCGCATGTGCTCGTAGGGCTCCCGGTTGGAGACGAGGATGAACTTGCAGTCGCTCAGATAGTGGGTGATGTCGACCATGAGTCAGTTCGACGGCAGCAACTGGTATGCCCGGTAATGAATCGTGAAAACTCGTGATTGGCGAATCGTGACGCGCGGAATACGTTTAGCGCGACCATGCCGCGACTCGCCATCTCCCGCCTGCTCGGACCCGCCTTGCTCGCCGCGCTCGCGGCGGCGTTCGGCTGCGCGCGACCAGGGGCCGGCAGTGCCAGTCCCATGCCCGCCACGGACACGGCGGCGATCCGCGCGCAGGTCGCGGCGGAGATGGCCGGGGACGCGAGAGCATGGAACGCGGGCGATCTCGACGCATTCCTCGCGTCGTACGTCCCCAGCGACGCCACGACGTTCGTGACCAGCCGCGCCGTGCTGCATGGGATCGCGGCCATCCACGGAATATATGCCAGCCGCTTCGCGCCCGGCGCGCAGCGCGACTCGCTGCATTTCGAGAATCTGCAAGTCGACGTGCTCGCGCCGGGGATCATCAACACGATCGCCTACTATGTTCTGATGCGCGGCGACTCCGTGACCGCGCGTGGGCCGACCTCGCTCGTGATGCGGTGGTACGACGGGCGGTGGCGGATCATGCACGACCATTCGAGCTGAGTGCCGCACTCCATCACCATGCGCGCGCCGACGCGCATCGACTTCGGGGGCGGCTGGACCGACGTGCCGCCCTACTCGGACGAGATGGGCGGCTTCGTGTGCAATCTCGCGATCGCACGATACGCGACGGTGACCGTGGCGCTCGACGGCGGCTCGGGCACGGACGCCTCCGCGCGCAGCCAGGAAGACCGCTCGATCGCCGACGCGGCCGCGCGGCGCTTCCGGCTTCGCGACGCGCAGATCACCATCCATAGCGATTTCCCGATCGGTGCGGGACTCGGCGGATCGTCGGCCGTTGGTGTCGCCACGGTGGCCGCCCTCGCCGCGGCACGCGAGCAGCGGATGATGCCCGCCGCGATCGCCGAACTGAGCCGCGAGATCGAGATCTCCGACCTCGGGATTCCGGGTGGACGACAGGATCACTACGCCGCCGCGTACGGCGGCGCGCTCGGATTGCGCTTTCTCTCCACCGGCGTCGACGTGCGGCCGCTCCCGATCAGCGTGAAGACGCGGACGGAGATCGAGCAGCGGTGCGTCGTGGTCTACACGGGCCAGAGCCGCATCTCGGGCGAGACGATTCAAGCGGTGCTCGGCGCGTATCGCGCGCGGGACGCGCGCGTGCTCAACGCACTGCGCCGGATGCGCGAGGGCGCGGAGATGATGGCCGAGACGCTCGCGCGAGGGGACATCGACCGCCTCGGGGTGCTCGTGGCCGATCAGTGGGTGCATCAGCGGTCGCTGCACGAGGCGATCCCCACGCCCGTGATCGACGAGATCATCGAGCGCGGCAAGGCGGCCGGTGCGCTCGGCGCGAAGGCGCTGGGCGCGTCCGGCGGCGGCTGCGTGCTCCTCGTCGCGCGGCGCGATCGCGTCGACGCGGTGCGCGAGGCCGCGGGCGCGCTCGGCGAGCTGCTCCCGTTCAAGGTCGACGAAGTCGGCGTCGAGCGATGCGTGTAGCGCGCGGCGATGCCGTCGCGCTCACGCGAGAGCTCGTTCGCATCGATTCACGCAACCCGGCCCTCGTGCCGGGCGGTCCTGGCGAAGCGGCCGTCGCGCACGCACTCGCCGAGGTGCTTCGCGAGTGGGGATTCCGCGTCGAGTTGATGGACGCGGCGCCCGGCCGCCCGAACGTGGTCGCGCGCATCGGTGCGGGAGACGGCCGGTCGCTCATGTTCAACGGGCATCTCGACGTGGTCGGCACCGAAGGCATGGTGCACGAGCCGTGGCTCGCCGACGTGCACGACGGGCGGATGTACGGCCGCGGCTCCGCGGACATGAAGTCCGGCGTGGCGGCGATGTGCGCGGCGGCCGCGCGCGCGGCGGCCGAGGTGACGGGCGAGATCATCGTCGCCGCGGTGGTCGATGAAGAGTTCGAGAGCGCGGGCACGCGCACGCTCGTCGAGCGCGGCGTGCGCGCGGACGCGGCGATCGTCACCGAACCCACGTCGCTCGCGATCATGCCGTCGCACCTGGGCTTCGTGTGGCTCGACGTGACCACGCACGGCCGGGCGGCGCATGGCAGCCGCTGGCAGATCGGCGTCGACGCGATCCGCCACGCGGGGCTGCTCCTCGCGGAGCTCGATCGGTTCGATGCGGGCGAACTGTCGGCGCGCGCGCACGCGCTGCTCGGGCGGCCGTCGCTGCACGCCTCGCTCATCGAAGGCGGGAGCGGCATGTCGACGTATCCGGACCGCTGCACCGTGCGACTCGAGCGTCGCACGATTCCGGGTGAATCCGCCGACCAGGTGCGGCGCGAGATCGAGGACGCGTGCGCTCGCGTCGCACGCGCGAAGCGCGACTTTCACGCGACGGTGAACGTGACCTTCGCGCAGCCGCCGAGCGACGTCGCGACGGACGCGCCGATCGTGCGCGCGCTCTCGCACACGCTCAGCGCATGCGGCGAAACGCCGCGCGTCGAAGGCATGAGCGCATGGACGGACGCCGCACTGCTCAACGCCGCCGGCATCCCGGCGATCTGCTTCGGGCCGGGTACCATTGGCGTGGCGCATGCGGCCGAAGAGTGGGTGCCGATCGACGAAATCGAACGCGCGACCGCGGTGCTCGCGCGGCTCGCGTGCGAATGGACCGCGGGACGAGAGGACGCATGGCGCAGTTGACGCATCAGCAGTACGAAGCGATCGAGCGCGCGGTCGTGGAGGGCACGCGCGTTGCGGTGCGCCGGCGGGGCCGGCGCGAATACGTCGTGGTGCCGCTCGCACTAAGAATTCATGACGGGCGCGAGGCGATCGAGGCCCGCAACCCCGTGACGGGGCACGACCTCACGCTATTCCTGGACGAGATCGACGCGATCGAGGTCGTACGGTGACCGAGATCACCGAGCTGAGCGAGAAACCGGGCAATTTGCCTCTCCTGGCGATCTACGCGGACGAGTCGTGCCTGGGAAACGGTCGCGAAGGAAGTAACCCCGGGGGTGCCGCGGGCGTCATCGAGTATGTGCACCCGGGCTCGGGCAATCTCACGCGGTGGGATTACTGGATCTCGGAGCCCGCGACGACGAACAACCGGATGGCGCTCCGGAGCGCGATCGAGGCGTTTCGCGGAATCTCGCGGAAGGGCGTGAAGTTCCGCGTCGTCTTCACCAGCGATTCACAGTATCTGGTGAAGGGGATGAGCGAATGGGTGTTCGGCTGGATGTCGCGCGGTTGGAAGAAGAAGGACGGTCCGATCCTCAACCTCGAGTTGTGGCAGGACGCGGTGGATGCCGTGCGTGGCCACCAGGCCGAGTGGCGTTGGGTGCGCGGCCACGAGGGGCATCCGCAGAACGAGTACGCGAACGACCTGGCGGTGCGTGCCGCACGCGAGCAGACCAGCTCGAACGGCATCGTGGCGTCGGCGTTCGACGAGTGGTTGGCAGCGGAGCGCGCCAGGGGGCGCATGGCGATGGAGCCGGAGTCGTTTCCCGACAGCGATCGCTTTCGTGCGCTCAGGCCGTATCCCGCGGTCGCGAGGCCAACCGTGATTACGTGATTCCGCTGGGCGGAAAGGCGGTACGATGCGACGCTTGATCATTGCGCTGCTCCTCGGACTCGCGATGGGCTACAACTGGGGATACGACGACGGCAACAACGGCAAGGAGTCGGTCGTCGCGCGCACGCTCGAGAAGTTCGGCACCACCAAGATCAAGGAAGCGCAGGCGGCGCAGGACGCCCGGGTGCAGGAGGCCCTGAAGCCTTAGCTTTCAGGGCATGGACAATCTCGACCGCATGTACCGGCACCTCGTCCGGACGATCCGCGCGAGGTTCCCGCAGTACCTCACGCAGCCGTTCGACGTCGCGGAGCTGTACCAGACGGTACTCCCGTACCGGCTGCACCGTCGCGAGCTCGGGCTCGAGACGAACGACGATTACGAGATCACGCTGAGCGAGCTGCTCGCCGGCGCCCGCGACTATCTCATCGTCGACGACCGCATGCGCGATGCGCTCCGCGCGAATCTCACCAGCCCCAATCCCGATCCGGCGGCGTTCAAGCAGTTCGCGAACACGAGCGTGGCGCTGTCGCCGAACGCGCTCCGATCGCTCGAAGCAGGGCCGGACGAGGTGCCGCGCACCATGGCGGTCCCGGCGGTGCCGGAGCCGCAGCCGCGTGCCTCGGCGCAGGCCGCGCCCGCTCCGCCGGCGCCGGCTCCCGCGGCACCGGCCCCACCGGCACCCGCACCCGCACCAGCTGTCGTTCCCGTCACGGCGCCGCCCGCGCAACGACCCGCGGCGCCAGCAGGCGATCGCAAGATCGTGCCGGCCGCCGACCAGCGGTGCCGCGCGTGCAACGAGGTGCTGCCGGCAGGCCGCCCGATCACCTTCTGCCCGCACTGCGGCCAGAATCTCACGACGATGAACTGCCCGGCGTGCGGCTCGGAACTGGAGCTGGGGTGGCGCTTCTGCCCCACCTGCGGCCGTCCGGCTTCCGCGGGGTAGCAGCGGGGGCGCACCACATCTTGCATGAAGGTGGCGCTGAACCCCCGGTGAGATCAGGAACGATGATGAAACTGAAATACCTCGCGTTGGCCGCGCTGCCGTTCATGGCCGCCTGCGCGCCCGTCGGCGCCGGGTCGGCCGGCCCGACGCCCGCGCCGGGTGCGCCGAGCACGAACCGGCAGGCCACTCCGGGCTGGCGCGTGAGCGCCCGCGAAGACGTGGACCTGTGGCTGCACGGCTTCGCCATGCTGACGAGCGACACCGGCCGCGTGCCGTTCTTCGCGCGCGGCTACAAGCAGGCGATGCTCGCGCGCAAGCGCCAGCACAACATCGTGACCCTGCTCGACGCCAATCAGCAGGATCTGTCGGCGCGCTTCGCGGCCAACCCCGCGCTCACGAACGCGCAGTTCCTCGGGATGTACTTCCCGTCGTTTCAGGAAATCGTGAACGCGACGGACTACTTCATCCGCTCGGGCGGCAATCCCGGCGCGGCGAGCGATCCGCAGATGCAGCAGGAGATCGCGCTCCTCGCCGCGAACTTCCGAACACCGGCGGACCGGAACTGGCTGCGGCTCTTCGTCCAATCCCTGCAGGACGAACGGACGAAGTTCTATCACGCCTACTGGACCGCCGAGCAGCAGACGCGCGGCGCGGCATACGCGCAGTTCAACACGCAGTGGATGTCCACCTGGTACCCGAAGCTTTCGCGTTTTCTGAACAACACGCAGCAGGCCGCGGGCGAAGTCCTGCTCTCCCTGCCGCTCGGCGGCGAAGGGCGCACGGTGAACGACGGCAAGGAATCGAACACGATCGCGGTCGAGTTCCCCGCCTCGCCCGATTCGGCGGTGGACGCGCTGTACGTCGTGGCACACGAAGCCATCGCTGGCGTGGTCGCCCAGGCGATCACTGACAACACCACGCCCGCCGAGCAGCGATCGGGTGTCACGGACGGGTATACCGGAAACGGCGCCGTGCGCGGCGGTGCACTCCTGCTCCAGCACGTCATGCCGGACCTCGTGCCGGGCTACATGCGCTACTATCTCCGGACCGCCGGCCGGGCCGTGCCCGCCGGTGATCCGACGGCGGCGTTCGATGCCGCATTTCCGCTTCCGGCCGCGATCGTCAAGGCGGTCAACTCGCAGATCGACATCGTGCTGAGCGGGATCTGATCGCGGGTGAAACCGCGCGGCGGCGGGACGGGTACTGATTCCGGTACCCGATCCGCCGCCATTCATTTCTGCAGTAGCTTTCCAGTATGTCCGATCCGTCGAAACCCGGTCCGCTCGCGCCGCGACTCGATCGCGGCGCATTGGAGCGCGTGCTCGCGAGAGCCGCTGAGCTCCAGTCCGGCTCGGGCGACACCCCTGAGGAGTTCACCGAAGAGCAGCTGCTCGAGCTCGGCCGCGAGGTGGGGCTCTCGCCACAGCACCTGCGGCAGGCGCTCGCCGAGGAACGGACGCGCTCGAGCGTGCCCGAGGACGAGCACGGCCTCGCCGCGGCGCTGTTCGGCCCCGGTCGCGCGCGTGCCGCGCGCCTGATCGCCGGCAAGCCCGCCGACATTCTCGCATCGATCGACGGATGGATGCAGGAGCGCGAGCTGCTCGTGGTGAAGCGCCACATGGGCGAGCGCATCACCTGGGAGCGGCGGCGGGACATCTTCGTGGGTCTCAAGCGCGCACTCCGCGTCGGCGGTCGCGACTACGCGCTCTCGCAGGCCGACGAAGTCTCGGCGACGGTGATCGCGGTGGACGACGGACGCGTGCACGTGGAGCTCGACGCCGATTTTCTCCCGCACCGACGCCGCGCCGTGGGGCAGGTCGCCGGATCCGCCGTGGTGGGAGGCGCCGCCGCCGGCGCGCTGGCGATCATGGGCGTGTTCGCGGCGGTGGCGGCCGCGCCCGTCGTGCTGCTGCCGACGGCGGCGATCATCGCCGAGCGGCAATGGCGGCGCCACATGGTCGCGCGGAGTCAGCTCGCGCTCGAGCAGATCCTCGATCGCCTCGAGCACGACGAGATGCCGCGCCGCCGCCCCGACTCGCTGCTCGGCGCCGTGATCGCCGCGGCCACGGCGATTCCGCCGCGACGGTACTAGCCGCCGAGCACCAGCGGCTTGGTCCGCGCGCGCTCGACGAGCGCCGCGAGCGCGCGATTGCTCAACACGCCGAGCACGCTCAGCACCGTCAGCGATTTCACCTCGGAGCGTGAGATCTTCACGTTCTCGCGGCGCGCGAGCGCGCCCGGGCGAGCGGTGACGTCGCGGAGCGTGGCGTAGGCGAACAGCAGCGGCAGCGCGCAGAAGAGCCGGATCGCGACCGCGCGCCGCGGGATCGCGAGGAGATAGGCCTTCGCGTGCTCGAGGTCGCGCCAGGCGAGTTGCACGAGGGCGCCGAGCGCGGCGTGATTCTCGTGGCCGCGGTCGCTGGTGAGGATCGTCGCGTGCTCGCTGCCGTGCGCGCGAAGCAGCTCGTCAGGGATGTAGATCGAATTCTCGTGCTCGGCGTCGCGCGCCACGTCCTTGAGGATGTTCACCGTCTGGAGCGCCTCGCCGAACGCGCGCGACCGTTCGCGGAGCGCGGCGTACTCGCGCGCGCCGATGCTCGGCGCGTGCTCGCGCCAGAGGTCCGTGAGCAGGTAGCCGACCGTGCCGGCGACGTAATAGCAGTACTCGCGGTACTCGTCGAGACTCTGGATGCGCACGCCGCGCGGATACGCCAGCACGAACTTGCGCATCCCGCCGATCATCTCACCCACCCACCGTCGCACGTGCGCGCGTGTCGCGTCGGGCAACGCACGATATGCGACGAGCACGAGGTCGCTCCCCCGCATCAGGCGCACGTAGGGGGCATCCCCGGCGACTCCACGAACCAGGTTTGGGAACGCGTCCGCCGCGGCCGCATCGTCGAGCGCATGCGCGAACGCGGTGAGCAGCTCCGCCTTCGCCGGCGCGTCGAGCACGGGCTCGTCTTCGATCGTGTCGGCGATGCGACACAGGAGATACGCGCAGCGCACCGCGGCGCCGAGGTCGCCGGGCAGCAGGCGAATGCCCACGGCGAACGTGCGCGAGACGCCCGGGAGCATCTCCCGGCAGAACTCGTCTGCGCGCCGCGCGCGCGGATCGCGGCGAGTCACGCGCGGCGTCGGCGGCGCGCCGCGGCCGGACCGATTACACTGTTACGCATCGCGCCGGAAGTTAGCTCGCGGACGCACCGCGCGCCCGGCGCCACGCCCGTTCACGACGATGTCCATCACTGCGCCTCCCGGCTTTCGCGGCCAGTTCCGCGACGACGACGACGCGCGCGCCGCGTACGCCGAGGCAGCGGGGATCGCGCGCGCCTGGCCGCGGGCCGTCGCCGTCCCGATCGATGCGGACGATCTGATCGCGCTCGTGCACTGGGCTGGCGCCGCCGGCGTCCCGCTCATCCCGCGCGGCTCGGGGAGCAGCATGCCGGGCGGCGCGATCGGCGACGGCGTGATCGTCGACACGAGCCGCTGGCGCCGCGTCGGAGACGTCCGCACCGACACGTCGACGATTCGCGTCGGACCGGGGGTCCTGCGCGGCGAGGTCGCCGCGGTCGCACGCTCGTACGGGCTGCGCTTCCCCGTCGATCCGTCGAGCGGCGCCTTTTGCACGATCGGCGGCATGGCGGCGACCAACGCCGCGGGGTCGCACTCGATGCGCTTCGGCGCGATGCGACGCTGGGTCCGGGCGATCGACTGCGTGTTCGCCGACGGCACGCGCGCCGAGATCCGGCGGCACGAGCCGCCGCCGCGCCTTCCCGTGATCGAGCGCGCGATCGCCGCGCTGGCCGAAGTCGTCGCCGCCGAGCGCACCGCGCCGTCGATCCACGCGGGCGTGCTGAAGGACTCGTCGGGCTACGCGATCGGCGAATTCGCGCGCTCCGGCGACCTCGTCGACCTGCTGGTCGGGAGTGAGGGTACGCTCGCCTTCTTCGTCGAGCTCGAGCTGGATCTGATTCCCCTCGCTGCCGCGACGAGCAGCGTCCTCGGCGCGTTTGCGAGCATCGAGCAGGCGGTGGTCGCGGCGACGCGCGCACGCGATGCCGGCGCGGTCGCGTGCGAGCTGCTCGATCGCACCTTCCTCGACGTGGCCGCCTCGGGCGGGCAGCGCACGCTGCCGGCCGACACGGAGTCCGCGCTGCTCGCGGAAGTCGAAGGCGCCGACGACGCGGCGGCCAATGCCGCGGCGCGCGACGTGGAGCGGATCTTCGGCGCGGCCGGCGCGACCACGGTGCGCCTCGCGCTCGACCGGCCGACCGAGACGGAGCTGTGGGAGCTGCGCCACGCCGCCAGCCCCATTCTCGCGCGCCTCGATCCCAACCTGCGCTCGATGCAGTTCATCGAGGACTGCGCCGTGCCGCCCGAGCATCTGCCGGAGTACGTACGCGGCGTCCGCGCAATTCTCGCGGAGAACGGGACGCGCGGCGTGATCTTCGGGCACGCGGGCGATTCGCACGTCCACGTGAATCCGCTCGTCGACGTCGCGCGGCCGGACTGGCGCGAGCGCGTGCCGCGGATCTTCGACGAGGTCGTGTCGCTCGCCGCGTCGCTCCGCGGCACGCTCGCCGGCGAGCATGGGGACGGCCGGCTTCGCACGCCGGCCGCGGCGCGCGTGTGGAGCCGCGAGGCGGTCCGGCACTTCGCCGCGGTGAAGGCGGCGTTCGATCCCGCGGGCATCCTGAATCCGGGCGTCAAAGTTCCGCTGCCCGATCAGCGCGCACTCGCCGAGATCAAGTACGATCCCGCGCTGCCGCCGCTCCCCCCGCGCGCGCGCCAGGCGCTCGAGCAGGTCGAGCGCGAGCGCGCCTACGCGCGATTCCGCCTCGATCTGCTCGACGCGCCGGGCTGACGCGCCGCCGCGCCTTGTCGCGCGCCAGCCCAAGCCATTGATTTCCCGCTTCGCCGATTGTCACGGTCGCTCTCGCCCGCCTCTCTCCCGCCGCCGCGTATGACGACGCCCCGCTACTACACCGAGCCGGTTCTCACTCTTCTCGCTCGCCCGCAGTTCACCGCGCCCGAGCACCTCGCCGTGAACTGGATCGGCGAGAGCACCGATGGCGAGCGGCTCGCCGAGTTCGCCGGGCGGCTCTGCTACATGAGCCAGCACAATCCGGCCAAGCGGCAGACGCGCGAGTACCTCGAGAACATCAAGAAGCAGGGGCACGGGAGCGTCCTCGAGCACGCGAACTATTCCATCCTCTTCGAGGGCGTGAGCCGCTCGCTGACGCACGAGCTGGTGCGGCACCGCGCGGGCTTCGCCTACTCGCAGCTCTCGCAGCGCTACGTCGACGAGTCGGACGCGAGCTTCGTGGTGCCGCCGGCGATCGTGGGCGACGAGGCGCTGGAGCCGGCGTGGCGCGCGCAGGTGGAGCAGGCGCAGGCCGCGTACGTCACGCTGGTCGCGCAGCTCATGGAGCGATACGGCTGGGTCGCGGACAAGGTCCACCGCCGGAAGATGGCGCGCGAGGCGGCGCGCGCCGTGCTGCCGAATGCGACCGAGACCAAGATCGTCGTGACGGCGAACGCGCGCGCCTGGCGCACGATGCTGGAGCTTCGCTCGAGCGAAGGCGCGGAGCTCGAGATCCGCCGCATGGCGGTCGCGGCGCTCCGCCTCCTGCAGCGCGAGGCGCCCGGCTTCTTCTCGGACTTCGAGATCTACGTCGCCGACGATCGCCGCGAGGCGGCGCGCATCGGCTATCACAAAGTCTGAGCGTCGCGACGAAGGCAGTCGTCGCGCGGCGCGTCGCGATTCTCCGACGCGAATTCAGATAAAAAATCATTGCGCGAAAAAATCGCCGCTCGTATTTTGCGCGACGATGTACGTGGCATTTGTCTTGCGCCCTCGCGTCGACATCGCAGCACACGACGACGCACTTCTCGCAGCTCGAGATTCTGGACGGCCGACGCGCCGCCGACGACAACAGAGACGGGATGACGCGCATCGGGTTCGCGTACAACCAAAAACCTGAACCGACCGTGGGGCTGGTGAGCGCAGCGACCGAGCCGCGCTCCGACGAGGAGCCTCCGAGTATCGACGACGTCTACGCGGAATGGGATTCCGCCGAAACGATCGACGCCGTCGCCGCCGCTCTCGCCGCCTGCGGCGACGTGATCCGCCTCGAGGCGGACGACTCCTTCCCCGAGCGCCTCCGCGCCGAACGCCCCGACATCGTCTTCAACATCGCCGAGGGACTCCGCGGCCCCAATCGCGAAGCGCACGTCCCGGCGATCTGTGAATTCTTCGGCGTTCCCTACTCCGGCAGCGATCCCTTCACGCTGTCGCTCTGTCTGCACAAAGCGCGGACGAAAGACTTTCTCACGTCGTACGGCATCCCAAACGCTCCGTACGCGCTCGTCGCCGCCGGCGCGGAGCTCGACCGCGTGCTCGCCGGCGATTCGCCGCTCCCGATGCCGAGCCACGACGCGCCGCTCTTTCTCAAGCCGGTCCAGGAAGGCTCGTCCAAAGGCATCACGGAAAAGAATCTCGTCCGCGACCGCGACGAGCTCGCGATGCAAGCGCGCCTCCTGCTCGAGACGTACGACCAGCCGGTGCTCATCGAGACGTTCCTGCCGGGCGCCGAGTTCACGTGCGGCGTACTGGGCAACGGCACGGACGCGCGCGTGCTGCCGCTCGTCGGAATGAACTTCGCCTCGCTGCCGCAGGGCGCGCTCCCGATCTACGGCTTCGAGGCGAAGTGGATCTGGGACACGCGCGACGAACCGCTCGACATCTTCCAGTGCCCGGCGCGCGTCGACCGCCGGCTCCAGGCCGCGATCGAGGACGTCGTGCTCCGCGCCTATCGCGCGCTGGGCTGCCGCGACTGGTCCCGCGTCGACGTGCGCCTCGACGCGCGCGGCGTGCCGAACGTCGTCGAGGTGAATCCGCTGCCCGGCATTCTCCCTGATCCCGAAGACAACTCCTGCCTGCCCAAGGCCGCACGCGCCGCCGGGCTGTCCTACGACGAGTTGATCCAGTCCGCCCTGCTCGCCGCCGCCGCGCGGTGCGGCGTGGCCCTGTCCACCGTGCGCGCCGAGGTCGCATGAAGATCGCCATCCTGTTCGACGGCGCGTCGGCGTACGCGACGAATCCCGATCAGCTCATCCTCGGCACCGTCCAGGCGATCGAGCAGTCGCTCGTCGCCGAAGGCAACGAGGTCGGCTACCTCCCGGTCTACCACGACGGCAAGTGGATCGAGAAGCTGCGTCGCGGGAAATTCGACCTCGCGTTCAACATGTGCGAGGGGATCGACGGGGTCGCGTCGCTCGAGTCCGCGGTCATCTCCGTGCTCGAGCTGTTCAAGATCCCGTTCACCGGCGCGTCGAGCTACTCGGCGGCGCTCTGCCTGCGCAAGCACGTGATCAACGGCCTGCTCGAGAAGAGCGGTCTCCCCATTCCGCGCTTCGCCGTCATTCGGCGCGGCGACCCGCTCGTCAGCGTCGGCTATCCCGCGATCGTGAAGCCCGCGGCCGAAGACGCCTCGCTCGGCGTGGAGCAGCGGTCGGTGGTGCGCAACACGCGCCAGCTCGCCGAGCGCGTCGAGGCGATGCTCGAGCTGTGGGACGAGGTGCTCGTTCAGCGCTACGTCGACGGCCGCGAGGTGAACGTCGGCGTGCTGGGCGACACCGTGCTGCCGATCGCCGAGATCGATTTCGGCAAGCTCCCCAAGAACCGCTGGCGCATCGTCACGTACCAGTCCAAGTGGGCGACCGGGAGCATCGACGACATCGGCACCGAGCCGCGGTGTCCGGCGCGACTCCCGGCAAAGGTGGCGCACCAGGTGCGGGCCGTCGCGCTCCGCGCGTGGAAGATCGCCGGCGGCGCGGGCTACGGACGCGTGGACATGCGCATCGACGCGAACGGGCAGCCGTGGATCCTCGAGGTGAACGCGAATCCCGACATCGCGCCGGACGCCGGTCTGGCGCGGATGGCGCGGGTGGCCGGCATCGAGTACGCGGCGCTCATCCGCAACATCTGCGAGCTGGCGCTCACCGCGAAGCGCGACGTGGCCGTTCCCGACGAGTGGTTGCTCGCGCAGAAGCTCTCGGGCGTGGAACTGCCCGGCCCCGAGCTGGATCTGTTCGCCGTCGGCGAAGGGTGACATGCACGTGAAGCTCGGCGCGCTCCAGCGGGGCCATCGCAACCGCATCCGCGAGATTCTCGACGCGACCTCGGTGTTCCGCGACGAGGAAGTGGCGGTCGCGCTCGAGCTGTTCGACGAGACGTTCGCCAGCGGACCGGCGCGGGCGCCGTACGACCCCGGCGACGGTGTGGCGAACTACGAGTTCGTGGGGTCGTTCTCCCCCGAGGGCGAGCTGGTGGCGTACGTGTGCTACGGCGCCACGCCCGGCACCGATCGCACGTATGATCTCTACTGGATCGCCACCGACCCGCGATTCCAGGGCGGCGGCGCCGGCTCGTCGCTGCTCGACGAAGTGGAGCGCCGGCTCCGCCAGCGCGAAGCACGGCTCCTCGTCGTCGAAACATCGTCCCGGCCCGAGTACGAACCCACCCGCCACTTCTACGAAGGACGCGGCTACGACCGCGTGGCGGCGCTGCAGGACTACTACGCGGTTGGCGACGACCGCGTCGTGTACGTGAAGCGGTTGCAGTCCGGATCCTCCCTCTCCACCGGAGTTGTCGAGCAATGAGTGACTGGCAGAAGGTCCTGCACGAGAGCATCGACACCCTCGACAAGCTCGCGGCCAAGTTCGGGCCCGACGTCATCGACGTCGACGGGCTCCAGCCCGCGTTCGACAACTTTCAGATGCGCATCACGCCCAACTCGCTGAGCACCATCCGCGAGATCGGCGACCCGATGTGGCAGCAGTACATCCCGACCACGCAGGAGCTCGACATCGTCGACGGCGTGATCGACTCGCTCGACGAGGACGGCGACTCGCCGGTGCCGAACATCACGCACCGCTACCCCGACCGCGTGCTCTTCCTCGTGAGCCCGGTCTGCGCGAGCTACTGCCGGTTCTGCACGCGGCGCCGCAAGGTCGGCGATCCGGAGAAGATCCCGCTCAACCAGTACGAGTCGGCGTTCCAGTACATCCGCGAGCACCCGGAGATCCGCGACGTGATCATGTCCGGCGGCGATCCGATGATGCTCTCCGACCGCCGGCTCGAGTACCTGTTCCAGCGCCTGCGCGAGATCCCGCACGTGGAGATCATCCGCATCGGCAGCCGCATCACGTCGCACCTGCCGTCGCGCATCACGCCGGAATTCTGCGAGATGGTGAAGAAGTACCATCCCGTGTACATGAACACGCACTTCAATCACCCGGCCGAGCTCACGCCGGAGACCGTCGCCGCGCTCGGACGCCTTGCCGACGCGGGCATCCCGCTCGGCTGCCAGACGGTGCTGCTGCGCGGCGTGAACGACGATCCCGCCGTGATGAAGGAGCTGATGCAGAAGCTCATGAAGGCGCGGGTGCGGCCGTATTACATCTACATGGCCGACCAGGTCGCCGGCGGCGAGCATTTCCGCACGACGGTCGAGAAGGGCCTCGAGATCATCAAGGCGCTGCGCGGCTGGACGTCCGGCCTCGCCGTTCCGCACTTCGTGATCGACGCCCCGGGCGGCGGCGGCAAGGTCCCGCTCCTCCCCGAGTACGTCGAGGAGATCACCGAGGACGAGGTCGTCTTCCGCAACTACGCCGGCGAGCGCTACGTGTACAAGCAGCCGAAGCAGCCTTCTATAACTGTATCGGCATGCGGTGATGCAGCCGCGGCGGAGTCGGACGTGGTCCCGATCCAGGTCGCCAAAAAGCCGCGGAAGACCGCGGCCAAGGCCGGGAAGACCGTGGCGCGGAAGCGGCGCACGGGGACCTGAACCTCGGGACACCGCAGGAGCAACGGCCCGGACGCGAGCGTCCGGGCCGTTCTGTTTGCGTTCGCGTGCTGACGCCGGCGTTCGCCGAGTTGCGCGCTCGGCCGCGCCGAGCGTAGCGTGGAGGCATGATCCAGCGCGCTGCCCACCCCGCCGACCACTGCCTCGACGCGATCGTTCGCGCGATCGTCGACGGCGTGCAGCCGATGCGCGTGATCCTGTTCGGGAGCCGCGCGCGCGGCGATGCGCGGCCGGACAGCGACTACGACATCGTCGTCGAGCTGCCGTTCGAGTGGGCGGACTACTGGACGGCACACGGCCGGGTGACCGATGCGCTCGGCGACGCCAGGCGCGGCAGCTCCGTCGACGTGCTGGTGCGCCAGCCGGGCGAGATCGAGCGCAAGCGCGACGATCCCGGGTTCATGGACTGGGAAATCGCGCGCGACGGGATCGTGCTCTATCCGCCGGGCGCGAGCAGCGAAGCGCTGCGGCCGGTGCCACAGCGCGCGGATCGCGTCCGCGAACGGAGGCCGTACGAGTCGATCCAGGCGTGGCTCGAACGCATCGACCAGGATCTCCGGATCGTCGAGATGAACCTGAACGCCGGCGAGAGTGCGGCATGGGGCGCGGCGGGCTTTCACGCCCAGCAAGTCGCCGAGAAGTACCTCAAGATCCTCTACATCCAGCGCGGGGTGCATCCGCCCCGCGTTCACGAGCTGGATCGACTCATCGCGGGGCTGCGAGCGCTGGAGTGTCAATTCCCGGCGTTCGCGGCGGAGTGCAAGAAGTTGAATCTGTACGCCGTGGGGATTCGCTATCCGGAGCAGGCACCCATTCCTGACGAAACGGAAGGCCGCGCCGTGATCGCGGCCGCCTGGCGGATCGTCGACTCCGTCAAGCCGCTGCTCGACGGCTGAGAGCTATCGCTCGCCGGAGGCCCGCGAGTACCGGGCGTAGGCGGCGCGCGCGCGTGCGCCATCGCCGACCGCGTCGGCCAGTCGCGACTCCTCGAGCCACGCCGCCGTGAGGTACGGCGCCCACCCGGAGAGAAACGGGCGGCGGCGGATCGCGGTGAGCGCGCCGTTCGCGTCGCCGGTCCGCTGGTGCAACCGCGCGAGGGCGATGTAGACGTACGACGCGGCGTTGCCAGCCGTGACGCCGGTGAACAGCAGCGAGTCGAGCGCGGCCAGGCGATCGTCGGCGTTCCGCGCGTGCAACTGGACCGCGAGCATCGCATCGAGCAGCCCGGCGCACGCGATCGGGCTCGCGCTTACGGGAGGCAGATCGCTGCCGAGCGGCGCGGCGCGGAGCAGCGCCACCGTGCGCGCGACGCCGGTCGTGTCGCCGTGCGCCAGTCGCCACTGCGCCACGACGCACGCATCAGATGCCTGCGCGCGGCGCGCCCAGGGAATCTCGAGCGCGGGGAGCGCCGCTTCGCTGGCCAGCGCCTGCGCCGCGGAGTCGGCCGCCGCGCTGTCGCCCGACGCGTACAGCGCATCGAGCACGCGGAGCCGCAGATACGCATGCGAGTCCGGCCGCAGTTGGCTCAGCCGTGTCGTCGCGGCGAGCGCGTCCGACACACGTCCGGAGTTGAGCGCCACGCTGTGCGTCGCGAGCTCCGCGTCCACGCGCTCGGTCAACGTGCGCGAACGCCGCCGCAGCCAGCTCGCCGCCCGCCATCCGTCATCCAACCCGATCTGCCCGAACACGCTCGCCATCACGATGCTGCGCAGCGTCATGTGGTCGAGCGCGGGCAGCGTGTCGCGCAGCACGTGGAGCTCGTCCGAATCGCCCTGCAGTTGCGCGAGATGCCAGCGCGTCGGCAGCGCGAACACCCCCAGCGAATCGGCCTGCGCCTCGAGCGCCTCGACGTCGCCGCGCTCGCGCCCGTCGTCGATCGCGCGGATGCGAAGCTCCAGCGCCAGTGCCCGCGCCGCGACGTCGTTCGGGTCGAGCACCAGCGCGCGCTCCACGGCCGTGCGCGCACGCTCCAGCGCGCCCGGTACGCCGAGCAGATCGCCTTCATAGAAGAGGTGCGACGCGAAATCGAACCATGCGTCGGCGCGAGACGGTTGCAGCCGCACCACGCGCTGCCACGCATCGAGCTGGGCGCCGGCCGGCGACGGCGCGGGGAATCGCGGTCCGGCGAGCGCCGCGAGACGCGCATCATCGGTCGGGCCGAGCATCCGGCGCGCCTTCCACGCCGTCATGACGGCGGGCTCCGCGTCCAGGCGTCCGCGCAGGCGCTCCGTCGTCAGCGCCAGCCGGAGGGCGGCCGGCGCGAACGTCGAATCATACTCGAGCGCGCGCGCATACCCGTCGCGCGCCGTCGCAAAGTTCGAGGCGCGATACGCCGCCTGCGCCGCGAGATATGCGCGCAGCGCGGTCAGCGAGTTGGGCGGATGGTCGACGAGCGCGCGATCGTCGCCGGCCGCCGACACGAGCAGGCGCACCGCGACGGCGTCCACGAGTCGGCTCAGCGAGTCGGCCGACCCTTCCACCCGTTCAGTCGTGCGGACGTCGCCCGAGGCGACGTTCACCAGCGATGCCTCGATCACGATGTGGTCGCTGCCGCCGACGACGTTCCCCGCGGCCACCCACCGCGCGCCCGCCTCGCGCGCCACGCGAAGCATCGTCGCGCGCGACGGCGGCGCGGTGTCGGCCGGCAACATGCGCCAGAGCCGCGAGTCGCCGGCAGTGCCCGCCCAGTGATTCGAGTCGTCGTCCAGCCGCGGCGTGAGCAGCTCGGGCATGCCTCGGCGGAGAAACGCGAGCGACCGGGACGCGCCCGCGACGTTGAACGGCGCCACGAGAAACGTGCGCGCCGTGCTGGGCGAAGGCGCCGCTCCGGTGCCGTCGGCGCGCTCGAGTCCAACCGCCGCCAGTCCGCCGATCCCGATGACGAGCGCCGCGGCGGCGATGCCGATCACGCTGCGCCGAACGATGCGATGCGATCTCGCGAGCACGGAGGCGCGCGGCGCGTCCCGCTCGGTCGGGACCGGTCGGGCATGATCGAATGTCGCGCTCGGAGCCGCCGCCGCTGTCGTGGAGTTGCGCGCGCGGCGAACCGCGTCGAAAAATGCGAGATCGGGCGCGATCTCGAATTGCTCGCGAAGCAGCGCTTCGTGAACCTGTGCGACGCGGAGAGCCTCCGCGCGATCGCCGGCGTCGGCGAGCGCGGCGACGAGCGCCGTCGCGAGCGCCGAATCATGCGGCCGGACTTCGACGAGTCGACGCCTGAGCGCGAGCGCCGATCTCGTCGCGCCCGCCGCCGCTTCGCGATCCGCCGCCGCCGTGCCCGCGCGCACCACCCGCTCCTCGAGCCGCGCGCGCTGCACCGTGACCCACTGCTCGAACTCCGCCGCGCCCGCCACGAAGAACCCGTCGAGAAACGGGCCGGTGTAGATCGCGAGCGCGCGCTCCGCGTCGCCGGCGTCGAGCGCCGCCTCGAGATCCGCCACGTCGCTCCCGATGGCGCGTGGGTTGAGGTGCACCACCGGACCGGCGTCGAACAGGTCGTCGGCGCCGAGCAGGCGGCGCGCTGCGTACAGCGCCTGCGTCAGGGAATGTCGCGCGCGCTCGGCGTCGGACTCGGGCCACAGATAGCCGACGATCTTGTCTCGCGTGAGCCCGCGCTCGCCGGCGACGGCCAGCAATGCGAGCAGCGCGAGCACGCGCCGCTGTCGTTCGATCGAGGACACCGGAATTCCCGCCGCATCGGTGACGGTCACGCCGCCGAAGGTGCGAACTCGGTGAGTCATTGGTGATCGGACGCCGGAATTGAGGCTGAGTTGATAGCAGCGTGATACGCTGCGCCTACGTTCTGCGGCGCTCAACCTATCACGCGTCGGATCGCACGGCGATACCCAGCTTTGATTGGTCCCATTATGAACGATCCCATTCCATTTAGAGCTGTCGACTGGCAGACGGAGCTCGCGGTGTCGCATGAGCTGGTGCTCGAGACGACGCTCGGCTTCCTGCGCGGATCCGCACCGTGGAGCTTCATGCCGCTCGACGACGTGATGGGCCATCTCCGGCCGATCGCGATCGCCGTGCTCGGCGCGGAGCGCGACCCGGACGAGCGTCGCCGCATGATCGCCCTGCACCGGGCCGCGGTCGAACACGTGGCGTTCCGTCGCGCCCAGGACTGCGGCCGGCGCGTGATTCACGCCGAGCTGCTGGCGCTCGGCGAGGGCATCCGGTTCGCGATCGAGCTCGCCGTCACCGGCCCCGCGCAACTGATTCTCATGGCGAGCATCGCCGACGCGGAGCTGCGGCGCGTGCGACGGACCGTGCGACGGGCGCTGCGCGGCGCCTGACCGCTGGGCGGGAAACACAAAGCGGGGAAACGCGCGATGCGCGTTTCGCCGCTTTTGCGTGGCCGGCCGGATCAGTGGGCGACCAGTTCCTCTTCCTTCTCCTTCGCGTGCTCCTCGATGATCTTCGCCGCGACCTCGTGCGGCGCTTCCTCATAGCCCTTGAACGACCGCTTGAAGGTGGCGCGCCCTTGCGTCATCGACGAGATCGAGCTCGCGTATCCGTGCAGCTCGGCCTGCGGGACGATCGCACGGATGCGGGTGCCGCCATCCGCCGGCTCCGTGCCGAGAATGTGCCCGCGGCGCGACGAGAGATCGCCGAGCACGTCGCCCATGTAGTCGTCGGGGGTGACGATATCGATCTCGTCGAGCGGCTCGAGCAGCACCGGCTTGGCTCTCGCGGCGACCGTCTTGAAGGCGAGAATGCCCGCCATCTTGAACGACATCTCGTTCGAGTCGACGGTGTGATACGAGCCGTCGTACAGCTCGACCTGGAAGTCGACGAGCGGGTATCCCGCGAGCACGCCGCGCACCGACGCTTCTTGAATGCCCTTGTCCACCGCGGGGATGAACTGCCGCGGGATCGACCCGCCGACGATCTGGTCCACGAAGTGGTAGCCGGACCCGCGCGGCAGCGGCGCGAATCGCACCCAGCAGTCGCCGAACTGGCCCCGGCCGCCTGACTGCTTCTTGTGGCGCCCTTGGCCCTCCGCTTTGCCCTTGAGCGTTTCGCGATAGGCAATCTTGGGCTTGGTCAGCTCGGCGTGGACGCCGAACTTGCGACTGAGCTTGGCAAGGTTGACCTCGAGGTGCCGCTCGCCGAGCCCTGAGACGATCGTCTCGTGCGTCTCGGCGTTGTACGCCACCTGGAACGTCGGGTCCTCGTCGTGCAGGCGGTGGATGCCGGTCTGCAGCTTCTCTTCGTCGGCGCGGTTGGGCGCGTGCACGGCCATCTGGATCGTCCCTTCCGGGAAGTCGATGAGGGGCATGCGCACCGGATGCTGTTTCGTCGACAGCGTGTCGTTCGTGTGGGTGTTGCGAAGCTTCGCGATGCAGCCGATGTCGCCCGCATGGAGCTTCTGGATCTCGATGCGCTCCTTGCCCTGCGAGACGGAGAGATGGTTCAGCTTCTCCATACCGCTCCGGGTGGCGTTGAACAGCTCGTCGCCGTTGTTGATCACGCCCGAGAAAAGGCGGAAGAACGTGACGTCGCCTACGTGCGGCTCGGACATCGTCTTGAACACGTGCGCGACGCACGGCCCCTCGTCGCGCGCGTGGATCTCGACCGTCGCGTCGCCCTCGGCGCCCTTGAACGCGTGGATCTCTTCCATCTCGTACGCGTTCGGCATCAGCTCGACGACCGTGCTGAGCACGGCCTGCATCCCGTAGTTCAACTCGTTCGAGACGCAGAAGAGCGGGAAGAGCTCCATCCGCTTCATCGCTTCCTTCATCGCCGCGATGGCCTCGTCGCGCGTGATCTCGGCGCCCTCGAGGTAGTGCTCGAGGAGGTTGTCGTCCGTCGCGGAGATGGACTCGATCAGCTCGGCGTAGTAGCGGTCGAACTGGTCCTTGGCCTCGGGCGGTATTTCAGTTTCCTCATACTCGCCCGTCTTCACGCCGCGCTTGTACTGGTGCGCCTTCTTGGTGAAGAGGTTGATCACGCCGTGGAAGTCGGGCCCTTCGCCGATCGGGATTTCGACCGGGATGACCTTGTTGGTGAGCCGCAGCTTGATCTGCTGATAGATGCGATCGAAGTCGGCGTGCTCCTTGTCCATCATGCTGACGACGAAGAGCACCGGATCGCGACGGCGGACCGCTTCGCGGAACATGCGCTCGGTGCCGACTTCCACGCCGGACGTGGCCGGAATGACGCAGAGCGCACCGTCTGCGGCCGCGAGCCCGGCGACCGCATCGCCTTGGAAGTCGAGGTACCCGGGCGTGTCGAGCAGGTTGATCTTGGTGTCCTGCCACTCGGCGTATGCGCACCCGACGTTGATCGAGTACCCGCGTTCGATCTCCTCGGCGGCGTGATCGGTGAGCGCGGTGCCGTCCTTCACCGATCCGTGTCGCTTGGAGCTTCCTGACACGAAGGCGAGCGCATCGACCAGACTGGTCTTGCCGCTCGCCCCGTGACCCACCACCGCGATGTTGCGGATTTCAGATCCTTGATACTCCCTCATAGCGAAGACACCCTCCTCCGCGCCGAGCGCGGATTACGGCAGTGTGCCGATACGCGGGGCTGCGTTCAGCCACGCACGCAGGGTATCGTCGCCGACCGAGTCGTCGAGACTCGCGAGATCCACACCGATGGCGCGTCCGGACTGGCGGCCGTCGCTGATGCAGGTGAAGACCACGGCCTCGCCGGTGTGCGCGGCGGACCAAAGTCGTCCCTTGTCATCGGCGAACACGCGCTCGCCCCCGGATGGCCGGTATGTCGTGCTGCGAGTGGAGATCCTCGGCATGCGACTCCCAAACCCTGCCTGTCCTTAGCCTGTGCCGGGCGGCGGGGGGAGTCAAGGGGATGATATACGACAGTAAATGTCGAGGTTGCCTGATGGCGGAGCGTGATCACAAATGTGTCACGAAGCGCCTCGCCTATTTCGTCCAAACGAGCGCGACTCCGCACGTGCCATTGAGCGGCTGATACGCTGGTGGAGCGCGGTTGCCGCTCGGGTAGTATTCGATGCCTGCGATCTCCGTTGGATTGACGAGTGCATCGATGTCGATCGTGCCGTCTCCCTCGGGGAGCACGCGCACGCCATCCACGTAGATGGTGATGACGCAGACGTTACTGCCGAAGGTGCGACTCGCGGTCGTGATGGCGAAGCGCGTCGCGCTGGAGTTCTTCTGAATCAACGTCACACCAGGGAGGCCTTCGAAGAGCTGCGATGCGCGCCACGGCCTCCGTTGCTCGATCTCCGCGGGCGTGATGAAGAATCCGCTGTTCGTACCTCGCGCGCGCTCCGCCAGGCGTGTGTCGAAACCGCTGAGTCCAGCAGTGCTCGGCTGCGCCTGCGTCACGACGCGCTCGAGTTGCACCGGGACCTTGTCGAGCCTCAGCGCGATCGTCGTGTCCATACCGCCCGCGACCTGCACCAGCGCGGCAGTGTATCCGATGCGCTGGACCTCGAGCGTAAGCGGCTCGTCGCCCGGTGTTACTAGGCGAAATCGTCCGCTATTGTCGGTGATCACGGTTGGCCCGGCGATCAGATGTACGGACGCCGACCCGACCGCATTGCCAGTCGAATCGCGGACCGTACCGATGATGGTGCGCGTCTGTGCGCGGCCGATCGGCCCGTGGATGCTCGTCGTCAGTGCAATCTCGCGAGCGCCGTCCGCTTCCCACACTGTTCCGTCGGCCCATCGCGCGCGAAGCACGTCCCCCCCGATCTCGCGAACGTGCTGCACGCGAAGATCGGTGCGGTCCTCACGGCGCAGGGACGCGATCATATCGGTCCGCTCCACGCCGTCCGCCGTAGTTGCGGTGCCGAGGACGGGCAGCCTCAAGCTCCAGCGATCGACGAACGTGACACCGCTGGATACGGTCTGGAACGAGATACGCCCGCCAGCGCCGAAGGCGAGCGCCGCGGGCTCGAGTCGAGTGTATTTGAATACCACCCTTCTCAATTGCGGTGTTCCGGCATCCATCCAGATCGTACCGGCAACGTTGACCAGCGTGTCCCCCGGAATCGGCGCGAACGCGACGCCGACCTCGCCGGGGTGCGCGCTGTCGGACGGCTCCAACGAAAAACAGTGTGTTGCCTCGAACGTGTCATCGAGGAGCACATCGGCATCCGGCGCGAAGTACGTGCGAGATCCGGCGTCCTCGATCATGTAGCCGGTCACGACGAAGGAACGTGGAGATGCGACAGCCGCGAACGGACGCGACGTTTGACCGCTGTCGCGCCTCGTGATCTCCTGTTCAAGCCGCTTCGAGCCCCCGGCGTACTCGCGCTGGTATGTCAACGTCGTCGCGAAGGCCGGCTTCGTTTGGCGAGCGACGACGGAGGCGAGCAATCCATCGCGCGCCTGCTCCCAGAGTGCGAATGCGCGGCCACCGTCCGCGGACTTGGGGCAGCGCGACTCTCCGGTAACCTCGACCTGCTCGAGCATCGCGGGAACACGGAGCATCTGGATCTCCAGATCGCCGGCGGGCGGCCAGGGCAGAACGATGTCCCGCGGCCGGTACCCGATGCGCACGATACGCGCGCGGAGGGTCCTGGGCGGTCGGGGCGCCGTGAACTCGCCGGACCGCAAACTCAATCCGCGCACGATCGTAGCGTTCGTGCTATCGAGCAGCGTGATCACGGCGCCGGCGATCGGCGTGCCAGCCATGCTGTCGCGAACGACGCCGTGAATCTGCTGAGCTCCAGCCACGGATACGGCGCACCCGACGCACGCGACGAGGAATCCTATTCGGGCGACACCTGAGCACGAGACTGAGCTTGGCGCGAGTTGCACCGATTCCTCCATGATGCGGCGGACACATGGCATCCGCCGCCAACTCGGTGACGCTATCCCCCCGCCACCGCTCCCACCACGAGAAACGGCTCCTTCCCCTCCGCCACCGCCTGAGGCAGCGCCGCGTCCGGCGACTCGTGCGACAGATCCTGCTCGCACGCGTAGAACCGCACGAACGGCCGCCGCTTGAGCGTGCCGTGATCCCGAATCGTCCCCTGCAGCATCGGATAGCGTGCCTCAATCGCGTCGAGGATCGCGCGCTGCGTCGCACGACCCTCGACGTCCACGAGCACGTCGCCGTCGATCCGCGCGAGCGAGCGCAGCGGACCTGGAAGCACCACGCGAATCATTGCAGCGTCTGCACCTCAACCGAGAGCACGCCCGGCAGGTCGCGCACGATCGGCTGCCACGAGTCGCCCTCGTCGTTCGAGCCGTACACCTGCCCGCCCGACGTGCCGAAGTACACGCCGCACGGATCGAGCGAATCGATCGCCATCGCGTCGCGCAGCACGTTCACGTAGCAGTCCTTC
>DASZUN010000066.1:0-13188 GCA_035547615.1 Gemmatimonadaceae bacterium | reverse complement strand
CGCAGGTTGATCGCCGGCGAGCTGCCGATCGTGACGAGATACATCTCCGTCTCGAGGCGCGTGCCGCTCATGCCGATCGGATCGCGAATGCCCGTGTTCTTGTCGACCGTGTACTCCTGCGGGATCGCGTGCAGCAGCTCGCGGTCCTGCGGGATCGCCTGCGCGCGCGCGACCTCGTTGGCGCGGTCGACGTCGGACTTGTCGATCTCGTCCCGGCTCACGGCGACGATGCCCTTGCTCGTCATCGCCTGCACGTGCTCGCCCGCGATCCCGGCGTACACCTCGTGCACCTCGGCGCCGGCCATGCGCTCGGCATCCTGCATCGCCTTGCGGATCGAGCGCGTCGTCTCCTCGATGTCGGACACGACGCCGCGGCGCATGCCCGTGGTGCGCGCCTGCCCCACGCCGAGCACCTTGATGCTCGGATGCTTCGGAAGGTCACCGACCACTTCGGCGATGATGGCGGTGGTCTTCGCCGAGCCGATGTCGAGTCCTGCGACGAGGCGTTCGGGGTTCATAGAGTCTGAGATCGGCGGAATTCCGAGCGAAGGAGCGAAGCGCCGGAGCGAGGAACGATCATTGTAATCGGGCGATCACTTGGTCACGGTAGCGAAGATCGATCTCGGCCACGCGGAGCTGCTTGCGCGCGAGATCCTCTTCCACGGGTTCGATGTCGGCCAGGCGGTTCAACGTCACGTCGTGCATCGCGCGCACCGGCTCCGTGGGGAGCTGGATGAGCAGCTCGTCCGCTCCCACGCGCTGGATCGCGCTCACACGATTGTACAACGCCGGCATGTCGGCGCGCATGGCCCCGAGCAGCCGCAGCACGGTCGTGTCTCGCTGGAGCAGCACCGGCGCATCCACGCGGACTCGCGCCGGGTCGATCGGCAACTGCGTCCCGCGCGCGTCGAACACCCGAAAGCCGCCGGTCGCCGGGACGAGCGCCACCGGCACGCGCTCGCGGATCTCGACGACGAGCGTCCCGGGCAGCTTCCGGTGGATCACGGCGCTCTCGATTTCGGGGTGGCTCAGCACACGCGCGACGAGCGGCGCCGTCGCATCCCAGACCGACGCCGTCGTATCGACGTGCAAGCGGGTGAGAATGTCACTGGGCGCCACGTAATGCGCGCCGAGGATCTCGATGCGGTGTACGTGGAAGAAGGCCATCCGCCGCATGAGCAGCGGTCCCCAGAGCGGCGACGCGACGACGACCAGCACGGCGATTCCGATCAGCGCGAGCTTCAACGTGCGCGAGAGAAGCCGTCCCTTCGACGCGCGCTCCGCCGGCTCGCCACCCGACTCCGGCGACTCACCGCGGCTGCGACTCATGCCGCGTCCGCCCCCGCCAGCCGATCGAGCAGCTCGGGCCCGGTCTTCGTGATGTCCCCGGCGCCGATCGTGAGCACGACGTCGCCGGGGCGCACGAAGTCCGCGAGCGCGTCGGCGAGCGCGCCGCGCTCCCCTTGCCACACCAGGGTACCGCCTGCCTCGCGCAGCGCGTCGGCGATGAGCGCGGAGCTCACGCCCGGGATCGGGGCTTCGCGCGCCGGATAGATCGCGGTGAGAAAGACCGCGTCCGCCACCGCCAGCGACGCGCCGAACTCGCGCGCGAAATCGCGGGTACGCGAGTAGAGATGCGGCTGGAACGCGGCGACGAGCCGCCGGTCGGGGTACGCGACGCGGGCGGTCGCGAGCGCCGCGGCGACCTTCGTGGGATTGTGCGCGTAGTCGTCCACCACGACCACGCCGCGCGCTTCGCCGAGCCGCTGGAACCGGCGCTCGACGCCGGCGTAGCCGGCGAGGCCGCGGGCCATCTCCGCCGGCTTGGCGCCGAGCACGAGCCCCGCGCTCAACGCGGCGAGCGCATTGAGCACATTGTGACGCCCGGGGATGGCGAGCGTGATCTCGCCCATGTCCTCGTCATCGAACACGAGCCGGAACGCGGAGCCGTCGGGACGCAGCGCGAGATCGCGCGCGACGACGCGTGCATCCGCGGACGAGATGCCGTAGCGCACCACTTCCGTGCTGCTCGGTGTCGCGAGCGAGTTCGCGCCCGCATCGTCCGCGCAGAGCACGATGTGCCGCGCCCCGCGCACGAACTGCGCGAACGCCGACTTGATGTCGGCGAGATCGGCGTAGATGTCGAGATGATCGGCCTCGACGTTCGTCACCACGGCAACCGTTGGCGACAGCGCGAGAAAGGATCGATCGTACTCGTCGGCTTCGACCACGTACAACCGATCGCTCCCGTAGAGCGTGTTGCCTTCCCACGCGCTCACGCGCCCGCCGACGATCGCCGTCGGCTCGCGGGCCGCCGCCGTCAGCGCAGTCGCCGTCATCACCGTCGTGGTGGTCTTGCCGTGCGTGCCGGCGATCGCGACGAGCTCGCGCCCCGCGGTCACCTCGCCCAGCGCTTCGGCGCGGCGGATGACGGGAATTCCCAGCTCGCGCGCACGGACCAGCTCGGGGTGATCCTTGCGCATCGCGGATGTGACGACGAGCGCACGCGCATGCTCCGCGTGCGACGGATCGTGCGGCTCGACGACGACGCCCTGTCGCCGCAGGTCCTCGGCGGCCGCGGGATTGCTGTCGCAGCCGGTGATGGGCACGCCGCGGCGCAGGAACAGTTCGGCGAGCGCGCTCATCCCGGCGCCGGCGATGCCGACGAAGTGCACGGGGCGCGAATCGCTCGAATCGAGGAGGGCCATGTGCGTGGAAACTAACTCGTCACGCGGCGCATCGCGGGCGGGGTTATCGCTGATCGATCAGCGCGAGCATCCGGCGGGCGATCTCCACGGCGGCGTTGGGCCGCGCGCGCGCGGCGGCGCCCGCTCCGAGTCGCGCCAACGCGGCCGGCGACTCGAGCAGCCGGCGCACCGTGCCGTCGAGCCGCTCGACCGTCAACGCGCTCTGCGGCACGTGCACGGCCGCGCCGGCCTGCTCCAGCGTCACGGCGTTCGTGGTTTGATGGTCGGCAGCCGCGGTAGGGAGCGGAACCAGGATCGCCGGAATGCCCCACGCGAACAGCTCGGCCGTCGTCATCGCGCCGGCGCGCGCCACCGCGAGGTCGGTCGCGGCATAGGCCTCGGCAATCGGGGCGAGATACTCGCGCACGCGAACCCGCGGACCCTCGCAGTGCTTGAACTGATCGTACGTCGCGCGACCCGTCGCCCAGATGATGTTGAGCCGTTCCGGTATGCCGTGCTCGATCCACTCCGCGACGATGCGATTGATGGCGAGCGAGCCCTGGCTGCCGCCGTAGATCAGCAGCACCGGACCGCCCTCCGCCGGAAAGCCCCAGCGTTCGCGCGCCGCACGCTTGTCGGGGCGCGGCACCGGCGGCGGCTCGATCGGCGCGCCGGTGTCGACCAGCGATCCCGGGTGATGCGCCGCGAGCGCGCGCGCCGCCTCGGGAAAATTCAGATAAATCTCACGCGACCAGCGGCTGAAGTAGCGCGCCGTCAGCCCGGGCACGCTGTCGCCGGCCTGCTGCACCATGGGCAGATGGTGGAGCACCGCGTAGCCGAGCATCATCCCGGCGGCGTAGCCGCCCGTTCCGACGACGAGCGCCGGCGGATCCGCGCGCACGATGCGGCCGATCTCGCGCCACGCGCTGAATGCGCCGCGCAGCGTGCGCCAGTTGTTCCAGACCGCGGGCCGATACAACGGGTGCAGATCGAGCAGCGCGAACGGAAAGCCGCTCGACGGCAGCACGTCGCGCTCGATCCCCCGCCGCGCGCCGATGAAGAACGGCTCGAGACTCGGCCGCTCGCGCACGAGCGCGCGCGCGATGGCGAGCCCCGGATAGAGGTGGCCGCCCGTGCCGCCGCCGGCGAAGATGACGCGTGTCATGCCACGCGCTCAGGCCACGGCCGCGAGCGGATCCGTCGCGGCCGAGCCGACCACGCGCTCGCGCGTGCTGCCGATGTTCACGAGGATGCCGGTGAACAGCATCGTGAGCACGAGGTTGGATCGGCCGTAGGACACGAACGGCAGGGTGAGCCCCGTGGTCGGCAGCAGTCCGATCACGACGCCGATGTGCAGGAATGCCGTGAGCACGGTCGTGAACGTCAGCCCCACGGCGACGAGCTGCAGGAACGGCGAGCGCGCCTGCCGCGCGATGCGGAAGCCGAGCAGCGCGTACATGCCGAACGCGATCGTGAGTCCGGCGATGCCGATGAAGCCCCACTCCTCGCCCACGGTGCTCCCGATGAAATCGCTGTACGGAAACGGCACGAAGCCCATCTGCTGCATCCCTTCCCCGAATCCACGTCCGAGCCAGCCGCCCGATCCCACGGCAATGAGAGATTGCTGAAGCTGGAAGCTGACCGCTTCAGGGGCGTTGCCAGGGTGCAGGAACGCCGTCATGCGCGAGATCGCGTAGCGCCACTTCTCGATCTTGAGGAGCAGCACGGGAAGGCACATCGCGCCGAGGGCGATGAAGTGGCTCATCCGCGCGCCGCCGACGAAGAGCAGCAGCGCCATGAGCAGGGTGAAGAGCATCGCCACGGAGAGGTCCGGCTCGAGCGCCGCCAGGAGATCCAGCACGCCGATGACGACGAGGAACGGCACGAGCCCCTTCGTCAGGCGCTTCAGGCTCTCTCCCTTCTTCACGATCAGCATCGACACCCACGCGACGACCGTCAGCTTGCCGAACTCCGACGGCTGGAACGACGCGCCGAAGAGGAATCGACGCGAACCGTGAATCGTGGGCGCGATGCGGTTCGGCAGCACGAGCACGGCGAGCATGGTCGCGATGGTGAACCACATCAGCGGCCACGCCCACTCGCGGAACTTCTCGGCATCAACCTTGGCGGCGATGGCGAACGCGATGATGCCGGCCAGCACGCCCCCGAGCTGCTTGCTCAGGAAGAACATGCTGTCGTTGTGATCGTTCATGCCGACGATGGCGCTCGCGCTGTAGAGCACCGCGAGCCCGAACGCGGTCAGCACCGCGCTCACGAGCACGAGCCCCCGTGCCTCCGAGCCCATGCGCCAGCGCTCGCGTACCTGCGGCACGACCGCGGCCTGCGCCCTTCCGTTGGTCCTGCGTCCGTCCTTCATCGCCGCTCCGCGCCCGCCGCCAGCTCCTTGAACACCATGCCCCGGTGCTCATAGTTGTCGAACATGTCGTACGACGAGCACGCCGGCGACAGGAGCACCACGTCACCCGGCCGCGCGAGCTGTCGCGCCGTGTCGATCACCTCGTCGAACGACGCGCCGAGCCGCGTGAGCGGGACGGCGCCCGCGAGGTCGTGCTCGATGATGGGTGCGGCCTCGCCGTACGCGATCACGGCGCGCGCGGTGCGGCGCAGCTCCGGAACGAGATCCGTGTACGGCGCGCCCTTGTGCTTCCCACCGAGGAGCAGGACCGTGGGCTGCCGCATGCCGCGCATCGCGATCAGCGTCGACGCGACGGTGGTCGATTTCGAATCGTTGATCCAGGTGACGCCGTCGAACTCGCCGACCCTCTCGATGCGATGCTCGAGCGCGCTGAAGGTCCGGAGCGCCTCCGCCATCCGCTCGATCGAGCGCGGTGAGCGATGCTCGCGATCGGCGATCATGACGCTGAGCAGCGCGGCGAGCGCGTTCGCCACGTTGTGATCGCCGAGCAGCGGCAGCTCGTCGCGCGCGATCACCGGATGCCCGAGCACGACCAGCGAGCCGGCGTCCCGGTCGAAGTACGCGTCGCTCTTGCGCTGCACCGAGAACCGGCAGTGCATGCCCGGCACGTCGCGGGTCATCTGCTCGACGTCGGCGTCGTCGGCATTCGTCACGATGTGCGATGCAGCCGTCGCGTTCCGGAAGAGCAGCGCCTTGTCGGCGTAGTACGCCTCGACGCTGTCGTAGCGGTCGAGGTGATTCGCCGAGAGGTTCGTCAGGACGCCGACCGTCGGATTGATGCTCGGCGTGTCGTGGAGCTGAAATGACGACACCTCGAGCGCGACCCAGTCGGGCGGCGTCGGCAGCAGCGCGAGCTCGGTGAGCGGCGTGCCGATGTTCCCTGCGCTCTCCGCCCGGCGGCCCACCGCGCGCAGCAGATGGCCGGTGAGCGCGGTCGTGGTCGTCTTCCCGTTCGTGCCCGTGATCGCGACGTACGCGAGCCGCGGCAGGAACCGCAGGCCGATCTCGATCTCGCTCACGATCTGCACGCCGGCCTCGCGCGCCGCGGCGAGCGGCGGCGCATCCGGGGGCACGCCCGGACTTGCGACGACGAGCGCCGCGCGGCGGATGCGATCGAGATCGTGCCCGCCGATCTGGACGTCGACGTCGTCGTGGTGGAGCTCGACCGCCGTTTCCTCGAGCTCGGGCGAGCGCCCGCTATCGGAGGCGTAGACGTCCGAGCCGGTGCGAGCGAGCAATCGCGCGGCCGATCGGCCACTTCGTGCCAGGCCAACGACGGCGATCTCGCCGCGCAGCCATTCCGGCTGCATCGCCGGATCCGAGATGCGTCCCATGGGTCAGCGGAGCTTGAGGGTGCTGAGCGCGAAGAACGCGCACAGAATGCCGATGATCCAGAACCGAACGACGACCTGCGACTCGTCCCAGCCCAACTCCTCAAAATGATGATGCAGCGGCGCTCGTCGGAAGACGCGGTGCGCCTGTGCGTACTCCAGCCCGTGCCGTCGGCGACGGATCTTGAACACGTACCGCTGAAAGATCACCGACAGCATCTCGGCCACGAACACGGCGCCGACGAACGCGAGCACGAACTCCGACTTGAGCAGGATCGCCACGGCGCCAAGCGCGCCGCCGAGCGCGAGCGACCCGGTGTCACCCATGAAGACCTGGGCGGGGTGCGTGTTGAACCAGAGGAATCCGAGCAGCGCGCCGACCATCGCCAGACAGAAGACTGTGAGCTCGCCCGAATCCTGGAGATAGAACACATACAGGAACCGGCTGTAGTCGATGCGGCCGATGATGTACGCGAAGATCGCGAAGGTGCCGAACGCAACGGCCGAGAGCCCCGACGCGAGTCCATCGAGCCCGTCCGTGATGTTCACGGCGTTGCTCGTGCCCGTGAGGATGAACGTCGTGAACAACACGTAGGTCCAGGCGAATCCGGCGACGGGCGTGACCAGATAGTACTTGAAGAACGGTAATGTCGTGGAAGCGCCGGCGAGGTTCGGCGACAGCGGGAACTGCCACACGTAGACGCCGAGCGCGAGTCCAGCGATCACCTGGCCGGCGAGCTTGTACCGCTCGACGAGTCCGCGATTCTTCTCGCCGCGCTTCTTCTGCTGCAGCTTGAGATAGTCGTCGAGGAAACCGATGCCGCCCATCCACAACGTCACAATCATGGCTATCAACAAATACGGATGGGCCAGACTGAACTTGCCCCACAGGATCACCGAGATCAGCGAACTGTTCAGGATGATCAGGCCACCCATCGTCGGCGTGCTGCCCTTGCTGGCGTGCGACTCGGGCGTTCCCTCGCGCACGACCTGGTTGACGGACTGCCGCCGCAAGCCGCGCAAGATGATCGGTCCGACGATGAACGACAGGAGCAGCGACGTCACCGCCGCGCCGACCGCGCGCACCGAGATGTACTGGAAGACGTTCAGAACCTTGTAGTGCCGAGCGAGCGGAAACAGAAAGTGATAGAGCACGACGACCCGGGTGGAGGGATGCGTTTCGGTTTGGCGCTTACGTTTCGCTCGCGGTCACTCGGCCCTGCGCCCACGCGGTGATCGGTGCGACCAGCCGCTCGAGCCGCATGCCGCGCGACCCTTTCAGGAGAATAACGGCGTCCGGTGCGAGGCGCGACGACAACGACGTCCACAGTGCGTCGACGTCGTCGCCCGTTATGACGCGCGACTCGCCCGGCGCGATACGCGCGAAGGCCGCCGCGAATTCGCCGATGCCGCCGACGAGCTCGACGCCCGCATCGAGCGCGGCGCGCGCGACCTCGTCGTGCAGCCGCGGTGTCTGCGGCCCGAGCTCGAGCATGGTGCCAAGGATCGCGACCCGCTGCCGCCCCGCCCCCGCCGCCGCGAGCAGCTCGATCGCTGCCTTCGCCGAGCCGGGGTTCGAGTTATACGCGTCGTTGATCAGCGTGACGGCGCCGAGCTGCTCCCAGTTCACGCGCATCGGCGGCACCGGCATCTCGGCGATGCCCCGCGCCGCATCGGCGAGCGCGACACCCATCTCGCGCGACACGGCGAGCGCGAGCATGGTGTTTCGCAAATTGTGAACGCCGCGAAGCGGGACGGTGATGTCGGTTCCCTCCACCCGCAGGTGGCCACGGCCGTTCGCGTCGATGCGCGAATCGGTCGCGTGCAGGTCGCCAGACTCGATGCCCGCCGCCACCACGCGCCCGGCACGGCCGCGCGCCGCGTCGACCACTTCCGGTTGCGCGGCCGGCACGATCACCACCGGCACGCCCTCCGCCGCCGCGAGCTCCTCGCGCATGACGCCCGCGATGTCGCCCAGCCCCTCGAGATGTTCTTCCGCGATCGAGGTGACCACCGTGACGTTCGGCTCGACGATCGCCCGGAGCCGCGGCACCTCGCCGGGCATGTTCGTCCCCATCTCGATCACCGCCACGTCGGCGTGATCGGGGATCGCGAGCAGCGTCAACGGCACGCCGATCAAATTGTTGAGATTCCCCGTCGTCGCGTGCACCTCGAGCGTGCGGCCCAGCGCGGCGCGAATGAGCTCCTTCGTGCTCGTCTTGCCGTTCGTGCCCACGACGCCGACCACGGGCTTGTTCCACGCACGGCGGCGATAGGTGCCGAGTGCGCCGAGCGCGACGAGCGTATCGCGCACCTCGAAGACCGGCACGCCGAGCCCTTTCGCCGCGCCGGCACGAGACACGACGAGCCCGGTCGCGCCCTTCGCCACCGCGTCGGCGAGAAAGTCGTGCGCGTCGAACCGCTCGCCGACGAGCGCGACGAAGAGGTCGCCCCGCTGAATGGTCCGCGTGTCCGTCCACACGCGCCCGAACGTGATCGGCGACCGCGGAAGGTTCACGTCCGCGTGCGGCGCCAGCGCGTCCGCCACGCGGTCGCACGTCCAGAACGTGGTCGCCGCCGCGGTGGGTACGGTGCTCATCGCGTACCGCCCGCGGCGAGGCCGCCCGACAGCTCGGCGATCACGGTCTTCTCATCGAACGGCAGCCTGGTCGTGCCGCGGATCTGATAGGTCTCGTGTCCCTTGCCCGCGAGCACCACGACGTCGCGGGCCGACGCCAGCTCCAGCGCGCGCGCGATCGCGGCGCGGCGGTCCTCGATGCGCTCGTGATTGGTTCTCGTCATGCCCGCTTCGATGTCGGAGAGAATGGCCTCGGGATCTTCCGTTCGCGGATTGTCGCTCGTGACGATCGCGAGGTCGGCCTTCGATTCGGCGATGGCGCCCATCTCCGGCCGCTTGCCCTTGTCACGGTCGCCTCCGCAGCCGAACACCACGATCAGCTTTTCCGGCGCGAACGGCCGCACCGCGTCGAGGGCCCGCGCAAGCGCGTCCGGCGTGTGCGCGTAGTCGCGGAGCACGGTGGGATCCTCGCGCAGCACCTCGAGCCGCCCCGGCACCTGGGGCATGCTCGACAAGCGCTCGGCGATCCGCTCCGCCGGCACGCCCAGCGCGTACGCGGTCGCCGCCGCGCCGAGCGCGTTGATCACATTGAAGTCGCCGATGAGCGGAAGCCGTACGCGCACGCGATCGGCCGCCAACGCGAGCATCCAGTCGCTGCCGCGCGACGTGAACCGGATCTCCTCGGCGTGCACTTCGGCGGTCGGCACGCGCTCGCTGAATGCCACGCGGCGCCGTTCCGTGCGAAGCCGCCGCCACGCGGGATCGTCGAGGTTGGTGACCACGGTGCCGTGCGGGAGGAGATGCTCGAGCAGCCGCGCCTTCGCGGCGAAGTACTGCTCCATGGTCTTGTGGTAATCCAGATGGTCGCGCGTGAAGTTCGTGTACGTCACAGCGTCGAACTGCACGCCCTCCACGCGCCGCTGATCGAGCGAGTGCGACGACACTTCCATCGCGACCGAACGAACCCCGCGATCGCGCAGCGCGCGAAAGAGGCGCTGCAGCTCGACCGGCCCGGGCGTCGTGAGTCCCCCGCCCCCCTCGAGCGGCTCGCCGTCGCTCCCGATCAACACACCGAGCGTGCCGATCGACGCGCTGCGCGCCACCGTGTCGTCGAGCAGATGGCGGAGCATGTTCACTGTCGTCGTCTTGCCGTTCGTGCCGGTGACCCCGACGAGGCGCAGCTCGCGCGCCGGCCAGTCGAACGCCGCGGCCGCGGCAATTGCCGCCGCGCGACGTCCATCGTTCACGACGAGCGCCGGAAGCGTGGTGCGCGATGGATCCTCGACGATCGCCATAGCGGCGCCCGCGCTCGCCGCGGCGTCGAGGTAGTCATGCCCGTCGCGCTCGGACCCGCGGACGGCAATGAACATCGCGCCCGGCGCGACCGCGCGGCTGTCGTCGGTGATTCCGGCCACGCTCGCCGGCAGCGTACCGCGCCGCTCGCGGAGCAGCCCTGATCCCTCCAACGCGCGTGCGATCGTGTCGGTCTGTGCTTGCATTCAATAATTGTAGAGCAGTCGAACCACCGTGCCGGTCGGCTCCATGGCGCCTGCCGCGGGACTCGTGCTCGCGGAACCGTCGGCTCCTCCGCGGGCAAGTTGAACGTGAAAGCCAGCACTGTGCAACGACCGCACCGCGTCGCGGAGCGGCAGTCCCCGGATGTCGGGGACGGCGTGCAGCGTTCGGGGCGGCGGCGGGGACGGCTGCAGTGGGAGCGTCGCGACGAACGGCACCGAGCCCCGCTCGGCGGGCGGCGCGGTGTCCGGGACCTCGCTCAGCGACTCCGGTCGTGCTTCGGCCATCTGCCGCACGGGCGCGGCCTTCGTGTCCGCCTTCTGATCGGCCACGACGCTCGCCGCGAGCTTGGCGCGGTCGAGCGCCGCGTTCTGCGCCGCCACGGCCGCCTGGAGAATCGCCTTCGTCACCGGCGCGGCGGTCTGCGCCGCGTAGATCGAGCTCTGGGGCGCGGTGACTTTCACGACGATCACGTACTGCGGATTGTCGCCAGGAAAGAGGCCAACGAAGTTCGGGTTGTAGCGGCCCGGGATGTAGCGGCCGCGCACGGTCCCGCGTGGCGTGCCGGTCTTGCCGGCGAGCATGTAGTTGTCGAGCGCCGCCTGGAGCGCGGTGCCCTCGTCGACGACGTCGAGCAGCATGTGCCGCACTTTGTCCGCGACCGGCTTGGGGACGACCCGCCGCACGACGCGCGGCGTGTGCCGATAGAGCACCGTCCCGTCCGGCGCGACGACTTCCTTCACGAGCGCCGGTTCCATGAGCTCGCCCCCGTTCGCGAACACCGCGTAGGCCGCGGCGAGCTGAAGCGGCGTGACCGACACCTCGTAACCCATGGCCATCGAGTTGGCCGACTGCTTGGACCAGCTCGTCGGGTTCCGCAGAATCCCGCCCGACTCGGTCGGGTACGGCACTCCCGTCGGCGTGCCGAAGCCGAAGTCGCGCAGGTTCTCGTATTCCTCCCGAGGAGTCAGCCGCTCGGCGAATTTCACGATGCCGACGTTGCTCGACCAGCGCAGCACCTCGGACAGCGGCGCGCGCCCGATGCGATGATCGTCGTGGATCACGCGGCCGTTGATCTCGTACACGCCGTCGCCCGTGTCCACGGAATCGTGATCGGTCACGAGCCCGTGCCGGAGCAGCGCCGCCGCGGTGAACGGCTTCATCGTCGAGCCGGGCTCGAACGGTTCCGTCATCACCGTCGCCGAGCTCTGTCGCGGATCGAGCCGACGGCTCGCCATCGCCAGCACCTCGCCCGTGTGCGGATCGAGGATCACGATGTCGCCGCCCTCGGCGCCCATGCGCGCCACGGCGTCGGCGAGCGCGTTCTCGGCGATCTCCTGGAGGTCGGCGTTGATCGTGAGCACGACCGTGTCGCCCTTCACCGGCGCCGTGCCGGGCGCGATCGGCGACTCGCGGAGCTGTCCGTTGAGATCGCGAAAGACCGTCGCGCTCCCGGGCTCCCCGCGGAGCACGGAATCGAGCGCGAGCTCGAGCCCGTCGATCGGCTTGTTGTTGATGTCGACGTGGCCGATGATCCCCTGCGCACCGCGCGACGCGGCGTACGCGCGCTCCACCGAGGCGTACGAGTGTACGCCGCGAAGGCCGATCGCGTCCGCCGCATCCACGGCGAGAAATCGGCCGGGCAGCACGAGGTACTTCCCTTTCGGATCGAGCGCGCGGGCGATGAGCGACTTGTCGACGCCGAGGCGCGCGAGGGCGCGGCGCAGCTTGGCGGGCGCGTTCACCTCGCGCGGCGCGATCTCGAGCCGCACCATCTCGCGGCTCTGGGCGAGCACGCGATGCGTCTCGTCGACGATATCGCCGCGCGGCGCGGGCACCACGCGCTCGGTCGACTGCTGCCGCTCGGCGCGCGCGCGCCACGCGGAGCCGTCGACGACCTGCACCTTCACGGCCTTCCCGATGATCGCCAGGCCGAACAGCGCGAGCGTCGCGTGGGTGAGGCCGATGCGGCTAGAGCGAATCATGCGGGGCGCGGCCGGAATCGGACGGCGTGCGCGACGGTCGTGGGAGGAACACCTGCTGGTCGGGCGTGGGGATGTGCATGTTGAGCCGCTGCTCGGCGATCGGCTGCAGGGTGGCCCGGCTGGAGGCGTCGCGGATCGCCGCCTCCAGCCGCACGCGCTCGGCGTCGAGGCCGTCGCGCTGGCGTTGGAGATCGCGAATCTGGCGCTGCACCTCGAGCCCGAGCACTCGCCGTCCAATGACGCCTATCGTCACCAGGACGAAACCGATCAGCAGCGCGGCGATGATCGAGCGCCGCCCCGGCGCTACGCGGCGCTTCGCCATGCTCTCAGCCGGGCGCTGCGGGCGCGCGGGTTGCGCGCGACCTCGTCCTCGGTCGCCGTGACGGCGCGCCGCGTGATCGTGGTGCCGAGCGGGCGGCCGCGGCACGTGCAGACCGGCTGCTTGGGCGGACAGACGCAGGCGGCGCTCCACTCGCGGAACGCGTTCTTCACGAGGCGGTCCTCGCCCGAGTGATAGGCGATGACGGCGAGCGTGCCGCCCGGCACGAGCCGGTCGCGCAGGAGCGGCAGCGCGCGCGCGAGCCCCGCCAGTTCCTCGTTCACCGCGATGCGGACGGCCTGGAAGAGCCGCGCGAAGTCCGGCGCGCCGCTCCGG
>DASZUN010000065.1:0-48810 GCA_035547615.1 Gemmatimonadaceae bacterium | reverse complement strand
CAAGCGAACTCCCGATTCGGAGTCGCGCTTCAAGATCGCCGCGTCCTCGGCTGGCATCGATGAGACCGGCCTCAAGTTCGACATCGACGATTTCGCGAGCTACGCGGTCGAAGTCGCGCTGCAACTCAACGAGAAACAGGGACCCGGCGAGACCGTCGTCTACGCGGTCGGCCCGGACGTCGTCCAGGAAACGCTCCGCAAGGCGATGAGCATGGGCGCCGACCGCGCCGTGCAGCTCAAGACCGACGCCGTCCCGTACGACGGCATCGCCATCGCCAAGGCGCTGGCCGCCGAGCTGAAGGGTGGCGGCTACGACCTGGTGCTCTTCGGTAAGCACGCCTTCGACACGTCGGCTGGCGTCGTCGGCACGGCGACCGCCGAGCTGCTCGGCGTGCCCTGCGTGACGGCCGCGTCCAAGCTCGACATCGCCGGTGGCAAGGGCACGGCGCGCCGCGAGCTCGAAGGGGCGGCGGAGGTCGTGGAATTCCCGCTGCCGGCGGTCGTCACGATCGACGAAGGCATCGCGCGTCCGCGCTATCCGTCGCTCAAGGGAATCATGGCGGCGAAGAAGAAGCCGCTCGAGACCAAGCCGGCGCAGCTCGGCCCCGTGCGCGTCACCGTGAAGGCGATGGAACTGCCGCCCGATCGTCCGCCCGGCCGCATCATCGGCGAGGGCGCGGCGGCGGTCCCGGAGCTCGTCCGGCTGCTGCAGACGGAGGCGAAGGTATTATAAATGTCTAATATTCTCGTCTATGCCGAAACGCGCGGCGCCGAGCTGCGCAAGGTCGCCCTCGAGGCGGTGACCGCCGCGCGCAGGCTCGCCGACGCCACCGGCGGCGGAGAGGTGCACGCGCTCCTCTGCGGCCCCTCCGGGGTCGCCGCACGCGCCGAGCAGTTGGGGAAATACGGCGCCGACGTCGCGATCGTCGTCGAGAACGCGGGCTTCGAGCGGTATGCGCGCGAAGCCGTGGCCGCCACCCTCGCCGACCGCGCGAAGAGCGGCGGCTATCGTGCCGTGGTGCTCGGCTTCTCGGCGCAGGGGCGCGATCTCGGTCCCCGCGTCGCCGCCAAGCTCGACGCGCCGATCGCGAGCGACGTGATCAGCATCGAAGCGGCGGGCGATGCACTCGTCGTCAAGCACCCCGGCTTCGCCAACAAGGTGATCGTGACTCTGCAGATCACCGGCTCGCCGGTCGTCATCTCGACCCGTCCCGCTGCATTCACGCCGGCGGAGAATCCGAAGACGATCCGCACCGAGACTGCGCAGCCGGCCGCCGATCCGTCCGCGGAGAAGCTCACGGTCAAGGAGCTGCAGGAAGGCGGCAAGGGCAAGCTCGATCTCGGCGAGGCGCCGGTGATCGTCGCCGGCGGCCGCGGGCTCAAGGCCGCCGAGAACTTCAAGCTGGTCGAGGATCTCGCGGCGGCCTTCGGCAACGCGGCGGTCGGCGCCACGCGCGCCGTGACCGACGACGGCTGGCGCCCACACAGCGACCAGATCGGACAGACCGGTCGCCAGGTGAGCCCGCAGCTCTACGTTGCGGTCGGTATCTCGGGCGCGATCCAGCACCTCGCCGGGATGCGCACGTCGAAGACGATCGTGGCGATCAACAAGGACAAGGAAGCGCCGATCTTCAAGGTGGCGGACTACGGCATCGTCGGTGACGTGATGGAGGTCGTGCCGGCGTTGACCGAAGCCGTTCGCGCGGCGAAGGCCGGCCACTGATGGCCGCGTCGAACGTGGTGTTCGCGTTCGTGCTCACGTTGGGCGCCGGCTTCTTCGCGCTCAACGTGCAGCGCCTGGTGCGCTACATGCGCCTCGGCTACGCCGAGAACCGGGTCGACCATCCGTTCGACCGATTGAAGAACGTGCTGACGATCGGCATCGGGCAGCGGAAGATCTTCCGCGACCCGATCCCGGGCGCGATGCACGCGACGATCTTCTGGGGCTTCCTCGTCCTGACCGCGGGGACGGTTGAGATCCTGATTCAGGGCGTATTCAGCACGTTCTCATACGCGCTGATCCTGCCGCACCCGCTGTACGTGCTGTACGCCGCGTCGCAGGACGCGTTCGCGCTGTTCGTGCTCGGGGCCGTGGTCTTCGCGTACTATCGGCGGCTCGTCCTGCATCCGCGGCGCCTCGACGGCGACAATCTCGAGCACGCCGACGCGTACATCATCCTCGGCATGATCGGCGGACTGATGGTGACGCTCCTGCTCACCAACGCCTGCCAGTATCTCCTGGATCCGGCGTCGATCGGGCCGGAAAAGTTCGTGTCGCGGGCGATCGCGGCGGCCATCGCGCCGGTCGATGCGTATCCTCGCACGCCCGCCACCGTGTTCTGGTGGCTGCACGTGCTGATCCTGCTCACGTTCCTCAACTACCTGCCGTACTCCAAGCACCTCCACGTCGTCACGTCGCTCATCAACGTGTTCTTCTCGAACACGAGCGGCCCCGGGCAGAAGGGCGTGATGCGCCACCTGGACCTGGAAGCCGAGGTCGAGCAGTTCGGCGCGTCGGACGTCGAGCATCTCTCCTGGAAGAACCTGCTCGACGGCTATTCGTGCACGGAGTGCGGACGCTGCACCGCGGCGTGTCCGGCGAATCTCACGGGCAAGATCCTGAGCCCGCGCAAGATCGTCATCAACACGCGCCAGCGGCTGATGGAGAAGGGCCCGGTCGTGACCGGCGACCGGATGGAATTTCTCCATCCCGCGCTGCTGCACGGCGAGGGCGCGGACGCCGGCGCCCACACGCCCGAGCAGGTGATGGAACACCGCCTCCTCGACACGTACATCAGCGAGGAGGAGCTCTGGCAATGCACGAGCTGCCGCGCCTGCGTGCAGGAGTGCCCGGTCTCGATCGACCAGCTCGACATCATCAACCAGATGCGCAGCTACCTGGTGCTGAGCGAGTCGCGCTTCCCGGAGGAGATCCAGCCGGCCTTCGAGTCGCTCGAGCGCAACGGCTCGCCGTGGGCGTTCAGTCCGGCCGACCGCGCGCAGTGGGCCGAGGGAATGGACATCCCGACGATGGCCGAGCTGACCGAGCGCGGCGAGCGGCCCGACGTGCTCTTTTGGGTCGGCTGCATGGGGTCGTTCGACGATCGCGCGAAGAAGATCACCGTCGCCTTTGCGAGAATTCTCAAAGCGTGCGGGATCCACTTCGCGATCCTCGGCCAGGAGGAGCACTGCCACGGCGACCCCGCGCGGCGCATGGGCAACGAGTATCTGTATCAGATGCTCGCCAAGGACACGATCGAGACGCTGGACCGCTACAAGGTCACGACGATCGTTACGAGCTGCCCGCACTGCTTTCACCAGATGGGGAACGAGTTTCCGCAGCTCGGCGGCCACTACGACGTCATCCATCATTCGACGTACATCGAACGATTGCTGCAGGAGAACCGCGTTCCGCTCCAGAGCGAGGAAGGGAAGCGGCTCACGGTCGCGTACCACGACTCCTGCTATCTCGGGCGGTACAATGACGTGTACGACGCGCCGCGCGAGACGCTCAAGCGCGCGCTGCCGGTCGTGAACCTGGTCGAGCCCGCACGCTCGCGCGATCGCGGGCTGTGCTGCGGCGCGGGCGGCGGCCGCAGGGTCAGGGAGGAGCGGCAGGGCACGCGCATCAACGTGGAGCGCACCGAGGAGCTGCTCGCGACGGGGGCGGACACGATCGCCGTGGCGTGCCCGTTCTGCATGACGATGATCAGCGATGGCGTGAAGGCGAAGGACGCCGACGTGCCGGTGCTGGACATCGCGGAGGTGGTGGCGGGGCAGTTGTCGACGTAGCGAACACTCGGCAGCGTGCCATGAAAGCGAAGGCGGGGCCGGCGCATGCGCCGGCCCCGCCGTGTTCGTCTGCAGCGCGTCGGTTCAGAAGCGTCGGTGTGTCGCGCGGTGCTTCTTCACGGCTGCGGCATGGGCGCTGGAGCGCACGCTGTCGACGAGTCGCGCGCGCATCGCATCGGCGATGCTCGCCCGGCGGTTTGTGCTCGACGAGCCGCCCGGAGCGATCACGCCGGTGCCTCGCGCGACCGTGTTCACCGTCGTGATCCTGCCCGTCGCGCCATCCAGATCGAACACGCTCCACACGTCGTCTTCTCCGGGGCCCGATAATGGCGGCGGGAAGAACGTGGCGATCTGTTGGGAGCCGCGGAACAGACGCACCGTCGCATTCCCGGTCGACATGTTTCCGTCCTCATCGCAACAGTACTGATGTACGAGATAGTGGTACGTCCCGTTGATCGTTTGAGGAATCGTGATGGTCTCGGGGCCAAAGCCTTCGGTGTGATCGACGTCCTGCTGCGCGAGGATGGCGCTCGTCGAGCTCAGCGCGGTCTTGTTGAAGTAGGCCACATGGAATTGGCCGCCGCTTCCGTCCGGGCCGAACAAGTGCCCGTCCAGGTCTGATGGGTTCGCGTCCCAGGTGAGAACGATGCGGTACTCGTTGCCGCTCCCGACCGGCGACAGCGTCACCACGGCACCCGAGGCGGACGTGCCACCGACAGACGCCACGGTGAGCGTCGCCGTCGCGTACCCGACCGCCGCGATCGTGATGGTATACGTCCCTGGCAGAAGGCTTCCCGAGAACGCGCCGCTCTCGGTGGTGGAGATCTGCCGCACCACCGTTCCGGTGGTCGCATTGATGCCGGAACGCGCCGAAATCATTGCGTTCGCGACTGGCGATTCGGTGACCGCGTCGATGACCTGCCCCGAAACGGAGCCGCTCAGCGTGGAAAGAGGCGCGAGCGGAATCGTTCCGATCTGGGTTTGCGATCCCGAGCCCACTTGCACGTCGTAGTAGCTCGTGCCGACATGGCCCGCCGCGGTAATCGTGATCGTGCTGCCGTCCGTGACGCCCGTCAGCGAGAAGCTGCCGTCGGCATTCGTCGTCGTCGTCGCTCCGCTCGCTGAGCGAAGCGTCGCGCCCGAGATGGGCAGGTTCGTCGCCGCGTCGGTGACCCGCCCGGTGGCCATGCTTCCGGCATTCGGCGGCAAGCTCACCGAGATCGCGGTTGTTCCGGTGACCGACCCCGAGCTTGCCGTGATCCGCCCGATGCCACTCGAGAGTCCGACGACTTGCCCATCAGCTCCGATCGAGATGACGTCGGGCGTCGTCGTCGACCAGGTCGGCGTGACGTCGCCGATCGGGTTCCCGTTCGCGTCCGCGAAGCTCGCATGCGCCGTCGTGCTTTGGCCCACGAGGATGGCCGACGCATCCAGCTTGATCGAGATCGACTGCGGCACCGGAATCACGTTGAACGTCGCCGACGCCGACTTCCCGCCGACGGACGCCGTGATCGTCGCCGTGCCGCCGCGCTTCGCCTTGGCGACACCGTTCGCGTCCACGGTCGCGACGCTCTCGTCCGAGCTCGACCACGTGAACGGAATCGCCATCGCGTTGCCGAGCGCGTCCGACGCCGCTCCAGTGAACGTGCGCGTGTCGCCGATGGAGTTCACGCCCGCCGTCTTCGGGCTGATCGAGATCGAGGCCGCAACCTGCTGCACCGTCACGCTCGCCGACGCGGTGAACGTCTCCGCCGTGGCCGTGATCGTCGCGGTGCCGTTGCCGTTCGCCGTGACCTTGCCGCTCGCATCCACCGATGCGACCGCGCTGTTGCTGCTCGCGTATGCGACGGCGATCCCGGCGACCGACGCGCCGCTCCGCGGAACGATCGTCGCCTTGACGTTTTGCGTCTCGTGCAGCGAGCTGAAATCGAGCGACGCCGGCGCGATCTCGACGTGATCGATCGGGGAGACGACCGTCACCGCCGCGCTCCCGGTCTTCCCCTCGGCCGTCGCGGTGATCGTCGCCGTGCCCGCCGCGATCGCCTTCACGACGCCGTTGTCGTCGACGGCTGCGACGCTCGGATCCGACGAGCTCCACGTCGCAGTCCGGTCATCGATGAGATTGCCGCCGCCGTCGCGCAATTCGGCGCCGACCGCGCCCGATCCGCCGCGCACGAGCTGCAGCGTCGCCGGTGCCACGGCAACCGTCGCCACGGGCGCGTGCACCGTGATCTTCGCGGAGTCGGCAACGTCCGTGACCATTCGCGCGACGATCCAGGCGCTGCCCTGGTACGGTCCCGCCGTCACGGCGCCGGTATTCTCGTCGACGGTCGCGATGCTCGGGTTCGACGAGCTCCAACCCACGTGATACGGGGCGGCCGGCTGGCCGCTGGCGTTCTTCCCCGAAACGCTCAGGTTCGTGCTTCCACCGGCATTCAGCGTGACGGCTTGCGGGCTCACCGCGATCGTCTTCACGTCGAGGTCCGGCCCCGCGGGCACCAGCACGGGCGCGGCAACGCCGGGATTGTCTCCCGGCTTGAGCGTGATCTGCTGGGACGCGTGGTACGCCACGACGCCGTGCTCGTCGTACCCGGTGAGGTCGAGCGTGTAGTTCGCCGTGCTCCCGGTGAACGCCACGTCGAACACGAGCACCGCGCTGTCGCCCTGAAACTCCGCCTCGACCGCGATGCTGTTCCCGTCGCCGTCCGTGAGCACGCCACGGACCTTGGACAGCGGGATCACGGGTGAACCGGCGGGCAGGCGCGCGTAGCGCGGCGCCACCGAGAAACGCGCATGCCCCGGCGCAATTCGCGGGGCGACTGGCGGACGATCGCTGCAGGCCGCGGACAGCACCGCTGCCGCGACGAGACCAAGGCCCTGCACCAGGCGCTTCACCGCGCGAGATTGACGTGCCAGCGATCCCACCGAGACCTCCGCCTCGACCAGGTCAATACGTCCGCTCCGGCCCCACGGCACGGGGCTCAGCGCCCAGCCGTCGGGAGTCGGAATACCCTAGCGCGAATGACGGTCTCTGGCAATGCCGAGCGCAGCAGGAAATCCGTGCGCGGGATCACATTTCTGTTGCCCATGCGATTCGCAGAACGCTAATTACCTGGTGCACCTCGCCGTCGGTGAACGCGTGATCCGTTTGCGAGTCGAGCGCGAGGCCGAGCCCGGGCAGACTCGCGATGAACGCTTCCCGGCCGACCCGCCCCGGATCCGCAACCAGCGCTTGGCCGCCGCGCCGCAGGAGACGCGCGATCACGCGCGCCACCAGCGCGCCGTACGGCCGCTCGTACAACACGTCCGATGCGAGCACGAGCTCGAATCGCTCGAGCTCCGACGGCAGGTCTCGCCAGTCGAGCAGCAGCGCGCCGCGAATCCGCGAACCGTTGCGCGCCGCGTTCACGCGCGCGAAGCGGAGCGCGTCCTCGTAGTAGTCCGACGCCACGACGTCGAAGCCGGCGAGCGCCGCGCAGGTGGTCACCAGCCCGGCGCCGCATCCGAGCTCTATCGCACTCCGACCGTGTCCGTCCATGGTCGCGACGAGCTCGCCCAGCACGCGCGCGGACGGCCACAGCTCCGCCCAGTACGGCAGCCGCTCATCGCGCTCGAAGTCGCGCTCGTCGATCAGATCCTCGGCGCTCGCGGGATGCAGGATCGAGACGGCGCGTGCGCCCACGCGCACCTCGGTCTGCACGACGCGGAAGCGCCGGCGCAGCGACTCCTCGAGCGCGGCGACGTCCGCCGGATCACGCTTCACCGCGTGAATTCGGTCGACAGCAGCGCGTCGTCGCCGAGCAGGAGCGCCGAAAGCGTCTCGCCGGCGCTCACCGTCTGCCGCTCGGGAGGAACGACGAGCAGGGCGTTCGCGCGCGCCATGGAGGTGAGCAGCCCGGAGCCCTGCGGGCCCGTGAGTCGCGCCCACGCACCGTCATGCTCCCACTCCACGATGCCACGCAGAAAATGCGTGAGCGGTGCCGCGATGCTGAGCTCCTCGCGCGCGCGCACCTGCACCGGTCGGCGAAACAGCGCGCGCTCACCCCGCAGCTTGCGGATCACCGGCCGCGCGAACAGCTCGAACGTGACCATGCTCGACACCGGATTTCCGGGAAGGCCGAGCCATGCGGTCGCGCCGAGCATCCCGAAGCCGATCGGCGCGCCGGGCCGCATGCGCACGCGCCAGAGCTGCATGTCCACTCCGAGTGCGCGCAGCACGTCTTTCGTGAAGTCGAATGCACCGACCGATACGCCGCCGGACGTGATCAACAGGTCCGCCCAGCCCAGCGCGTCGCGCACCGTGCGCTCGTACACGTCGGGATCGTCCGGCACGATGCCGAGGTACCGCACCTCCGCGCCCGCCGACTGGGCGTTGGCGCGGAGCGTGTAGCTGTTCGACGAGACGATGCGATCGCCGCGCCGGACCGCGTCGAATCCGTCGACGTCCACCAGCTCGTCGCCGGTCACGAGCACCGCGACGCGCGGCAGCTTGTGGACGAGCGGCGTCGCGCACCCGACCGACGCGAGCACGCCGAGCTGCGCCGGGCCGATGAGGGTGCCGGCGGTCACCGCGACCGCGCCTGCCGCGATGTCCTCGCCGCGCGGGCGGATGTTCCGGCCCGCATCGCGCGCGTCGCGAATTGCGACGCGCGACGCGCCGCCGTCGGTGTCCTCGACGCGGATCACGGAATCGGCGCCGGCCGGGACCGGCGCGCCGGTCATGATCCGGATCGCGGTGCCCGGTGCGAGCGGCTGTGTCGCCCGGCGACCGGCCGCCACGGTCTCGAGCACGGGAAGCACCACGGGCTGCTCGGCCGAGGCGCTCGCGACGTCGGACGCGCGCACCGCGTACCCGTCCATCGACGAGTTGTCCCACGGCGGGAGCTCGACCGGTGACCGTACGTCTTCCGCGAGCACGCGGCGCAGTGCATCGCCGAGCGGAATGCGCTCGGTGCCGAGCGGCCGGATGGCGCCCAGAATCGTCGCGCTGGCCTCGTGGACCGAGAACGCCATGCCGCTAGTGCAGCCGCATCGACGCGAGTCGCTCGGCGATGACGTCCTGCACGTGCTCGACGTCGTGGATGTTCGCCGTCCAGTTGTTCGCGAGGAAGCTGAAGATCAGCATATGATGATCGGCCGTCGTCACGTATCCGGAGAGCGAGCGTGCCTGCGCGACGGTACCCGTCTTCGCGTGCACGTTGTTCTCGGCGGGCGTGCCCTTCATGCGATTGCGGATCGTGCCGTCGACGCCGGCGATCGGCAGCGCGTCGTAATAGGCCTGGAAGTTCGGCGATTTCCGCACGGCGTCGAGCAGCCGGACGAGCGTGCGCGGCGACACGTAGTCATAACGCGAGAGGCCGCTGCCGTCGCGGACGATCGCTTCGGTCGGCACCGGCACCCCCCACTGCGCGATCTGGCGCTCGACCACCGCGCGCGCCGAGTCGGCGCGCCCGCTGCCGGTCGCTTCGAGCGCGAGGGTGCGGAACACCATCTCGGCGAGCTGGTTCTGCGACGGCTTGAGCAGCGCCTTGAAGATCTCGGACAGCGGCGGCGACGTGAGCGTCGCGACCGTGTCCAGGCGTGCGAGCGTGTCGCTCGCGGCGTCGTCGATCGTGATGCCGTGGTCGGCGAGCGCTTCGCGCACGGCCGCGCAGTACGCCACGTCCGGATCGTGGTGCGTCACTTCGATCACGGCGCTGTCGCCTGCGACGATCGCGCCGCGCAGCACGACGTCCCACGTCGTGCTGTCCTTGACGGCGCGGAGCGTGTTCTCGACCGACCGGCCGTTGCGGCCGGTGAGCGACGCGGCCGTGGTGGCCTCGACGTGCACGTGCGGATAGCTGTGCGCCGGCTTCACCTCCACGCGCACCGGGTCGCCGGCATTGGCGCCGGCGTGCACGTGCAGCTCGCTGAATCCCTCGTTGAACAGCAGCTCGTCGATCGGCGCCGAATACGAGTCCTCGAAATCGTCGTAGGACCAGCCGTAGCCCAGGACCTCGCCCGGAAACGCGTCGCCGCCGGGCACCACGCGGCCGGTGATGTGGCGGATGCCCCTCGCCGCGATGCTGTCCGCGATCGCGCGCAGGGGGATCATCGCGTCGCCGAGCATGTGGTCGCTCACCGACGGGTCGCCGCGGCCGATCACCACCAGGTCGCCATCGAGCGTGCCGTCACGCACCGGGCCGCGCGCCGCGAACGTGGTGTGATACCGGTACGCGGGGCCGAGCTGGTAGAGCGCCGTGCTCGTGGTGAGGATCTTCATGTTCGACGCGGGCATGAACAGCTTGCCGGCGTTGCGCGCGTACAGGGTGTCGTGCGCCTCCGGATCGACGATGAGAATTCCCCAATGAGCGTTCGAGAATTCCGGCGCCTCGGCCATCGAGTCGATCCACGTCCGGAGCGCGGCGCGGGCGTCGCCGGCGGGCGCGGGAGCGGGGCGGGGCGGGTTGGCGGACGGGCGGCAGGCGACGAAGCCCGCGGCGAGCAGCGAGAGGCACGCGAAACGACGCATTCGATCTCCGTGGTTGTCGCGGAGAAGAATACTGCGTCGCCCTACCGCGAGGCGAGTCGTTCCGCGCGCTCGAGATCCGCCGGCGTGTTCACGTTCAGGAAGAGCCGCTCCGGATCGCCCAGCCGCGCGATCTCGGCGCGCGGAATGCGCTCCACCGCGCCCAGCCGCTCGATGAACCGCGCGAGCTTGAGATCGCCGGCGGCGATGGCGGATGCCGCGACCGCCGCGGCCGCATGCGGGTAGGCGGCGCACATCGGCTCCGGCCCGCGCGGCCCCTCGGGAATCGCCGCCCGGCCGGCGGCGAGCGCACGATCGCGGACGAGCGCGAGGAGATCGCGCGTCACGAACGGCATGTCCCAGGCGACGGCGAGCACCCAGTCTTCCGCGGCGGCGAGCGCGGCGTGCAACCCCACGAGACTGCCGCGCTCCGGATGCCGGTCGCCGATCACGCGGGCCTCCGGCAGCCACTCGGCCGCTCCCGGGTCACGGCTCACGATGATGATTTTCGACACGACCGGACGCAGCTCGTCCGCGATTCGGTCGATGATGCGGCACCCGCCCACGGCGAGCAGCCCCTTCGGCGCGCCGCCGTAGCGCGCCCCCGCGCCGCCGGCGAGGATCGCGCCGATCAGGCCCGCAGTCCCCGCTGCTGCGCGGCTTCGTCCAATCCCAGCGTGAGCATGCGCTCGACGAGCAGCGACTGCGCCGGCGTGCCGCGCCGCTCCTTGATGTAGCGGCCGCACGCATTGCAGATCGCGACCTGATAGCCCAGATGCGGCGACGGGATGCGCACGAGATCGGGCGCGAGGTCCGCGCCGCAGCCGATGCAGCCGCGCAGCTCCGTGCGCCAGGTGGTATCGCAGCGGCCGCAGACGAGCGAGCGGCGCGTGTCGGTGAGAATCGCGAGGTCGGGCGCCCCGCCGCAGCACGGGCACTGCGGCCACTTCCATGAGGAAAATGAAAAGTCTTCCGCGACCGTGGCGGCGGCGTGCGCGAGGAGCGCATTTCCCACGACGGCCGCGACCGAACGCGCCAGCCGCAGCGTGGCGTCGCGCGGGATCGACTCGCCGTTGCACCACGCCAGGGCGAGTCGCGCGGGGTCCGTGCCGCGCTCGCGCAGCGCGGTGAGCTGCGGGGTCGTGGCGAGGCCCGCTCGCTCGAACGACGCAGCGGCGCGCTGGAACGCGCGGGCCAGGTCGCCCGCGCTGGCCAGCACCTCAGCGGCGTCGAATGCCGCGCGGCCGGCGCGCACACGCTGCCGCGCGCCCGCGACGTCGAGCGCGACGCGCGACCGCGTGCGAATCGACTCGTGCACCCGCACGAGCGGCTGGAGCTGTTCCGCGAGGCTGCGGCTCGCGGCGGTCGGACGGCGAGGGATGACCTGCGATGTCACGCGTGCGTTCCCCTGGAGATGGCGCGCGGCGACGATCGCCCGCGTGTGTAGAGGAAGAACGAACCGTCGCCGGCGTCACGACCGGCCTGATCCGATCCGCTACTCGCCGCGCCAGGTCGCGCTCAGTGTCGCGTCTTCGGCCACTGTCACCTCGACCACGCGGATCGCGCTGCCGAGCCGGGCCTGCACGCGGTCGAAGATGAACCGCGCCAGCTCTTCGCCGGTCGGAATCAGCTTCCCCTCGCCGAACTCCGGGATGTCGAGGTTGATATTCGCGTGATCGAACCGGTCGTGCACCTCGGCGGCGAGCACGGGATCGAGCACGCCGAGGTTCGCGACCATTCCTGTTTCGGGATCGATCGCGCCCGTGACCGTGACCTCGCAGGTGTAGCTGTGGCCGTGGTAGCGTTCGCGCGCGCAGCGTCCGAACACTTCGGTGTTGCGCTCCTCGGACCAATCGGGGCGGCGATAGCGATGCGCCGCGGCAAAGGACACGCGGCGCGTGAGAAAGGCGGGCATGGCGAACCAGGGCAGAGGGTCGGGGCGCCTTAGGGGCGCACACCGAATTGTAGCAGCATCCTGGTTGCCGGATGATGCGGCGGCGCGCCGGAGTCCCGCGCGCCGCCCGGATGCCTCAGTGGTCCTCGCCGAACTCGTCGCGGCGGGTGAACCCTTCCTGGGTCGGGCTCTCCGGCGGAATCCACGGCGTCCCGTCCTGGATCGCCTGGCCGAGGTCCGTCGTCCCGAACAGCTCCGCGTCGAGATCTTCCGTCGTCGTGTCGGTCGTCGGCTCGATGGGCTTGGGCACGTCGCCGAGCTGCAGCCCCTCGAGCCGGTTCTCGTCGGCGAGATGCTCGTCGATCGCTTCAGGGCTGAGCGCGCGCCGCGATGGATCGACGAAGATGCCGTTGTCGCAGCGCTGGGCGCCCACGAGATCGGTCACGACGTGTTCCGCGATCAGCCGTTCGCCGTCGGTCCCCACGCGCCCTTCCAGCCGCACGAGACCGTCGCGCACGGTGACGGTGATCTCGTCGATGTCGAGCATGTTGTTGGCGGCGAGATGCTCGCGCACGAGACCGCGCAGCTCGTCGTCGCTCAGATCGTCCAGATCGTGCAGGTCCTCGAAATCGCGCGCCATGGGATCACCTGTCTCGCGAACCCTCGGCGCTCGATTCGTCAGAAGAAGTACGAGAGCCCGAGGGTGAACGCCGGGTTGTTGGTCCAGAACGACTTGCTCTGGCTCTGCGGAATGACCGCCTTGCCGCCGGTCGGTGCGACGTAGAACGCTTCCGGATATCCGATCGTGTACAGGCGGTTGGTGATGTCGCCGCGCACCTGCAGATGACCACCCGGCACCCACCGGATCCCTCCGCCCCAGTTGAGTGCAAAGCGGGTGCCGAACCTGAACCCGCCGGTGTCCGGCTGCGCGCGCAGGTCGGAGATGAGCCCCACGCCCGCGGCGACTTCGGGCACGATGTGGTGCCAGCTCTTGCCGCCGGTGAGACTGAGCCCCAATCCAACGTTGCCCGCGTACAGCGGGCGGTTCACCGTGCCGACGCGCTGTGCCGCGCCGACCTTGAACGGATTGATCACCTCGCGCTGCGACGAGATCCGGTCGACCTCGGCGATCAGGTGCGCGGGGCCGCCGGCGCGCCACTCGTAGTGCAGCCCCACGAGCGGGCCGCTCTGCGGCGCTGCGTTCACGGGGTCGCGATGCGCGTGGAACTCGCCGAGGAGAAGCGTCAGCTCCTGCGTGTGCTCGAGGTCCACGTACGGGCTGCTCGCGGGCGGATACCCGACCTGTGCGCCGGCGCCGCTCGCGGCGACGGACACCACCATGGCAGCCAACACCAGCGCGACGAAGTGCCTCACGCGCGTTCTCCTGTATATCTCAGGTCCACACCCGTCATCTCGGCGGGCTGCTCGAGTCCGAGCATCGTCAACAGCGTGGGGCCAACGTCACAGAGCGCGCCGCCGGACCGCAGCGGACGGCTTCCATCCGGATCGACCACCACGAGCGGCACCGGGTTGGTCGTGTGTGCGGTGTGCGGCCCACCCGTCTCCGGATCGATCATCATCTCGCAGTTGCCGTGATCCGCCGTGATCAACAACCGCGCGCCGGTCCGTTCGGCGGACTTCATCACGCGCGCCAGGCACGCGTCGACCGTCTCCACGGCCGTGAGCACGGCCGGCATGGAGCCCGTGTGGCCCACCATGTCGGCGTTCGCGTAGTTGCAGAGAATGAATTCGTGCTCGCCCTTGTCGATCGTGTCGCAGAGCACGTCGGTGATGCCGGGCGCGCTCATCTCCGGGGCGAGATCGTACGTCGCCACCTTCTGACTCGGCACGAGCAGGCGCTCCTCGTGCGGAAACGGTGTCTCGACGCCGCCGTTGAAGAAATACGTGACGTGCGCGTACTTCTCGGTCTCCGCCGTCCGGAACTGGTTCATGCCAGCGTTGGACACCACTTCGCCCACGATGTTCGCCATCGACTGAGGCGGGAAGGCGACCGGCAGGTCGAACGAGCGATCGTAGGCCGTCATCGTCACCACCGTGACGCGCGGCGGCGCACCGCGATCGAAGCCGTCGAAGTCGCGCTGCGTGAGCGTGCGCACGATCTGTCGCATCCGGTCCGCGCGGAAGTTGAAGCAGATCACGGCGTCGCCATCGCGCATCGGCGCGACCGGCGCGCCGTCCTTCACGATCACCGTCGGCGTGATGAATTCGTCGGTCTCGTCGCGGTTGTACGCGGCCTGAATGACGTCGAGCGGATCGGTGCTCTCGGGACCGACGCCCTGTACCGCGGCGCGATACCACTTCTCGGTGCGCTCCCAGCGCTTGTCGCGATCCATCCCGAAGTACCGCCCTCCCACGCTCGCCACGACCGCGCGTCCCTTCGCGTACTCGAGCAGCTCGCGCATGTAGCCGAGGCCCGAGCGCGGCATCGTGTCGCGCCCGTCGGTCATCGCATGAATCGCGATGCGCGGCACGCGGCGCTCCGCGCAGAGGTCGATCAGCGCGAAGAGATGCTTGTCGATCGCGTGCACCCCGCCGTTCCCGAGCAGCCCGACCAGGTGCACCGTCCCGTGGCTCGCGATCGCGGCGTCGCACGCCTGCCTGAACACCAGGTTGTCGAAGAACGAGCGGTCGCGAATCGACTCGCCGATGCGGACGAGGTCCTGCATCACCACGCGGCCCGCGCCGAGGTTCAGATGGCCCACCTCGCTATTTCCCATCTGCCCCTCCGGAAGACCGACGGCGAGCCCGGAGGCCTCGAGCAGCGTCCGCGGATAGCCGCCCCAGAGGGCGTCCCAGGTGGGCGTCTGCGCCAGCGCGATCGCATTCCCTTCACGTTCCGGCCGGTAGCCCCAGCCGTCGAGCACTACGAGGACTACAGGACGCTTGGTCACGTGCAAACAGGTTGATGACGGAATGTGATTGAGCGCGGCGAAATCTACATGGCTCGCCTCGTGGGAGAGAACCGGACTCGACGCGGCGCAGGAAAGTTTTCGTGGCGATTTCGGTTCCCGATTCGTCCTCGAAGCACTATCATGATCAGACACATCCGTGTCCCGCGGGACGCGGCCTCAGGCATTGTCTCACATGCGGTTTCTCGTTCGTCGCGCGCGTGCAGCGCTCCCCCGCCACGCGGCGCGATTCGGCACTCTCGGTCTCTTCAGTCTGGCCGCGGTCGGCGTGATTCAGTTCGCGCCGCCGCTCCGGCACACCGGCCGCCCGGCGTTCGCCGCTGAGGCCCCCCGGATGATGCGCGCGGATGCGTCGCTCAACGCGTTCGGCGCCAGCAACGAGCTCATGATCCGCTTCGCGATGCCGAGCGCGGACGTCGAGTTCCCGATCGAGATCTCCGGCGACGATCCGACCGCGCTCAGCTACCAGTGGGTGGCGACGAGCGATTCGTCCGCGCGCACGCCGTTGCGCACGCTGCGCGGCTCGAGCTTCGTCGCGCCCGACAAGCCGGGCTTCTATCACCTCGCCGTCGTTCACGGCGCCGAGCGCCAGCTGATCGGCGAGCCCACGCTCGCCGTCATGGTGCCCTTCGCGCGCAAGACCGGCGCGACGTTGAACGGCTACCGCATCGGGCACTATCTCGCCGAGCGATTCGCGCGGCACGATCACCCGGCCGGCTTCCTCGAGGTGCATCCCACCGACGTCGGGCTCCGCGTGAGCACGCATCTTCGCCTTGGCGACTTCCTGACGCACGACAACCAGGCGAACGTGTGGCCGAAGTACGTGGCGCTCAATCCGCGCCTGCTCGACAAGCTCGAGCTCGTGCTCGCGAAGATCGGCGCCCGCGCGCGCTTCTCGACCGCCGCGGGCGACGATGCGGCGCAGGACGTGGCATTTGACGTGCACAGCGGTTTCCGCACGCCCGCGCACAATCGCGGCGTCTGGCGCGCGGCGCGCGACAGCCGGCATCAGTACGGCGATGCCGCTGACGTCGCGATCGACGCCGACGGCGACGGCCGGGTGACGTTGAACGACGAGATCCTCGTCGCGCACGCGGTGGATCAGGTCGAGGACGAGCACCCGGATCTCGTGGGCGGCCTTGGGCTGTACACCAGTCGGCACTACCGTACGCCGTACGTCCACATCGATACGCGCGGCACACGCTCGCGCTGGAAGGGCTGACCTCGCCCGGAGACGACCGGAGAAGACATGAACGAGCACTTGCGCGACCGCATTCTCAGAAAGCTCGAGACCCTGTCGGATGAGCGCGGCTATCAGGTGCTCGATTACGCGGAATTTCTCGAGTCGAAGTACGCCGAACGGCAGGCGTCCGGCGCGAACGCGTTCACGCGCTTCACGGAATCGATCGAGGACAAGCTGCGCGCGGGCAAGGTCTCGGCGAGCGCGATCGCCGAGACGGTGGGATTCATGAATCGCGCGGCGGGCGTGCTCAACAGCGCGCTCGAGAGCGGGAAGAGCATGGCGAACGAGATCGTGAGCACGGCGCGCAGCGCCACGACCGGATCGACGAGCCAGCCCGCGCCACCACAGAAGCCGTCGACGCCGGATTCGGCGTCGTCGCCCGCGCATGACGTGCAGGACCCTGGCGGTCCCGGAGAGAAGCTCTGATGGCAATCCGCGCTCACGCCGCCGGCGCTCGCCGCGCGAGACCGAGCGAGAGCCCGGCGCGCGGGAAGCCGCGCACCGGCGCGCGACGCACCGTGCTCTACTACATCCGCCAACTGCCGAGCTATCTGCGGCTCCTCGGCGGCCTGATCACCGATCGCCGCGTGTCGGTGGTCGACAAGCTGCTCGTGGCCGGCGCGATCGCGTACATCGTCACCCCGATCGATCTCATCCCCGATTTCATTCCGTTCTTCGGCGAGATCGACGACCTGTACATCCTGATCCTCGCGCTGCAGCGGTTGATCTCGAACGCCGGCCGCGGCGTGCTGCTCGATCACTGGGCGGGCGAGCCGGCGGACCTGGCGGACATCAACCTCCGCGGCGCGCTGACGGCCGCGGCGTTCTTTCTCCCCAAGCGGATCCGGCGTCGGCTGAGGGTGATCGGGAAGGGCTGAGACTCGATCCCGCCGGGCTGGTGCCGTGCGCCGGGTCGGGTTGGATTGTCACGGGACGCGGACCGAGGCGGATTTTGCGGGCGCGGCGCGGATCACTGCTCTCGGTTCATTGCCTTCTCGCGCCACGAGCCGGGATTCTTTTGGGCACTGCCGCTCGGTACGTCACGAGGCGCCTCCCGAGCGGCAGTGCCCAAGACAATCGTGCGGGCTCGCTGGGATCGGAGGCGTCGCCGCCGAAGAGCCCATCCGCGCCTTGCCCGCAAAATCCGCCTCAGTCCGCGTCCCAAAATCAATCCAACCGTATTCGGCGCATGGCACGATCGGCCGACTTCCGGCTCCGCGAGCGGTGCTTTACCTTTCGCCATGGCGACCAGAACTCGACCCCAATCGCGGCCCGCGACCTCGGAACTTCCGGGGGGCGGGCCTTCGCGTTTTCAGGACCAGAACGCCGGCCCCTCCCCGCGCATCCGCGAGGACGTGGCCCTCACCTTCGACGACGTTCTCCTCGTTCCGCAGCACTCGCTCACGCATCCCAAGGACGTGTCCGTCGTCTCGCGGCTCTCGCGGGGCATCGAGCTGCGCATCCCGCTCGTGTCCGCGGCCATGGATACGGTCACCGAATCGGACATGGCGATCGCGATGGCACGCGCCGGCGGCATCGGCGTGCTTCACAAGAACATGTCGATCGATCGGCAGGCCGCCGAAGTCGATCGCGTGAAGCGGTCCGAGAGCGGCATGATCCTCAAGCCCATCACCCTGCGCCCCTCCGACACGGTGCGTGAAGCCACGGCGCTCATGCACCGTTTTCATATCTCCGGCGTGCCGATCGTGGACGAAGAGGAGCGGCTCGTCGGCATCATCACCAACCGCGATCTGCAGTTCGAGCGCAACCTCGACCGGCCGCTCCGTGAGGCGATGACGAGCAAGGGCCTGATCACCGCGCGCGAGGGCACCACGCTCGACGAGGCGGAGCAGATCCTCGCCAGTCACCGCATCGAGAAGCTGCCGGTGGTCGACGACAAGGGCGTGCTCCGCGGCCTGATCACGATCAAGGACATCCACAAGCGCCGTCAGTACCCGAACGCCAACAAGGACAAGTTCGGCCGCCTGCGCGTGGCGGCGGCGATCGGCGCGGCGGGCGACTTCATCGCGCGCGCCAAGGCGCTGATCGACGCGGGCGTCGACGCGGTGATCATCGATACCGCGCACGGCCACAGCGAGGGCGTGCTGCAGGCCACGGCGGAAGTGCGCGAAGCCTTCCCGGACATCCAGCTCATCGCCGGCAACATCGCGAGTCGCGACGGCGCCGCGGCGCTCGTCGAGCGCGGCGTGGACGCGGTGAAGGTCGGCGTCGGTCCCGGCTCGATCTGCACGACGCGCGTCGTGACCGGTGTCGGCGTTCCGCAGCTCACCGCGATATTCGACGCGGTTGAAGGGGCGGGGGACGTGCCGGTCATCGCCGACGGCGGTATCAAGTACTCGGGCGATGCGGTCAAGGCGCTCGCCGCTGGCGCCTCCAGCGTGATGATGGGATCGATGCTCGCCGGCACCGAGGAGAGCCCCGGCGAGACGTTCCTCCTCGAGGGACGTCGCTTCAAGATGGTGCGCGGCATGGGCAGTCTCTCGGCGATGCAGGACGGCAGCGCCGATCGCTACTTCCAGGAAGGCGAGCTGTCGCCCAAGAAGCTCGTCCCCGAGGGCATCGAGGGACGCGTGCCCTATCGCGGGCCCGTGGGCGACGTGCTGTTCCAGATGGTGGGCGGACTGCGGAGCGGCATGGGCTACGTGGGATGCGGCAGCATCGACGCGCTCCGCACGGAGACGCAGTTCGTGCGCATCACCATGGCCGGCCTTCGCGAGTCGCATCCGCACGACGTCACGATCACGCGCGAGGCGCCCAACTACTCGGTGTGATCGCACGTTCGCGTGTCCTTTTCCGGACCGATCTCTGACACGCGAATTCCTTGACATCCCTCCCGGCGGGGTCCAACTTGCCCCGCGCATAGTGTATACAGTGATCCCGACGCCGCCGCTCGCGAATCGTGAGGCGGCGTCGGCACGCTGAGACACGAAGTCCCGCCTTTCCGCGGCGCGTCGACGCCGCCGTCTTCACGTCCGACCCAGGAGACTCCAGCTATGGGTTTGTGGTCCAAGAAGAGCATCTCGCTGCTGCAAGCGGAAGCGGCATCCGAGGGCCAGGAGGTCACGCTCAAACGTGCCCTTGGCGCGCTCAACCTCACGATGCTCGGCATCGGAGCGATCATCGGCGCCGGCATCTTCGTGCTCACCGGCACGGCGGCCGCCCAGACCGCCGGCCCCGCGATCGTGCTCTCGTTCATCCTGGCCGGAGTCGGCTGCTTGTTCGCGGGCCTGTGCTATTCCGAGATGGCCTCGATGATCCCGATCGCCGGCAGCGCGTACACCTACGGCTACGCGACGCTCGGTGAGTTCATCGCCTGGATCATCGGCTGGGACCTGATCCTCGAGTACCTGTTCGGCGCGTCGACGGTCGCCGTGGGGTGGTCCGGCTACTTCGTCGCGTTCATGAAGGAGATCGGCGTCAACCTGCCCACCGCGTGGACGCAGGCGCCCTTGGGCGTGATCGGAACGCACACGCTCGTGCGCAACATCATGTGCGTCGACGTGCACGGCGTCGCGGTGGCCGCGGCCAACGGCGTGTGCGCGGCGGGCATGACGGCGACCCCCGGCATCATCAATCTCCCGGCGATCATCCTCGTCGGCCTGATGACCGCGCTGCTCGTCGTCGGCATTCGCGAGTCGGCGAACTTCAACAACGTCATCGTCTTCATCAAGGTCGCGATCGTCATTCTCGTGATCGGCTTCGGCTTCATGTACGTGAACCAGGCGAACTGGCACCCGTTCATTCCGCCCAACACGACGGGCGAGTTCGGCCACTTCGGCTGGAGCGGCATCGTCCGAGGCGCCGGCGTGGTGTTCTTCGCCTATATCGGATTCGACGCCGTATCCACCGCCGCGCAGGAAGCGAAGAATCCGCAGCGCGACATGCCGATCGGCATTCTCGCTTCGCTCGCCATCTGCACCGTTCTGTACATCCTGATGGCGCTCGTGATGACGGGCCTCACGAAGTACACCAACCTCAACGTGCCGAACCCGGTGTTCGTGGCGATCGACGCCGCGGGCCCGGCGCTCAAGTGGCTGTCGTTCTTCATCAACATCGGCGCGATGCTCGGCCTGGCCTCGGTGGTGCTCGTGATGCTCATGGGCCAGCCCCGCATCTTCTTCTCGATGAGCCGCGACGGCCTGCTTCCGGCGTCGTTCGGCAAGGTGCACCCCCGGTTCCAGACGCCGTACATCACGACGATCGTGACGGGCGTCGTCGCGGCGCTCGTCGCCGGCTTCTTCCCGATCGATCTGCTCGGCGCGCTCGTCTCGATCGGAACGCTCCTCGCCTTCGTGATCGTCTGCGCGGGCGTGATGGCGCTCCGCTACACTCGGCCGAACATTCCGCGTCCGTTCCGGACGCCGCTCGTCCCCATCGTGCCGATTCTCGGAATCCTCATCTGCGGCTACATGATGGTCGGCCTGCCGGTGGACACGTGGGTCCGGCTCATCCTCTGGATGGCGATCGGCCTGATCATCTACTTCACGTACGGCAAGCGGCACTCGCGCATCGGCGGCGAGAACGCGGTGCCGCAGGCCGCGGGCGACTGATCCCCGAGTCCATTAGCTTTCATCCGGCGTCCGAGCGATCGGACGCCGGATTTTTTTTGACCCGAATCGCCCGGACCAGCGTGTCGCACACCGTGCCCGATTACCTCGCCATCCCCGAACCGCGCCGAGCGGCCATCCGCGAGCTCGACCGCGAGCTCGTGCCTGGCCGGCGCGTCGCGCTGTCGACGCACATGAACTCGGACGGCGACGGCTGCGGATCCGAGGTGGCGCTCGCGCGGATGCTCCAGCAGCGCGGCCTCGACGTGCGGATCGTGAATCCCACGCCCTGGCCGGACCTGTTCGATTTTCTGCTCGCCGACGGCGCGGTGAAGAACGCCACGCCCAAAGGCGCCAAGGCGCTCGACGGCATCGATCTCCTGATCGTGCTCGACATCAGCGACGTGAAGCGCCTCGGCGCGCTCACGGAGGCGGTCCGCGCGTTGAACGTTCCCAAGCTCGTGATCGATCACCACATCGCGTCCGACGATCCGGCGGGGAGCATCATCCTCACCGACGTGAGCGCGTGCGCCACCGGCGAGCTCGTGTACGATCTGGGCTGCGTGCTCGGGTTCGACATCACGCCGGAGATCGCGCAGGCGCTGTACGCGGCGATCCTCACGGACACGGGCAGCTTCCGGTTCAGCAACACCTCGCCGCGCTGCCACGCGATGGCGGCGGACCTCCTCGCGGCCGGTGTCGACCCCGAGGAGATGTATGTGCGGATCTACGCGTCCGCGCCCGCCGGCCGCGTGCGGCTGCTCGCCGAGGTGCTGTCCACGCTCGGCGTGGACGAGGAGCACGGGCTCGCGTGGCTCTCGATGCCGGCCGGCGGTCTGGAGAAGCACGACGTCCGGCAGGAGGACCTCGACGGCATCGTCGAGCACGCGCGGTCGATCGCCGGCACGCGCATGGCGCTGTTCTTCCGCGACCTGGGCTACGGCAAGGTCAAGGTGTCGTTCCGCAGTACGGGCGAAGTCGACGTGAACGCCTTCGCGCGCCAGTTCGGCGGCGGCGGCCACGCCAAGGCGTCGGGCGCGCTGATCGCCGGCTCGCTCGCCGACGTGCGCGCGCGGGTGATCGCCGCGGCGCAGCAATTTCTCACATCCAACACCGCACGCACCGCCTGAGCGAACGCCCGGGCGCTGCGATTTAGTGACATATGGCTACTAATCCACTGCAGGCCCGCATCGCCGACGCGCTGAGCCGCATCCCGTATCCGCGCACCGGCGACAACCTCGTCGCCAGCCAGGCCGTGCGCGACGTCGCCACGACCACCTCCGGCAAGGTGCGCCTCACGCTGCTCCTCGCCCAGGGCGACGATCCGGCGCTCGCGCGCACCGTCCGACAGGCTTTAGAGAACGTGGAAGGCGTCTCCGAGGTCACCGTCGACGTGGCCGACGCGGCGCAGTTCGCGCCCAACCGCAAGCCGGCCAGCCGCGCGCTCCCCGTCATGGACCAGCCGCCCGCGCAGCAGCGCGTGCCCGCGCCCACGCCCAAGCAGTACCCCAACCTCGGCAAGGTCATCGCCGTGTCGAGCGGCAAGGGCGGCGTCGGCAAATCGACCGTCTCGGTGAATCTCGCCGTGGCCCTCGCGCAGAGCGGCGCGCGCGTCGGGCTCATGGACGCCGACATCTACGGCCCGAACATCCCGACCATGATGGGGCTCTCCGAGCCGCCGATGGTGATCAACGAGCGCATCGTGCCGCTCGAGGCGCACGGCGTGAAGGTCATGAGCCTCGGCGTGCTGATCGATCGCGACCAGCCGGCGATCTGGCGCGGCCCGATCATCATGAAGATCATCACGCAGTTCCTCGGCGACGTCGCGTGGGGGCAGCTCGATTACTTCATCGTCGATCTGCCGCCGGGCACCGGCGACGCGCAGCTCACGCTCGTGCAGTCGACGGAAGTGTCGGGCGCGGTGATCGTGACCACGCCGCAGGAAGTCTCCGTCGGCGACGCCCTCCGCGGCGCCAAGATGTTCGAGCGCGTCGACGTGCCGGTGCTCGGCATCGTCGAGAACATGAGCTGGTTCGAGTGCCCGCACTGCGGCAAGCCGTCGCCGATCTTCGGATCGGGCGGCGGCGAGCGGCTGGCGCGCGAGCTGGAGCTGCCGCTCCTCGGGCAGATTCCGCTCTATCCGCCCGTGATGCAGGGCGGCGACACCGGCGCGCCGATCGTCGTCACGGATCCGCAGTCGTCGGCGGCCCGGGCGCTCGTCGCCATGACCGAGCGCGTCGCCGAGCGAGCGGGAGCGGCCGTCACCCGCTGAACCGCGTTCCGCGTGCTCGATCCCGTTCCGGCTGCGGAACCGCAGCTTCCGGTCGAGCCGCACGAAGGCCTCGCGCCCGTCGCCGTCAGCGACGCGCGCGAGGCGGCGCAACTCGTCACGGATTCGCTGCGCGCCACGATCCTGAAGGTCGCGCTCCCGGCGGTCGCGTCGTCCCTGCTGATGACGCTCTTCTCGTCGGTCGACGCGTTCTGGGTCGGCACGCGCATCGGCGCGTCGGGACTCGCCGCCGTCTCCACATCGCTCTTCTGGATCTGGATGATCGTCTCGTTCGCCGAGATGATCGGCGTCGGGCTCACCGCGGTCGCGGCGCGCCGGTACGGCGAGCACCGGCCGAACGAGGCGTCGCGCATCGCCGGCGACACGCTCGTGTTTGGCGTCGTGCTCGGCGGGATCGTCGGCGCGATCGGCGCCACGCACATTCGCGCGCTGTTCGCGCTCATGGAAACGCCGGTCGACGTGACCGCGCTCGGCGAAACGTATCTCCGCACGTATCTGCTCGGCACGCCGCTCATCTACGGCTTCTTCGCCGTCGACGCGTCGTTCCGCGCCTCGGGCGACACGAAGACGCCGTTCGTCCTGCTGCTCACGTCGGTCGGCGTCACGCTGTTCCTCGACCCCGCGTTGATGCTCGGATGGGCCGGACTGCCGCGCCTCGGGATCGCCGGTGCGGCGATCGCGACGATCGGCACGCGCGGCGCCGCGTTCGTGCTGGGCATCGGCATCGCGGCGCGGCGGAAGCTGCTGCGGATCGGGCGCGTGCAGCTCGCGTCGATCTGGTCCATTTGCCGCGTCGGGCTGCCGACCGCCGTCACCGGAACGACGTTCAGCCTGATTTACATCTTTCTCACGCGGATCGTGACGCAGTTCGGCACGCCTGCGCTCGCCGCGCTCGGCATCGGCCATCGCGTCGAAAGCTGGCTGTTCATGATCGGCGTGGGCTTTGGCGCGGCGACGGCGGCCATCGTCGGGCAGAATCTCGGCGCCGCCCGGCCCGATCGCGCCGAGCGCGCGGGCTGGATGGCGATGGCGTTCTGCACGATGCTCGGCGTTGTCGCGTTCGCGCTCGAGCTGACCATCCCGCGGCAGTTCGCGTCGATGTTCACGCACGATCCGGCCGTGATCGCCGAAGCGGTGAAGTACCTGCGCGTCGCGTCGATCTCGCAGCTCGCCGTGTGCGCGGAGATCGTGCTCGAGGGCGCGCTCGGCGGAGCGGGGCACACCGTTCCGCCCATGCTCTCGTCGACCGCGCTCACGGCGTCGCGGATCCCGCTCGCGGCGTGGGCGGCGGCGCATTGGGGGAGCATCGGCATCTGGTGGGTCATCTCGCTCACCGCGATCGGACGCGGGATCGCGATGTCGGCCCTCTGGCGCGCGGGTGGCTGGAAGCGCAGATCAGTGTGACGATGCGAACGACGATCACGCTCACCACCGATTTCGGCACCGCCGACGGCTACGTCGGGGAGATGAAGGGCGTGCTCGTGTCGCGCGCTCCCGACGCGCAGCTCGTCGACATCACGCACGAAATTCCGCCGCAGGACGTGGAGCGCGCGCGACTCACGGTCGCGCGCACGTGGCGCCGCTTCCCCGCGGGCACGGTGCCCCTCGTCGTCGTGGACCCGGGCGTCGGCTCGGCGCGCGCCGCGCTCGCCGTCGCCAGTGACGGCCGGTTTCTCGTCGGGCCCGACAACGGGGTGCTCTCGCCGGCGCTGCTCGCGCCCGGCGCGCGCGCGGTCGAGCTCCCAACGCCGCGCGGCGCCTCGGCCACGTTTCACGGGCGCGACGTCTTCGCTCCGGCCGCGGCGGCGCTCGCCTGTGGCGTGTCGATCGAGACACTCGGGATCGAATGCAGCTCGCCCATTATCCGCCGGACTCCCGAGGCCGTGCGTCGCGCCGACGGCGCGATCGACGGCGAGATCATCATCCTCGATCGCTTCGGCAACGCGATCACGAACGTGCTCGGGCTTCGCGGAGGCGTGGTCGAGATTGGCGAGCTCCGGCTGCCCCTGCGCCGCACCTACGCGGAGGTGGCGCCCGGAGAGCCGGTGTGCGTCGTCGGGTCGTCCGGGTTCATCGAGATCGCCGTGCGGAACGGCAGCGCGGCCGAGCGCCTCGGGCTGGTGCGCGGCGCTCCGATTATCGTGCGCCCCGACTAGCGCCGTCATCCCGAGATCTCGGTTCGGCGAGAAGATTCCTCGTAGCGTGCGCTCCGACTAGCGCCGTCATCCCGAGCGTGAGCGAGGGATCTTCTCTCTGGGTCGAGATCTCGACCATGAAAGAAGATTCCTCGCTGCGCTCGGAATGACCGAGCGATCTCACAGCCGCGCGGCGCGGTCGAGCATCAGCTGTCGTTCGCGCGCGTTCTGCGTGAGCGATGCCGCGCGATGGAGTTCGTCGCGCGCTTCCGCGTTGCGTCCGAGCTTCGCGAGGAAATCGGCGCGCACGGCCGGCAGCAGATGATAACTCGCGAGCGCACCCTCGGCGGCGATCGCGTCGGCGATCTCGAGCCCGGCGGCCGGGCCGAACCCCATCCCCACGGCGACGGCGCGATTGAGCTCGACGATCGGCGACGGCACGACGCGGCCGAGTGTCTCGTAGAGCGACGCGATATGCAACCAATCGGTTGCATGTGCGTCGCGCGCTCGCGCGTGACATGCGGCGATCGCGGCCTGCAGAAAGTACGGACCCGGCGGCTCGGCGAGCGATTCGGCGCGCGCGAGCGCGGCGAGGCCCCGACGAATCAGGAGTTGGTCCCAGCGGCTCCGATCCTGATCCAGCAGCAGCACCGGTTCGCCGTCGGCGCCAAGGCGAGACCGCAATCGCGACGCCTGGATCTCCATCAGCGCCACGAGGCCGTGCACTTCGGGCTCGGTCGGTGCGAGCTCGGCGAGGATGCGGCCGAGGCGCAGCGCTTCCTCGCAGAGCTCCGTGCGCATCCAATCGTCGCCCGCGGTGGCGGCGTACCCCTCGTTGAACACGAGATAGATCACCTCGAGCACCGACGAGAGCCGCGCCGCCATGTCCTCGCCGCGCGGGACCTCGAACGGCACCTGCTTCGCGTTCAGCGTCTTCTTCGCTCGGACGATGCGCTGCGCGATCGTCGGCTCCGGCACGAGAAACGCGCGCGCGATCTCGTCCGTGGTGAGTCCGCCGAGCAGCCGCAGCGTGAGCGCGACGCGCGCCTCCCGCGAGAGCACGGGGTGGCACGTCATGAACATGAGCCGCAGCAGATCGTCGCCGACGTCATCGTCGAGCGATTCGTGAATGTCGATCACGGCATCCTCGTGTCGCCGCTCGAGGTCGGCGGCGATCGCGTCGTGCTTGCGATCGTGCAGCGAGCGCTTGCGAAGCAGGTCGATCGCTCGATGCTTCGCCGTGCCCATCAGCCACGCGCCCGGGTTGTCCGGCACGCCCGACTCGGGCCACTTCTCCAGCGCCGCGAGCAGCGCGTCCTGGGCGAGATCCTCGGCCACGCCCACGTCGCGCACCATCCGCGTGAGCCCGGCGATGAGCTTCGCCGATTCGATGCGCCAGATGGCTTCGATCGCGCGGTGTGTGTCGGATGCCGTCACGGCATCCAATCACACGCCGCGCCGCCGATCAGGCAAGGGCAAACCGCCGATAAGCCACGGTGCCGGCGAGCACGCCCACGGCCAGCGGGATCGTCGCGCCAGCGACGCTTCCGCCGAGGATCGTCACCACGGTCGCGCCGATCATGATGATCGCGAGTCCTGACGCCGCGAGGGGCGTGAGCACCGGTCGGATCCGCAGCAGCCAGGGCAGGATCAGCCCGAACGCGCCGAGCAGCTCGCACGTGCCGATGAAGCGCAGGAACTCGACTGGAAGCGGGAAGGATCCTTTCAACATCGCGGCGGGCAGGATCAGCTTCATGCTGCCGGCGAACGCGAAGAGTGCGGCGAGCAGGGCCTGAATCGTCCAGAGCGCGCGATTGGCGCGCTTCGTTTCGGTGGTGCGCATCGACGTGTCTCCATCTGGCTCGGGTTTCGAGCCGGTGGCCGGTCCCGCGGACCGGGCGACCATACCGGCTCTCTACCAACACGTCGAAGCGCCGCCCGCGAAATCGACACGAGCGACGAAACTCGTTCAGGCCCGCGAAATCGACACGGCCGCGCGACTACCCGTCGCGCTCGATCGACGCGCTTCCCGGACCGTTGCCCGAGACGATGCGGCCGAGGTACACCGCGCCCTTGTCCGGCGCGATGGCGCCCGTGCCGTGGTGCAGCTCGGACGCGAGCTCACCGCCGATCAGCACGACGTACATCGTGTAGTACATCCACGTGAGCATGATGATGATCGCGCCGATGAGGCCGTAGGCCGGGTTCGGCGGAAAGTGCTGCACGTACAGGCGGAACAGCAGCGTAGCGGCGATCCAGAGGAGCGCGGTGATCAGCGCCGCGACGAATACCTGGCCCTTGTGCTGCCGGACGTTGGGCAGCGCATAGAACGTGAGGAACGCCAGCGCCACGAGCCCGCAGATCGCGATCGGGAACTGCACGATCTTCCAGACCAGCACGAACGCGGGGCCGAGATGGAGAATCCCGCCGACCCAGCTTGCGACGCCCTCGCCGTTCAGGAAGATGACGGTCGACACGATCATGATCACGCCGCCGATCACGAACGCGGTGAGCCGGATGATCTGCTGCTTCAGCCACGATCGCGTCTCGTGCACGTCGTACGCGGTGTTGAGCGCGCCCATGAGCGTGCCGAAGATGTTCGACGCCGACCAGGCGGCGAGCACGATCCCCACCGACACGAGGCCGGGCGCGTTCTTGGCGAACACGACGCCCTCGAGAATCTGGCGCACGGCGGGTACGTCCTGCGGCGGGAGCGTGCTCGTGAGCTGGGACATGAGCCAGCCCACCAACTGCTGCTTGTTCCCGATCAGGCTGAGCAGCGGAGTGAGAAAGAGCAGCAGCGGGAACAGCGAGAAGAAGAAGTTGTACGCCGCCGATGCGGCGAGCGTCCCGATGTTGTCGGCGCCCACTTCGCGCACGACCTTCTTGAGCAGGGGCCCGACGCGAAAGCGTTTGATCACCATGGTGATCAAAGGCGTCGAGCAAGCGATGGACCAGCCTCGGGCTTACTTCGTCGCGGAGACCGGACGCCGCGTGGCCGCGGCAACGCCGCTCACGGGTGTGGGCGTCTGCCAGGCAAGCTCGTCGGTCGCGGCTGCTTTCCGCCCCGTGGCGCGCTCGGTGCCGGCGCGCGAAACGAGCGTCGCCCCGAGGCCGAGGGTCGCGGCGACCCACGTGACGGCGATCGCGATCGCCCGCAGCACCGCGCCCGCGACGGCCACGTTCGCGAGCGACGCCGCCAGGAGCCACATCACGAGGTAGACGACGAGCCCGATGACCAGGCCGCGCAGGTGCACCGCGCGTGCGGGTGTCGCGCCGCCGTCGCGGCCGAACGCGCCGCCCGTCAGCCGCGACACGGCGAGGAAGCCGAGCGTCACCAGCCCCGCGGCGGCGATCACGTAGGCGACGATCGCGAATGGAATGAGCAGAACGCCGATCAGCGTGATCGCGAGCGCCACGACGATCACGAGCAGCAGCGGCAATGCCAGCAGCTGCCCGGCGATCCCCATCCAGAACGCGCGGGCGAATCCACGCTCCAGTGCCACGACGACGCCGTCGAGATTCGCTTCGGCGAACACCATGACGCCGATGCCGATGATCGCGAGCAGGGCGAACCACCCGATCACGAGCTTGACCGACTGCCAGGTGGTGAGCGGTCTGGCTGGTGCGACCGGCGCGGGCGTTGGTGCGGCGATCCCCGGTCCGGAGTTGATCGCGCGGCGCTCGCCTTCCACCACCCCGCCGTCGATGATCACCGAGCCCGCGGCCGACCAGGCGTCGCCCGTGACGCGCGCACCGCGGTGCACGCGGATGTCGCCGTCGACCACGAACACGCTGCCGTTCACCGTCCCGAACACGTCGAGATTACCGCGCGCGATCGCGATCGGACCGTCGACGGTCGTGTTGGGCTGGACCGTCCGATTGCCGTACGTGAAGTGGTCGGCGTTCGGAATGGTGCGGTCGCCCGCCGCGCGGCGCTCGGCGACGGCCGTCGCGACGTGGCTCGTATCGGACTGGGCCGCTGGAGCGGCCGATTGAACCTTGGGCTGTGCCGTCTGCGCCGGCGCCGGCGAACCGCCGAGCGCCAGAGCGACGAGTGCGATGAGGGCGCGCATGGTTACGCCCGGCGGCGGCTCGACGCGACGGCGAGGGCTCGGAGTCCGGCGATCGAGGCGCCGGCCGTCGCGGCCAGGCCGATCAGCGCGGCCGCGATCCCGACGGTCCCCGTGCGCTGGATGATCGTAAACATCTGATCACCAAACACGGTGGACAGCACGGTTCGGCCGGCGTCGAAGACGAAGCTCCGTACCTGATCGCCGGCCATGCCCGAGGCGAGCACGACGGCGTCGGTCTGGGTCGTGATCCAGAGGATCGCGATCGTGAGGACCGCGGCGACCGACGTGGCCATGGCGGCCACGGCCACCCGCGCGGGCCGCGACCGCGGCAGCCAGCGGCCGACCGTCGCGCGTGCGGTCACGTGCCAGGGCACGAAGACCGGCACCTGCGCCATGATGTTGTCGGCGAACCGGTGCGACGGAGCGAAGTGCGGGAGGTCTTCCAGGGCATCCACGATCGATCGCGCCTCGTCGATGCGGGCGCGGCACTCGGCGCAGTCGCGAACGTGGGCCTTGAGGGGTGCGACCCCGAAGCCCACCTCGTCATCGCCGAGGAGGAGGTCGATCTCGTCAGGAAGCAGGTGCCTGTGATTCATGGAGTCTCCGGAGAGGCGTACGGGGGAGCAGCAGCAATGGTTTCAGCCGAGGTGGTGACGTCCATTACCCTCCGCCCTCCCTTACATGCTCCAGCGCCTGGCGAAGCTCGTGCCTGGCGCGGTGGATATACGTCTGGACGGTCCCGAGCGGCAGATCGAGGGTGGCCGCGATTTCCTCGTACGACCGGCCCTCGACGTGGCGAAGCATGATGCAGGAGCGGTATTCGGGCCTGAGGGCGGCAATCGCGCGTTCGATTGCGGTCCCAAGCTCGCGCGCCTCGAGCTCGTCGAGCGCCGATTCCTGCTGGCCGACGACGTCGAACGAGGTGGCCTCGATCGCGTCGGCGGTCTGCGCGTGGGGCGACCCGTCGATGCTCACGGTCTCGAGCTGCCGGCGCCGCAGGTGATCGATCGCGACGTTGTTCGCGATCTTGAACAACCAGCTCGAGAGCTTGAATTCGGGGCGATAGCGGTCGATGTGGTTCAGGACCTTGATGAACGTGTCCTGGGCCAGGTCCTCGGCGAGCTCGCGGTCGCGCACCATCCGGTAGATGAGCGAAAAGACCGGCCGCTCGTAGCGCCGGATCAATTCGCGAAATGCCGAGTCGCGTCCCTGCTGGGCCAGCGCGACGACGTCGGCGTCCGGGAGATTGGTGAGGTCGAGGGCTGGGGGCATCGGCCTGGTGGAGCGCGACGCGCCGAAGCGCATGGCGCCGGGTTTCCTGAAAGTATCCGCGCGCGGGACACCAATCCAGCCACGTCGCTTGATTCACCCTCACGCGACGGGCAGTTTTCTCCGGATGCCAGTGAGCGAGTTGGAGACGGCGGAAGTACGCGCGGCGGCGGCCGGCGGCGACGAGAAGCGCGCCTACGTGCAACGCATCTTCTCGGAGATCGCGCCGCGCTACGATCTCCTCAATCATCTGCTCAGCTTCAACATCGACAAGCGGTGGCGCCGGAGGGCGATCGCCACGCTGAACTGGCAGCGCGCTCCCCAGGGCAGCTATGTCGACCTGTGCGCCGGCACGCTCGACGTGTCGACGCAGCTCGCGCGCAGCGCGGGATTCGCAGGGCGCGTGGTCAGCGCCGATTTCGCCGAGCCGATGCTGCGTGCGGGGGTGCGGAAGTCACCGCCCGAGAGCGTGGCTCCGGTCGCCGCGGACGCGCTCCAGCTTCCGCTCCCGACCAGCGGGATGTCCGGCGCGATCGTGGCGTTCGGGATCCGGAACGTTGCCGATCTCGATCGCGGGCTGCGCGAAGTGCACCGGGTGCTCGAGCCGGGCGCCCGCTTCGTCATCCTCGAGTTCACGACGCCGCGCTCGTCGCTCGTCCGCTCGTTCTATCATCTCTACTTCCACCACGTGCTGCCGTTCATCGGCGGGATGATCAGCGGGCATCGGACCGCGTACCAGTATCTCCCTCGGTCGGTGGCCAACTTTCCGATCGAGGAGGAGCTGGCCGGGCGCATGCGCGCCGCTGGCTTCGCCGACGTCTCCTGGCGAACGTTGACCTTCGGCATCGCGGCGATTCACGTCGGGACCAAGGCATGACCGGCGCGCTGAGTCATTCCGAGCGCAGCGAGGAATCTCCCATCTTGGCCGCTGAGCCTGCCTCGCGTTCGTCACGTTAGATCTCTCACTTCGTTCGGGATGACCATCGATACTCTCTCCGACTTCGTCACTCAACTCGAGCAGGCGGGCGAGCTCGTGCGAATCACGCATCCGGTCTCCGTCGATCTCGAGCTGTGCGAGATTGCGGATCGGGTGATGAAGCAGCCCGGCGGCGGCAAGGCGCTCGTCTTCGAGCATCCGGTGCTGAGCGACGGTTCGCGTTCGCGGTTTCCCGTCGCCATCAACCTGTTCGGGTCGATCCGGCGCATGGCCATGTCGATGGGCGTCGAGCGGCTCGACGAGATCGGCGCGCGTATTACGGAGATGCTCGAGATGAAGGTGCCGGAGGGGGTGATCGCCAAGCTCGCGATGCTCCCGCGGCTTCTCGAGATGGGCAAGTTCCCGCCGCGCATGCGCCGCGGCGACGCGCCGTCGCAGGACGTGGTCTGGCGCGGCGACGAGGTGGATCTCGACCAGCTGCCGCTCATCAAGTGCTGGCCGGAGGACGGCGGCAAGTACATCACCTTCCCGATGGTCATCACGCGCGATCCCAAGCGCGGCATCCGGAACGTGGGCATGTACCGCATCATGCAGACGGGCAAGACCACGCTCGCCATGCACTGGCAGCGGCACAAGGTCGGTGCGGCGCACTGGCGCGAGATGGCCGAGCGCGGCGAGAAGATGCCCGTGTGCATCGCGATCGGCGCGGACCCGCCGTCGATGTACTCGGCGAGCGCGCCGCTGCCGCCCACGGTTGATGAATTCCTCTTTGCAGGATTCTTACGGAAGCATCCCGTCGCGCTCACCAAGGCGGTGACGTGCGACCTCGAGGTGCCGGCCGAGGCGGACTTCGTGCTCGAGGGCTACATCGACCCGGCGGAGCCGCTGGTGACGGAAGGCCCGTTCGGCGACCACACCGGCTTCTACTCGCTGGCCGATCTCTATCCGCAGGTACACGTCACGGCGATCACGATGCGGAAGCATGCGATCTTTCCGGCGACGATCGTCGGCCGGCCGCCGATGGAGGACTATTACCTCGGCCACGCGACCGAGCGCATCTTTCTGCCGCTGCTCAAGCTCACGATCCCCGAGATCGTGGACTACCACATGCCGGCGGAAGGGATCTTTCACAACCTGGTATTCGTCTCGATCCGGAAGGAGTACCCGGGGCAGGCGTACAAGGTGATGAACGCGCTCTGGGGGCAGGGCCTGATGTCGCTCGCCAAGGTGCTCGTCGTCGTGGACCACTGGGTGAACGTGCAGGATCCACAGGAGGCGTGGTGGGTGGCGCTCAACAACATCGATCCCGAGCGTGACGCGCGCTTCACGATGGGGCCGATGGATGTGCTCGACCACTCGAGCCGCGCGTTCACCTACGGATCCAAGATGGGGCTCGACGGAACGAAGAAGCTGCCGGAAGAGGGCTTCACGCGTGAATGGCCGGACGTGATCGAGATGGACGAGGCGACGAAGCGAAAGGTGGATGCGATGTGGCCGCGGTTGGGATTGGGCCCGGAGGGCGTCCGGTGAGCAGCGGCAGCCCCCGCACGCCGGAGTCCGCGGTCCGCGAAGGCCAGACGTTTGCGCACCGCGGCTCGCGCTGGCTGGTCTATGTCAATTTCGTGAAGCTGCCGCACACGCTCTTCGCGCTGCCCTTCGCGCTCGTCGGTGTGGTGCTGGCCTCCTATCACGAGACCGTCACCTGGTCGGCGATCGGGTGGATCGTGCTCGCGTTCACCTGCGCCCGCTTCGCCGCGATGGGTTTCAACCGGATCGTGGACCGCGAGATCGACGCTCGGAACCCGCGCACGATGCAGCGCGAGATCCCGAGCGGCGCGCTCAAGGTGACCGAAGCGGTGGCGTCGGTGGCGGTGGCATCGGCGCTGTTCGTCGTCGCAGCGTGGCAGCTCAATCCACTGTGCGCCGAGCTGTCGCCGATCGCGCTCGGCTGGGTGCTCTTCTACAGCTACACCAAGCGGTTCACCCGCTGGTGCCATCTCGTGCTCGGACTCGGCATGGCGATCGCGCCGGTCGGCGGCTACCTGGCGGTGACCGGTGCGTGGAGCACACCGTGGTGGATGCTCCTCGCGCTCGCGCTGGCGGTCATGACCTGGGGCGGCGGGTTCGACGTGCTCTACGCGCTGCAGGACGTCGACTTCGATCGTGGACACGGGCTGCACTCGTTGCCGGCGGCGATCGGGCAGGTGCCGGCGCTCCGCGTGGCGCGCGTGCTGCACGCGCTGACCGTCATCTCGCTCGCGATGGTCGGCGCGGCGACGTTTGCCGGCACGTCCGGCGGGTCGTTTTACGCGCTTGGCGTGGTGGTGACCGCCGCGCTGCTCGTCTATGAGCATTCGCTCGTGCGGCCGAACGACCTCTCCCGGCTCGATGCGGCGTTCTTCATGATGAACGGCGTCATCAGCATTCTCTTCTTCTGCTGCGTGCTGGTGGGCCGCCTGGTGCATCACGGCGCGCCGCTGTATTCGCTGCTCGGGCTCGCCCGGTGACGGCCCGCCCCCTCGTCGTTGCGATCACGGGAGCGTCCGGCGCGCCGTACGCCGTGCGGCTCATCGAAGCGCTCGTTGCGGCGGAGCAGCCGGTCCAGCTCATTGTCTCCAGCCACGGCGTGCGCCTGCTGCGCACCGAGATGGGGATCGCCTCGGTCGAGCAGCTGCGCGAGCGGATCGGAAGCGCACGGTGGGACCACTGGATCACCGTGTTCGACGACGCTGACCGCGGCGCGGCGCCGGCCTCGGGCTCCGCGCTCAGCGCGGGAATGGTGATCTGCCCGTGCTCGATGGGCACGCTCTCGGCCATCGCCGTTGGGGCGTCGCGCTCATTGGTCGAACGCGCGGCCGACGTGGCGCTCAAGGAACGCCGGCCGCTGCTGCTCGTGCCGCGCGAGACGCCGCTCAGCGCGATCCATCTCGAGAACATGCTCCGCGTGACGCGCGCCGGCGCGGTCGTCATGCCGGCCGCGCCGGGCTTCTATCATCAACCGCGCGGGATCGACGACCTCGTGAACTTCATCGTCGCGCGGATCCTCGACCACGTGGGGGTTCCGCAGACGCTCGCGCCGCGCTGGGGATCGCCGGAGGAATGACCGCGGCGCGGACGGCGTACACTGTCGGGTTGATCTCGGACACGCACGGTCTCGTGCGGCCGGACGTCCACACCGCGCTCGCCGGGGTCGAGCTGATCCTGCACGCGGGCGACGTCGGCGGCGACGACGTGCTGCACGAGCTGGAGCTGATCGCGCCAGTGCACGCGGTGCAGGGCAACACGGATCCGCCCGGCCATCCGCGCCTGCCGCTTGCCGTCGACATGGAGATCGGCGGAGTTCGGGTGCACGTGAGCCATGGTCACGAGCTCGGCGCGCCGACGCCGGAGAAGCTCCTCGCGCGCTACGCCGCCGACGTGATCGTGTACGGGCACACGCACCAGCAGCTCATCGTGCGGGCGGATGCGCGCTGGATCGTGAATCCCGGCGCGGCGGGGCCGCGCCGGTTTCACCTGCTGCCCACCGTGGCGCGCATGACGATCGACAACGGGACGGTCGCGATCGAGCTGGTGGATCTCGCCGTCTGAGCGACGGTCAGATCACGCGGAAATGCGAGATCGGGTAGAGGTAGTCCTCGCCCGAATCGTCGATGATCCGGTAGAACGAGCCCTGCCCCTCGACGCCGAGCATCTCGTAGATCTTGCCCAGCGTGAGATCGTGGCAGCCGCCCGGCTCGTCGCAGCCGGGATAGACGAGCCACGGACGCGTGCTGATGCACTGTACGAGGGTCGTTGGTTGCCAGGAGGTCGTCGCCATTGCGTTGTCTGCTCGTCGAGTGAGGCGCTCGTTGCGCCAGCGCTCACTAATGCAGGAGGCGCGCCATGCGACGCGATGATCTTCGTCACGTCGCCAGCCCGCTAGGACGCGGCGTCGAGGGCCGGCGGCGCGCTCGACGCGCTCGTCCGTTCCAGCTCCTCGGGGAAGCGGCGGAACCACGAGGACAGCAGGAGCAGCTCGTCGATCTCGTGGGTGGGGATCTGCCCCCCGATCTGGCTCGCCGGCGAGTAGACCTCGTCGATGAGCCCCATCAGCCGCACGGCCTCGGCGGGGGTTCGCGGCCGCGTCGCCTCGCCGCGGACGCAGCCGCGCCTGATGAGATACACGCGATCGTCGCCGTCGAAGCCGGGAACGGTGTAGACGAAGGACAGCGTCTCCAAGGCGAAGCGGAGCCGCGCGAACTGCGCCCGCAGCGTCTCGAGACGCTTCAGCTTGTCGCGGAGCACGGCCGCGCGCTCGAACTCGAGCCGCTCGCTGGCCGCCTCCATGTCGCCGCGCAGCCGCTCTATCGGCCCGTCGTCCGCGCCGTCGAGGAAAGCGCGCGCCATCGCGACGCGTTCGTCGTACTGCTGCGCGGTGCAGCCGCCGACGCACGGGCCCAGGCACTTCTTCACCTCGAACCGGATGCAGCCGGGCGTCCTCGGAAAAATCTCGAACAGCTCGGGCTGATCGGCGAAATGCATCCGCTGGTCGTTCGCGCAGTCGCGCAGCCCGAGCACGTCGTTCAGCTCGCGAACCGCCTCGCCCACGCTCAGCGCACCGAGGAAGGGGCCGTAATAGATCGCGCCGTCGTCGTGCCCGGGCCCGCGCACGACCACGAACTTCGGGGCCGGCCCTCGGGTGAGCTTGAGGAAACAATAATTGCGCGCGTCGCGCTTCATCGCGACGTTGAACCGCGGACGGTACCGCTTGATCAGCCGCAGCTCCTCGAGGAGCGCGGCGAACTCGCTCGGCACGTAGTCCCACTCGATCCGCTCGGCGTCGCGGAGGATGCGCGCGCCCTTCTCCTCGGGAAATGCCGCGCGGAAGTAGCTCAACAGGCGCGTGCGCAGGCGCTTGGACTTGCCCACGTACACGATCTCGCCGTCGGCGGAGATCATGCGATACACGCCCGGGCGATCGGTCGCGTGATCGCGCACGTGCTTGCGCATCACGGACAACTGCTCGTCCGAGGTGGGCGGCCGGAGGAGCTTCAGCTTTGACAGTGCGCGCATAGCACCGTGGCTCGGCCGTCGATGGCGTGCGTGCCGATGAGCCGATGCCCGCAGCGCGGACACGGGTCGCCTTCGTGTCCGTAGACCGCGAGCCGTTCGACGAAGCCGCCGCGCTCGCCGTTCGCGTCGCGATAGTCGCGGAAGCTCGTTCCGCGGAGCGCGATCGACTCCTCGAGTACGGCGACGATGGCGTCGCGCAGCGCGCTCGCCCGGTCCGGCGGGATGGAGCGCGCTTCGCGGGACGGGTCGAGGCCCGCGCGCCAGAGCGCTTCGTTCGCGTAGATGTTCCCGATCCCGGCGATCGCGCGCTGGTCCATCAACACCTTCTTCACGGCTTGGCGGGAGGAGCGGAGGGTCGCGGATAGATGCGCCGCGGTAAAGAACGGGTCAAGGGGCTCGATGCCGAGTCGCGACGTGTACTCCGCGAAACGCCGCGGTGGCATCAATGCGACGGTGCCAAGCCGTCGGATGTCACGGTAGTGGACGGATCGGCCGTCGTCGAGCACCAGCTCCAGCGTGGAGTAGTGCCGCTCCTCGTCGGGCAGATTGCCCGCGTCGATGAGCAGCGCGCCGGTGAACCGCGGCTGTACCACGATGCGCTCGCCACTGGACAAATCGAGCACGATCAGCTTGGCGCGCCGCCAGACGCGCTCGATGCTCGTTCCGGCAACACGGCGCTGGAGCGCCAATGGGCCGACTTCGCGCAGCACGTCGGCGCGCGAGACGAGCACCGTGGTGATACGGCGGCCCGCGACCGCGCGGTCGAGATCACGCGCGATGGTCTCGGTCTCGGGAAGCTCGGGCACGCTGCGCGTTCCCGAACGTCAGGTGGTGCGTCGTGCGAACTCGCGCCAGGCGATGTCGCGCCGGAACTGCTTGCCCGCGAACGCCACCGATTCGGCGTAGTCACGGCTGCGCTCGGCGGCTGCCTCGAGCGACTCGCCGAGCCCGGTGATCGCGAGCACGCGACCACCCGCGGTGACGAGCGAGCCATCCGCGTTCCGCTTGGTGCCGGCGTGAAAGACGAGTACGCCGTCGCGGTCGCGCGGGATCTCGATGCGATCACCGGTGCGCGGCTGCTCGGGATAGCCGGCGGCGGCGAGCACGGTGGTCACGGCTGCGCGCGTCGGCGTGAGACGAACCGATTCGTCGAGCCGGTCGCCGGTTGCGATCGCGCACATCAGGTCGGTGATCGCGCTCGAGGCATCCAGTACCGGCAGGACGGCCTGGGTCTCGGGATCGCCGAAGCGGCAGTTGAATTCGACCACCTTGGGTCCGTCGGACGTGAGCATCAGCCCGGCGTAGAGCAAGCCGGCGAACGGGGTGCCGCGCTCGCGCATCGCGCCGAGCGTGGGCCGGACGATGCGCTCGAGCACCGTATCGACGAGCGTGGGATCGTCCGCGACGAGCGACACGGGACAGTACGCGCCCATGCCGCCCGTATTCGGGCCACGGTCGCCGTCGAGCAGGCGCTTGTGGTCCTGCGCGGCGGGGAGGGGAACGACGCGCTCGCCGTCGGTGAGGACGAAGAGCGACAGCTCCTCGCCGTCCATGAACTCTTCGATGAGCACCGTGTCGCCGGCCGCGCCGAACGCGTGCGACTCGAGCATCGAACGCGCCGCGTCGCGGGCTTCGTCCGCCGTCTGGCAGATGATCACGCCCTTGCCCGCGGCGAGCCCCGACGCTTTCACGACGAGCGGCGCGCCGAGCTCGTCGATCGCGCGGCGCGCCTCGTCCAGGCTCGCGCAGGTGCGCGCGCCGGCGGTGGGGACGCCCGCGCCGAGCATCAGAGATTTGGAAAACGCCTTGGAGGTTTCCAGCATCGCGGCCGCGGCGCTCGGGCCGAAGATCGGCTGGTTGACCGCGCGGAACGCGTCGACGATTCCGGCGGCGAGCGGCGCCTCGGGGCCGACGAGCGTCCACTGCACGCGCTCGTGCCGCGCGAGATCGAGCAGTGCCGGCACGTCGGTCACGCTCACCGGCACACAGCGGGCGAGCTCGGCCATCCCGGGATTCCCGGGGGCCGCGATGATCTCGATCGAGGGATCGTCCTGCCGCAGGCGCCAGGCGAGCGCGTGTTCGCGTCCGCCGCCGCCCACCAGCAAAACCTTCATCGGTTGCGCCACGCCGAGCTGACGGCGTCCTTCGCGCTCTTGATGCCTTCCTTGAACGTGCTCACGGTCTCGCGCGTCTTCTGGCCGTAGTAGCCCGCCGCATCGACGAAGTCCTCGGACAGCGGCTGATCCTTGTCGCCCTGCCCGCGGCGGATGTAGTTGCCGGCGAGAATCTGATCGTAGCCGCCGCCGCGCTGCCACCGCAGCAGTTCCGCCGCGCGGACGGTGTGCATGGGGTGCGTGCGCATGACGGTATTGAGAATCTTCATCACCGTGTCCCACGCGTCGCCGCCGGTCTCGTACTGCTCGGCCTGGCGAATGAACTCCTCGACCCGCAGCGAATCGCCGTATTCCTTGCCGCCCGCGAGCTTCATCTCCGTGCTCATCACGGTGTTCAGGTCCTGCGTGGCGAGCAGGCCGGCGCGATCCGATGAGAACTCACTCTTCCGGTGCCACTCGAGCAGCGCGAGCTGGAACGGCAGGATGGCGGCGGCCGCGAGGAAGGGCAGGTTGCCCACGCCGAAGTAGAGCAGGATGATCGCGATCGTCGTGTAGGTCGGGTGGCCGCTCATGATGTGCCCGAGCTCGTGCCCGAGCACGCTGCGCAGCTCGTCGTCCGTCAGCTCGTCGAGCATTCCCGAATGCACCACGACGAACGGCTTCTCGAACCCGACCGCCATCGCGTTCACGATCGGCGTCTGCGTGACGTAGAGCTCGGGGCGCTCGGGCCAATCGAGCGTCTCGAGCACCTCCGTCCACATCGCGTTCATCTTGGGCCGCTGGGTCGCGGTGACCTTCACCGCGTCGCCCAGGAAGAGCTGCCGGATGCCGCGCTCGCCGAAGAACGACGCGACCTTGCGCACGACGTCGTCGAAGCCGGGGATGGCGCGCAGCGTGTTGAGCGCCGCGCGGTCCGCGGGATGCTCCCAGGCGCGCGACGAGATCTGGACGAGCGGAACGCGATTTGGCATGGCGAAAAGGGGTTGGTGTCGTCCCCTACTACGGTGCCCCCGACCCGATGGTGTCGCGGCTGCGCCGCGGCTGCCCGGATGCGCGCTTCTCACTCCCGGGGATGCCCACGAAGGCCTGTTCGAGGTCGGCGAGCAGGTCGCCCACGTCTTCGACGCCGCACGAGAGGCGGATGAGCCCCGGCGTGATCCCGAGCGCCGCGCGCCGCTCCGGCGGCACCGAGGCGTGGGTCATCTCCGCCGGCTGGCTGATCAGCGATTCGACGCCGCCCAGCGATTCCGCCAGCGAGAACACGCGCACGCGTCCGAGCACGTGCGCGGCCCGCTCGCGCGTGCCCAGCTCCACGCTGATCATGCCGCCAAAGCCACTCATCTGCTTCAGGGCGAGGGCGTGCTGCGGGTGCGTGGGCAGGCCGATGTAGTACACGTTCTCCGGTCCCACCTGCTCGGCGAGCCAGTTGGCGATCTCGCGGCCGTTGGCGTCGTGCTGTCGCATGCGCAGGTGCAGCGTCTTGGTGCCGCGCAGCGCGAGCCAGGCGTCGAACGGGCCGGCGACCGCGCCCGCCGCATTGTGGATGAACTGCAGCCGCTCGGCGATGCCGTCGTCACGACAGACGGCGCAGCCGCCGATCATGTCGCTGTGGCCGTTCAGATACTTGGTCGTGGAGTGGAAGACGATGTCCGCGCCCAGATCGAGCGGCCGCTGGAAGTACGGCGAGGCGAACGTGTTGTCGACGACGAGAAGCGCGCCGCGCTGGTGCGCTACCTCGGCGACGGCGGCGATGTCCGTGAGGCGCATCAGCGGGTTGCTCGGCGTCTCCACGATCACCGCGCGCGTCTGCGGCGTCATCGCGTCGGCGACCCGTTGCGGGTCGCGCGTGTCGACGTAGCTGAACTCGAGCCCCATGTGCCGGAGCAGCTTGTCGAAGAGCCGGAACGTGCCGCCATAGACATTTTCCGCGCAGACGATATGATCGCCTGCACGGAAGAGCTTCATGATCGAGTCCAGGCACCCCATTCCGCTGGCGAAGGCGAACCCATGACGCCCGTTCTCCAGGGTCGCGACGTTTCGCTCGAACGCTTCACGCGTCGGATTCTTGCCACGAGCGTACTCGTACCCCTTGTTCACCCCGAGGCCGTCCTGCACATAGGTCGAGGTGAGATAGACCGGCGTCATGATGGCGCCGGCGAGTGGTTCGGGCCGCTGCCCCGCGTGGATGGCCTTGGTGCCGAAGCCGGCGGCCAGGTCCTCGTCAAAAACGCGCGTCATGCCGATACTCTTGTTCTTGGAGGTCTGCGGAAGATAACCGCGGGCTGCCATGGCCGTAACTGAACCGGAACCGATGACCGCTCCCGCCTCGGAAGAAGCCGTTCGCTACTGTCTGATCGTCGACGACGAGCCGCGCCTGCGACAGGTGATGGTGCACCTGATGCGAAGCGACGGCTTCCAGTGCATCGAAGCCGGCAACGGCGTCGAAGCGCTCGAACAGCTCGAGAAGCACCCGGTGATGCTCGTGCTGTCCGACCTCCGCATGCCGAAGATGGACGGCTTCGAGCTGCTGCGAGAGATCCGGTCGCGCTATCCGGACACCGCGGTGGTGATGATCACCGCCGTGGCCGACGTCGAGATCGCCGTCAACTGCCTGGCGATCGGCGCGGCGGACTACGTGATCAAGCCGTACCAGCTCGAGGACGTGCGCGCGCGCGTCGCGCAGGCGCTGGAGAAGCGGCGCCTGATCCTGGAGAACCGGGCCTACCGCGAGGGACTGGAGGAGCGCGTCGCCATCCAGGCGCGGCGGCTCGAGCAGCTGTTCCTCGCCAGCGTCCAGTCGCTCGCCGAGGCGCTCGAGCTCAAGGATCCGTACACGCGCGGCCACTCGGTGCGCGTGAGCCACTACTCGACCGTCATCGCGCAGAGCATGGGCCTGGAGGGCGAGATGCTCCGCCAGATCGAGCTCGGCGGGCACGTGCACGACATCGGCAAGATCGGCGTGCGCGAAGCGGTGCTGAACAAGCCCGAGCGCCTCACCGAGGAAGAGTACCAGCACATCATGACGCACCCGGTACTCGGCTGGCGCATCCTGGCGCCGCTCCTCGGCGACACGCCGCACGCCCTCAACATCGTGCGCTCGCACCACGAGCGCTTCGACGGCCGGGGAATCCCGGATGGGCTGCTCGGCACCGAGATTCCGCTCGAGGCGCGGATCGCCGCGGCCGCCGACGCGCTCGACGCGATGACGAGCGACCGGCCGTACCGCCCGAGCGAGATGACGCTCGAGATGGCGGTCGAGGAGATCCATCGCTGCCGCGAGACGCAGTTCGACCCGGACGTCGTCGACGCCCTGATGGCCGCCGCCGAACGCGGCGACCTGCAGCTGCTCCCGCGCACGGCCACCCACCCCGTCATGGCGCGTGTTTAGAGGACGCTAATAACCGCCGGCTGCTTGTAGCCGCTCAGCCGACGCGCGCACCACGCGCGCACCGCCTCCTCCGTCACCGCGCCGCGCACCTCGACGGCGATCGAGAGCTCGCCGTCGTCGGTCCGCTGCGGCGTGACGCGCGCGTCGGCCACGCCGGGCATCTCCGACAGCGCCAGCTCGATCTCGCGCGGGTAGATGTTGAACCCGTTCCGCGTGAACATCGGCTTCTGCACCCCCGCGAACGCCACCGTTCCGTCCTCGTTCAGCCGCGCCGCGTCGCCGGTGTGCAGCCACCCGTCCACGACCTGCAACCCGCGGTCGCCGCCCGACACGTAGCCGTGGAACACGTTGTCTCCGCGGACGCAAATTTCTCCCGCGACGAGTGAGACGTCCACGCCCGGAAACGGCACGCCGAGTGTGCCGCGCGCGTTCGGCCAGTCCGCGCGATTGAACAGGCACACGGGCCCGGCTTCGGTCAGTCCGTAGCCCTGACGGAGCTCCACGCCGGTGCGGTCGAACCATCGGTCCTGCAGCGCCATCTCGAGCGGCGACCCGCCGCAGATGCAGAGGCGCACGCCATCGAGCCGCGCGCTGTCGCGCCGCTCGAGCGCCGCGAGCAGCGCGCGGTACACGGTCGGCACGCCGACGACCTGCGTGATCTCGCCGGACGCGAGCAGCTCCGCGGCGCGCGCGGGATTGAACCGCGGCATCGTTCGCACGCGCGCGCCGGCGAGGAGCGGCGCGTTCCCGGTGACGGTGAACCCGAACAGGTGCGCGAACGGGAGCAGAGCGAGCACGGTGTCGCCGGGGGTGTTCTCGGCGGCTTGCACCGTTGCGCGAGCGTTCGCGAGCAGGTTGCGGTGCGACAGGATGGCGCCGAGCGGGATGCCCTGCATCGCCGACGTGTAGACGACCGCCGCCTCTTCGTCCGATCCGGTCGCGCTCGAGTCGCCCTCGATCGTCAACCCCACGTGCGAGCCGAGATCCACGTCCCGCACGGCGCCCCCGACCACGACGCGCGCCGATCGCGGCGCGTCGTCGAGCAGCACGCGCGGCACGTTCGGCGGAACCGCACTCGCCAATGAGGAATTCGTGAACACGGCGCCGACGCCTGCGTCGGCCAGTTGGTACGCGATCTCGAGCGGCGCGGCGAGCGGATTGATCAGCACCGCGCCGCGCCCCTCCGACGCCGCGAGCGCGGTGTAGAACGCCGGCGACGTGGGCAGCAGGATCGCCGCGCGCTTCCCGGCCAGCGTCCGCACGAGCGGTGCGCTGCGCTGGAGCAGCGTGAGCCCCGCCGCGATGAGCTGCTGCGCTTCGTAGTCGTCGACGTGACCGCCCGTGGCGGCGAGGGCGAGCGGAAGGAGGGAGAATGGTTCGAGCATACGCACGCAAGCTAGCGTGCACGGGTCGGCCTGAGCGCGCTTGCTCGCCTCGGGGGCGGGGCTAGCTTTCGCACACTCGACGGAGGGTGAATGGCGTACGAAGGCTTGATGGTCAGTGTCTCTGGAATTCGTGGCCGCGTGGGGGAAGCGCTGACGCCGGAAGTCGTGGCGCGCTTTGCCGCGGGCTTTGGTGCGTGGGCGGCCTCACGAGGACAATCGAAACGCGTCGTCGTTGGACGCGACAGTCGCGTCTCCGGCCCCATGTTCCATCGCGTCGTGCTCGCCGCCCTGCAATCCGTGGGCTGCGACGTGATCGACGTCGGTCTCACCACCACGCCGACCTGTCAGCTCGCGGTCGAGCATCACCACGCGGCCGGCGGCCTCATGATCTCGGCGAGCCACAACCCGATCGAGTGGAACGCGCTCAAGTTCATCGGCCCGTCCGGACTCTTCCTCGAGAAGCACGAAGGCGAGGAGATGCGCGCGCTCGTCGACGCAGGAATCCCGCGCGCCCGCTGGGACCAGCTCGGCACGATCGAGCTCGACGACCGTGCGATTCAGCGACACATCGATCGTGTCCTATCGATACCGTACGTGGACGTGGAGGGGATTCGCGCCCGCCGGTACAAGGTCGCGCTCGACTGCGTTCGAGGCGCCGGCGCGGCGATCATGCCCGCGCTATTGGACCATCTCGGCTGCGAGGTGATGGCCATCAACCTCGAGACCGACGGACGTTTCCCGCGCCCGCCGGAACCGGTCGCCGAGAACCTCGGCGAGCTGGAACGGCTCGTGCTTCAGTCCGGTGCGAACATCGGTTTCGCCGTCGACCCGGACGTCGATCGCCTCGCGCTGGTCTCCGATGCGGGGAAGGCGATCGGCGAAGACTTCACCCTCGCGCTGGCGTCGAAGGTCGTGCTGCGGCACCGTGCCGGCCCGGTGGTGACGAACCTCTCGACCAGTCGGATCGTCGAGGATGTGGCGATCGCCGCGGGCGTGCCGCTGGTCCGGGCGCCAGTGGGTGAAGTGAACGTCGCCGTGCGCATGCGTTCCGAGCATGCGCCGGTCGGCGGGGAAGGCAACGGCGGCGTGATCCTGTCCGAGGTGCACCTCGGGCGCGACGCGCCGATCGGCGCCGCGCTGCTGCTGCAGTTGCTGCACGAGGACGACAAGCCGCTCTCGCAGATCGTGTCGGAGCTGCCACGGTACGTGATCGTGAAGGACAAGCTCGACCGTCCGAACGCGAGCCTCGACACCGTGTACACGGCGTTGCGGTCTGCATTTCCCGGCGCGGCGGTGGATACGCAGGATGGGCTCCGGCTCTCGTGGCCGGACCGTTGGGTGCACGTGCGGCCGTCCGGGACGGAACCGATCGTGCGAGTAATCGCCGAGGCGCCCTCCGCAACGGCGGCGCAGGAGCTGGTCAGTCAGTCGCGCGCGCCGCTGGACGCACTGGGCGCGTAACGGATCGCAAGGATATCGCTATGTGTGGAATCGTCGGATACGTGGGCCGCCGCGGGGCAACCGGTCTGCTCATCGAAGGACTCAAGCGCCTGGAGTACCGGGGATACGACTCCGCGGGCATCGCCATGAGCAACGGCCACGGGCTCGAGACGCGGAAAGCCAAGGGCAAGATCTCGACGCTCGAGAGCGTCGTGAACGGCAGCCCGATTCACGGCTCTGTGGGCATCGCGCACACGCGCTGGGCCACCCACGGCGCGCCGAACGAGTGCAACGCGCACCCGCACACCGACTGCACCAACACGATCGCCGTCGTCCACAACGGCATCATCGAGAATTTCGGCGCGCTCCGCACCATGCTCCAGAAGCAGGGGCACACGTTCAAGTCCGAGACGGACACCGAAGTCCTCGCCCATCTGATCGAAGCGGCGATGGACGGACAGGATCCGCTCGAGGACGCCGTGATCGACGCGCTCAATCTCGTCGAAGGCACGTACGGCATCGCCGTGATCTCGAGCCGCGACCCTGACAAAATCGTCTGCGCACGCAAGGGCAGCCCGCTGCTGATCGGCCTCGGCGAAGGCGAGTTCTACGTCGCCAGCGACGTCGCCGCCATTCTGCAGCACACGCGGCAAGTCGTCTACCTCGACGACGGCGAGATGGGCGTGCTCACGCCCAAAGGCTACGAGGTGCTCGATCTCAACGCCCGCCGGATCAAGAAGGGCGTGAGCCGCATCGACTGGTCGCTCGACGAGATCGAGAAGGGCGGCTTCGATCACTTCATGCTCAAGGAGATCTTCGAGCAGCCGCAGACGATTCAGAACACCATGCGCGGCCGCCTCGTCGTCGAGGAGGGCTTCTCCAAGCTCGGCGGTCTCAATTTGACGAAGGAACAGCTCCAGTCGATCGATCAGATCATCATCACCGCGTGCGGCACGAGCTGGCACTCGGGGCTGATCGGCGAGCTGTACATCGAGGAGAACGCGCGCATCCAGACGGAAACGGAGTACGCTTCCGAATTCCGCTACCGCAATCCGATCGTCAGCGATAACTCGCTGTGCATCGTCATCTCGCAGTCGGGCGAGACGGCGGACACGCTGGCCGCGATGCGCGAAGCCAAGCGGCGCGGTGCGAAGACGCTCGGCTTGGTGAACGTCGTCGGCTCCACGATCGCGCGCGAAGACGACGGCGGCATCTATCTGCACGCCGGACCCGAAATCGGCGTCGCGTCGACCAAGGCGTTCACGAGCCAGGTGATCGCGCTCGCGCTGTTCACGCTCAAGCTCGCGCGGCTCCGCAACATGTCGGTGGTCAAGGGCCGCGAGATCGCCGAGGCCATGCTCGCGCTCCCCGACCAGATCCAGTCGATCCTCGACCGCGCGAGCGAGATCGAGGCGATCGCCGAGCGCTTCAAGGACGCGACGAATTTCCTCTACCTCGGCCGCGGCTACAATTTCCCGGTCGCCCTCGAGGGCGCGCTCAAGCTGAAGGAGATCAGCTACATCCACGCCGAGGGCTATCCGGCGGCCGAGATGAAGCACGGTCCCATCGCGCTGATCGACGAGGAGATGCCGGTCGTCTTCGTCGCGCCGCACGACTCGGTCTTCGAGAAGGTCGTCTCGAACATCCAGGAAGTGAAGGCGCGCGGCGGCAAGGTCATCTGCATCACGAGCCAGCACGAGGAAGTGCTCGAGGGCATGATCGACTACGAGATCCGAATCCCGCAGACGATCGACATGCTCTATCCGATCCTCACCGTGATCCCGCTGCAGCTGCTCGCGTACTACATCGCGGTGAAGCGCGGGCTCAACGTGGATCAGCCGCGCAACCTCGCGAAGTCGGTGACGGTGGAGTAGCGGCGCGCTCCTCGCGCGCCGTTACGCCGCCGCGTCCGTCTCGACGCGGTCGATCGCCGGGTCGGGTTCCTCGCCGAGGAACTCGACCCACTGCTTTTTCAGCATCGGGTAGTGCTTCGCCGCCTCAACCAGGTCCAAGAAGCACTTGATCGTCGACTCGAATCGCTGCTCGAGTGTCGCGTTCGCGATGCGGCCGTTCTCGCCGAACGCCTCGTGCGCCTGCGCGAGCGAGAACATGTCGGGGTAGATGCGTGCGCCGAGGTGCTCGAGCGGAACCCGCAGCGCCCACAGCCCGCGATTCCCGCCGACCATCGACGGGGATGCGGAAAGGAGCAAGCCCGATTTCCCGTTAAACGGCTGCGGCCGCACCCGCGACGTCCAATCGATCGTGTTCTTGAGCACACCCGGCATCGACGCGTTGTACTCGGGCGAGGCGATGACGAACGCGTCCGCCGCGCGCAAGCGACGGCAGAGCGCGAGCGCCGGCTCCGGCGGGCCATCAGCCGCCTCCACATCTCCGTCGAACGGCGGACACTCGAAGTCCGCCATGTGCGCGCGGTCCACCGTGCCGCCGTTCTCTTCCACGATGTCGCCCGCGAGCTGCGCGAGCCGGCTGTTCAGCGAACCGTGCCGCAGCGAGGCGGCGAACACGAGAATCTGAATCGGGCGGCGGTCGGGTGCGCTCACGTTGGACTCCGGACACGGGTGACGCGGGGCCGGAATGCGAGTTTCGTACGCGACGCTTGACGCGCCGACTGTTCCCCTGTATAATTCATATATGAACAATCGACCCCCGGCGACGGAGCCGCACGCGGCCGACGAAACCACGATCTTCTCCTTGCTGCGCGCGGCACATGCGCTCGAGGACAAGCTCGAGCAGACGTTGTCGGAGGTGGGGCTCTCGAGTGCAAAGTTCTCCGTGCTGAGCGAGCTCGCGAAGGCCGGAGAGCCGCTGCCGCTCAGCGAGCTGGCTGCTCGGCTGAGTTGCGTGCGCTCGAACATGACGCAGCTGGTGGATCGGTTGGAAGCGGACGGCTTCGTGCAGCGTGTCGCGTGTCCGAACGATCGGCGAAGCGTGAAGGCCGCGCTCACGCCGGAAGGCACGCGGCGGCGGAATGCGGGCGCGCACGCGGTCGCGCGGCTCCAGGCGGAGTTCTCCGGGAAGCTGTCAGCGGGGGATCGTGCGGCCCTCGCGAGGACACTCGGGGTGCTGGGGTAGGTGAAGGCTTTTTATTTGCAGTGATAGTTCATGGATGGACAATCTATTTAAGAACAGTACAGCACTATTTAGCTCAGGCGCGAACTAAGCGGAGGCAACAATGGGTACGGCGACTACAGGCGTTTCAACGTGGACGGTCGATGCCGCGCATGCGGAAGTCGGATTTTCGGTCCGTCACCTCATGATCTCGACGGTGCGCGGGCGCTTCGGCGCGGTGACCGGCACGGTGCAGTACGACGAAGCAGAGCCGGCGAATTCCAGGATCGACGTCACGATCGACGTCACATCCGTCGATACGCGACAGGAGCAGCGCGACAACCACCTCCGCTCGGCGGATTTCTTCGACGTCGCGCAGTTTCCCACCATGCACTTCGTGAGCAAGCGCATCGAGGGCGACGTGACGGACGAGTTCCGCGTGATCGGCGACCTCACGATCCGCGGCACCACTCGAGAAGTCACGCTCGACGTGACCGCCGAAGGGCGCGGCATGGACCCGTGGGGGAGTGAGCGCGCGGGCTTCAGCGCCAAGGGCAAGATCAATCGCGCGGACTTCGGCCTGACCTGGAATCAGGCGCTGGAAACGGGCGGCGTGATGGTGAGCGACGAGGTCAAGCTCACGATCGACGTCGAGCTGGTGAAGCAGGCGGAAACGTCGGCGGCATCAGCCTGACCTCGGCTCAGCTACCGGAACGCGGG
>DASZUN010000064.1:0-6696 GCA_035547615.1 Gemmatimonadaceae bacterium | reverse complement strand
TTCCTGCGGCGTCGGGACCTGGGTGATCGCTTCGGCAACCTCGCGCTCTTCGTCCTCGGCGAGGATCTCGTTGCAGAGCGCGATGCACTCGTTGCAGATGTAGACCGACGGGCCGGAGATGAACTTCCGGACCGAGTCCTTGGATTTTCCGCAGAACGAGCAGCGTAGGTGTTTGTCGTGCGACATGACAGATCACTCAACGGGTAACGCGGTGGGCCCAGACCGCCGGTCAGGCGTCGTTCGGCGGTCGTGACGGATGGCCGACGTGGGTGGGTATCTGAGAATTAAGGACCGGTCCTCGGCCTAGCAAGAGACGACCGGCTGACGAAAAGGTAGCGAATCGGGGCGCATGGCCGGCGCCAGCGCCGGCCATGCGCCCGTTCGCGCTACTTCGTGACGGCCTGGAGCGTGCTCGCCTCGATGACTTCACCCCGATGCGTGATGACGTTGTCGACCAACCCGTACTCCTTCGCCTCGTCGGCGGACAGATACCGATCGCGATCGGTGTCGCGCTCGATGCGCTCGATCGGCTGGCCCGTGTGCTTGGCCAGCAGCTCGTTCATCTTCGCGCGGAGATAGAGAATCTCCTTCGCCTGGATCTCGATGTCCGACGCGGTGCCGCCGCCGCCCGACTGTGACGGCTGGTGAATCATGATTCTCGAATGCGGCAGCGCCGAACGCTTGCCGTGGCGGCCGGCCGCGAGCAGGAACGCGCCCATGCTCGCCGCGAGGCCCATGCAGATCGTGTTCACCGGCGACTTCATGTACTGCATCGTGTCGTAGATCGCGAGGCCCGCCGACACGCTGCCGCCCGGCGAGTTGATGTACAGGAAGATGTCGCGATCCGGATTGTCGGCCTCGAGAAACAACATCTGGGCGATGATGATGTTCGCGACGTCATCGTTCACCGGCGTGCCGAGGAAGATGATGCGATCCATCAGCAGGCGGCTGAAGATGTCGTAGCTGCGCTCGCCGCGCGGCGAGCGCTCGATCACATACGGCGGGTAGATCGTTGGCATGGCGTCCCTGAGAGTATCGGTTGCTGGCGTGAAAACTTGGGGTGCGTTGCCGGTGACTCGACCGGCGTTCCAGTCAGGTGCTTGTTGAGTTTCAGCTTCCGATTTCGTTCCGGTCCATGAGCCACTTGAAGACCTTCTCCTCCGTGATGCTCTGCTCGATCTCGCGCAGGCGGCCGGCCTTCTGGAGCGAGGCGTAGACCTGTCCCGGATCGGCGCCCCGCTTGCTCGCCACCTCCGCCACACGGTCGTCGATGTCCGACTCGCTCGCCTTGAGGCCTTCGCGCTCGGCAATCGTGTCGATGATCAGATCGCGGCGGACCTGACGCTCGGCGACCGGCCGGAACTCGCCGCGGAAGCGCTCGCGCTCGTCCTCCGGCACCTGGTACGCCTCCATGTAGCCGTCGATGAGCTGATTGACCCAGCTCGCCGGAATGTCGAACGGATTCGCGCCCGCGATCTGATCGACGAGCTGCTGGCGCACGTTCGCGTCGGCTTCGCGGTTGGCGTGCTCCTCGAGGTCCTTCCGCACCGTCGCCGTGAGGGCGTCGAGCGACTCGAAGTCGCCGACCTCGCGCGCGAACGCGTCGTCGAGCGCGGGGAGCGCCTTCCGCTTGACGTCGAGCAGGTGCACGCGCACCGGCTTCGTCGTGCCGCGCTGGGACTCGTCGGGGAAGTCGTCGGGCCAGCGCACCGGGCGCTCGACCGTCTCGCCGGGCGAGAGCTCCATGATCAGCTCCTCGACGCCGGGAATCGCCTGTCCGCTGCCGAGAACGAGCGGATACTCGCGGGGCTCGGGGAACTCGCCCGATTCGTCCGCGGTCGTGAGCTGCACGCGGACCATGTCGCCCGGCGCGGGCTTGGACTCGACGGGCGACCACGCCGCCTTCTGCTCGCGAATCTGCTCGATCTGCTCCTGCACGCTCTCGTCGCTCACCGGCGTGACGGCGCGCGCGACGTGGAAGCCTTCGGTCTGCGCGAGCTCGATCTCCGGGCGCACTTCGACGTGCAGCTCGAAGCTCAACGGCTCGCCGTCCTCGAACTTGAGATCGTGGACGTGGGGCTGCGACGCCACCTTGAGCTGCTCGCGGTCCATCACCTCCTGAAACGCTTCCTGCACCAGGGATTCGATGACCTGCTGCCGGATCGCATCCTTGAAGCGCTTCTTCACCATGGCCGGCGGGGCCTTGCCCGGGCGGAATCCGGGCAGCCGGACGCTGCCGGCGTACCGGCGCGCCGCCTTGTCCTCCGCGTCGCGCACGGTTTCCACCGGCACGCGCACTTCGATCAGGCGCTCGAGCCCGTCGGTCTTCTTTGGCGTTATCTCGATGTTCATTGCTGGAAAGCTAGCGGGGGCTCGGGGGAGAAGAAACGGCGCGGGATCGGGCGCGCGGGCTCCGTGGTTCCCTGATTGCGTGGCCGAGGCGAGGGCCGGTCGGGCGTACTATCATGATGTCGGAACGCCAGCCGGCCGCGGCGGGTACAGCCGGGGTCGCCACCTTCCTGAACCGAGAGCACTGCATGCGAATTCGTACGTTGCTTGCCGTCGTCGCCGCCGCGTTCACCGCGCCCGTCGTGGGCGCCCTGGCCGCGCAGGTGCCGCAAGGAACGCTCATTCCCATTCCGTATCGCACGTACATCGGGATCAATCCGCTGGGCATCGCGTTCGACATCGCCTCGATCGAGATCGAGAACGCGGTGGCGCCGGGCATCACGCTCGGCGGCGTGGGCTCGTACACGGCGGCGAGCGACGAGCGGTTCACGACGTTCGACCTCAAGCTGCGCTACTACCCGGGCGAGGTCGTGCTGCGTGGCTTCTCGCTCGGCGCCTCGGTCGGCTACACGAAGTTCTCGAACATCGTGAACACGAACGGGACGACCGACACCCGTCAGACGCTCGACGCGCCGACGATTGGCATCATCGCCGACTACAACTGGATGCTCGGCGTGCGCCGGCGATTCATCCTCGGCACGGGCGTCGGCGCCAAGCGGGTGCTGGCGAGCTCCGAGGACCGCGACCGGGTCAACATCGACCGGGTGATCCCGACGGCGCGCTTCATCGTCGGGATCGCGTTTTGACGATTACATTGCCGGCGTCGTCGGACTGGCAGCACGGACGGCCGCAGGCGCGAGAGTGGCGGAACTGGCAGACGCACTGGACTTAGGATCCAGCGCCGCAAGGCTTGGGGGTTCGAGTCCCCCCTCTCGCATGACCGTATGACGGAGCGCTGAGATGATGCACCGCGTGGTTCTCGCGGCGACGGCGGTGATGCTGGCGGCCTGTATCGACACCGCCAGCACGTCCGCGCCGCTGCCCCCGACCGAGACCGACATCGCCGGACAGTTCACGCTCACGAGCGCGAACGGGCAGGCGCTGCCGATCTTCGCGCAGAGCACGCCCGCCGCGCGCTGGACCCTCGTGGCGGATACGCTGGTGATCGCCGCGAGCGGGAGTTGGGACGAGACCGCGACCTACGAGATCGACTCGCTCGCCAGCACCGGCACGTCGACGCAGCAGGGCGTGACCACCGGCACGTGGACGATCTCGAATCAGCAGATCAATTTCACCACGACCAACGGCGGGAGCGCCACGTTCGCCGGCGCGCTCTCGAAAGGCACGCTCACGATCGTCTTCAACGACGGCCAGTTCGTGTACACGAAGATCTGAGACGCCGGGTGCGGCATGAATGAAACGGGGAGCCGATCGGCTCCCCGTTTCATTTTGTATAATAGTTCTTATTTAATATTATTTCTGTATCGCCACGCTCACCACGCGCGTCGAGCCGAGGGACGGCGTGTACACCTCGAGCGTGATCACGTCGCCGTTGCCGAGCGACGAGACGGCCTGCTGGAGATCGCCCACCGACGCGATCGGGCGGCTGGCCGGATGGAGCTCGCGGACGATGACGTCCTGCGGGAACAGGTTGCGGTACGAGGGACCCTCAGGGGCCACGTGGCCCACGAGCACGCCCGTCCGATACGTCGTCGGAACCTTGAGTTGCTGCGCCATCGCGCTCGGCAGCGCCGACACCGACACCCCGAGCTTGCTGTTGTCGGTGCTCGTGCTGCTGTTCGCGCTCACCGGGCCGCCCGTTTCGTCGTCGTTGCTGGCCACGGTGGTGTTGTCCGCCGCTGGCGCGCCCAGCTTCACGTGCAGCGTCTTCTTCTGGCCGAAGCGCATCACGTCGAGATCGACCACGTCGCCCGGCTGATAGCCGCGGATGATCCGCTGCAGCGTGCTCACCTGGTCGATCGGATGGCCGCCGGCGGCGATGATCACGTCGCCCTGCTGCGCGCCGGCCTTCTTCGCCGGGCTGTCGTCTTCGGGGCTGAACGACTGGATGACCGCGCCGCCGATCGTCTGCAGGCCGGCCGCCTTCGCCATGTTCGCGTCGACTTCGCCGATCTGCACGCCGAGCACCGCGCGGCGCACCTTGCCGTACTTGATGAGGTCGTTCATGACCTCTTTCGCGAGCGTGATCGGAATCGCGAAGCCGTAGCCGGCGTAGTAGCCCGTGCCGCTCGCGATCGCGCTGTTGATGCCGATCACGTCGCCGTGGATGTTGAGCAGCGGCCCGCCCGAGTTGCCCGGGTTGATCGCCGCGTCGGTCTGGATGTAGTCGGTGATCGCGTACGGGTTGCTGCCGTTGGGGTTCAGCAGGCCGGCCTGGTTGCGGCCCTTCGCGCTCACGATGCCTGCCGTCACGGTGAAGTCGAGCTGCAGCGGGTTGCCGATCGCGAGCACCCACTGGCCGACGCGCGCGTTCGCGTCGTCACCCAGGTTCACCGTGGGCAGGTTGTTCGCGTCGATCTTGATCACCGCGACGTCGGTCGTCGGATCGCGCCCGACGACTTTCGCGTTCTGGAATACGCGCTTGTCGAAGAGCGTCACCGTCACGCGGTCGGCGTCGGCGACCACGTGGTTGTTCGTGAGGATGTAGCCGTCGGGCGAGACGATGAAGCCCGAGCCGCTCGCCTCCTCGGGCTGGTCCGACGGCATGTCGGGCGCGCCCTGGAACTGGCGGAAGAAATCCTCGATCCCCGGCGGCAGCTGGCCGTGCGGGTTCGAGCGGCTGCGCGACACCGGCTTCGCGAACTTCTCGGTCTCGATCGAGACCACCGCGGGACGCGCGTGATCGACGACGGCCTCGAAGGCCGTCTCCATGTCGGCCGCGGGCGCGATCTGCGCCGCGGTCGGTCGCGAGGCCGAGGCGACGCGTCCCTGCGCCCAGCCGAATTTCGTGAGGTTGAATCCGGACGCGAAGACCAGGCCGCACAGGAATGCGACGACGATCGCCGCGCCGAAACGTGCACGAGCATACTTCGTGGACATAGACGATCCCACCCAGTGAAATAGACGTTGACCTTCGGTCCTACCCAGCGGGGGCGCGCAAGTTTCGAGCACGTCGCACCGAACGATGGCGAATTCGGCCGGCGCCCGCGAGTACGACACGAATGAATCGGCCCACGGTTTCCACCGTGGGCCGACACAACGATTTCTTTACTTCTTGTTCTCGTCGACGATCTCGTAGTCCGCTTCGACGACGTCTTCCTGCGGCGCGCCGGCTGAACTCGCGCCGCTCGCGCCGCTCGCGCCGCTCGCGCCGCTCGCGGCGGATTCGCCGCCGGGCTGCGCCTCACCGCCCGGGCTCGCGCCCGCGGCCTGGCTCTGCGCGTAGAACGACTGGCCGGCTTCGCTGAACGTGCGGTTCAGCTCCTCCTGCGCCGCGCGGATCTCGTTCATGTCGTCGCCGCGAAGCGCCTTGCGCGCGCGCTCCACCGCCGCGTCGAGCTTCGACTTGAGGTCGGCCGAAAGCTTATCCGACCACTCCTTCGCGTTCTTCTCGACCTCGTACGTCATGCTGTCGAGCCGGTTGCGCGTGTCGATCTCCTCGCGCCGCGCCTTGTCGGCCGCGGCGTTCTGCTCGGCGTCCTTCACCATCTTGTCGATGTCGGCGTCGGAGAGCCCGCTCGACGCCTCGATGCGGATCTTCTGCTCCTTGCTCGTCGCCTTGTCCTTCGCCGAGACGTGGAGAATGCCGTTCGCGTCGATGTCGAACGTCACCTCGATCTGCGGCATGCCGCGCGGAGCCGGCGGAATCCCCGTGAGCTGGAACTTGCCGATCGTGCGGTTGTCGCGCGCCATATCGCGCTCGCCCTGCAGCACGTGGATCTCGACCGTGGTCTGATTGTCGTCCGCCGTGGAGAACGTCTCCGACTTCTTGGTCGGGATCGTGGTGTTGCGCGGGATGAGCACCGTGGTCACGCCGCCCAGCGTCTCGATGCCGAGGGAAAGCGGGGTCACGTCGAGCAGCAGCACGTCCTTCTGCTCGCCGGTGAGCACCGCGCCCTGGATGGCCGCGCCGATCGCGACGACTTCGTCGGGGTTCACGGAGCGGTTCGGCTCCTTCCCGAAGTAGTCCTTCACGATCTGCTGAATCTTCGGAATGCGCGTCGAGCCGCCGACGAGGATCACTTCGTCGATGTCCTTGGGCTCGAGCCCCGCGTCCTTGAGCGCCTTCTTCATCGGCTCCAGCGTGCGCTGGATCAGATCGTCGACGAGCTGCTCGAATTTCGCGCGCGTCAACGTGTAATTGAGGTGCTTGGGGCCGCTCTGGTCGGCGGTGATGAAGGGCAGGTTGATGTCCGTCGACATCGTGCTCGACAGCTCCATCTTCGC
>DASZUN010000063.1:0-5276 GCA_035547615.1 Gemmatimonadaceae bacterium | reverse complement strand
GCAAGTACTGCGGCTGCACCGAAGCGACCGCGTGTCAGACGCCCAGTGGTCCGTGTTCCTGGATCCCGGGCGACGTGCCGGTATGCACGAACATCGACTGCTTGCGGAAGCACCATGCGAGTGGCGCCGAGCTGCCGCCCGAGCTCCTCGTGTACATCGACTCGTTCGAGTTCGACGAGACGGATCCGCCGATCACCGAGCGCGAAGCGACAGCGCCGATCGGCAAGGCCGGCAATCTGCCCGGAGAACCGCTGATCACGGATCTCGTCGTCGAGCTGAATGTGTTGGACATCTCGCCCGACCCGGAGCAACCGCGCGAGGACGTCGACGACGATCTTTCAGAGTCGATCGACGAGCAGGGAGTTCTCAGTCCCGTGCACGTGCGGCCGCATCCGAAGGCCGGCGAGCTGGTGTCGGTAACTGAGGACGGCGATATGGCGACGGTGCTGCTAAGCGCACGCATCGCGTATCCGCCGTTCATGCTCATCAACGGCGAACGCCGGCTGCGTGGCTCAATCAAAGCGGGTCGAGACACGATCCCAGCGATCGTGAAGGCAAACGTTGGTGATGCCGGCGATCTGCTCCTCCAGCAGGTCACGTTCAACGAGGGCAAGCGCCTCGCGCCGATGGAAGAGGCGAAGGCGTGGAAGCGCATCATGGACGCGAAGGGCTGGAACATCCAGCAGCTCGCGACCGCGCTCGGCCGCGCGAAGTCGACGGTAAGCGACCGGCTGGCGATGCTGAACGCGCCTGTGGCGTTCCAGCCGTTCTTCGAGAAGAACGTGTTCCCGGTCGCCGCCGCGCCCATCGTGCGGAAATGGGGCGCGTTGCCCGAGCGCGTGCTGAAAGCCTTCGCGAAAGACATGGCTGAGGATCTTCGCGATTTTATGAAGACCGAGACGCCGGCGCCGCTCAGCGAGATCGATCGACTGTTTCGGCAGGGCACGTATCGCGCGGGGCTGCGAAACATCACGCACCAACGGGACGCCGCGAAGAACTACGGCGGCCAGGTCGTCGAGGTCGAAGGGCAGCAGTACGCCGTCGATGCGGCGGAATGGGAGAAGCACAACGCTGAGTTTCAGCGTCGTCAGTATTCCGGATCGCGCGCTCTGACGCCCGCGCAAAAGGCGTCCGAAGATCGCGCGCGTGCGCGCGAGGCTGCGGAACGCAAGCAACAGCGAGCGAAGGCGGAGCTGCGTCGCGCGCAGTTCGACGCGATTACCGCAAAGCTGCCTGGCTCGCTCGGCGGGAGCGTGAACGGGGTGGATTGGACGCCGCTGCTCGTCGAGTTGGTGATGGAAGAGGTCCATCAGGACACGTTGCGCGTGCTCGCAGCGCAGCTTCAGCTCACGGGCGACAAGGCACGCACCGGCGGCATGTCGCCCTACCGTGGAATGATCAAGAAGCACGCGGCCACACTCGGCCCGCCAGGACGGTTGAAGCTCGCGCTGCAGCTGTTGCTCGCGCCTGACCTCAACATTCCGAGCTACGTGGCGCGCGGGCCAGAGCGGCTCGCGGCCGCGGCGAAGCTGGCGCGCGTCGACCTCAAGAAAGTGAAGGCGCCGGATCTGGAGAAGCCTGTGGCGCCGAAGAAGTCCGCAGCGCCGAAGCGTGTGCCGGGCAAGCCGGACTTCATGCAGCCGCAGCAGCCCGACGCGGCGCTCGGTGCGATCGTCGGCCTCAAGCCGATGCCGCGCACCGAGATCACCAAAAAGCTGTGGAGCTACATCAAGAAGCACGGTCTGCAGGACAAGAAAGAGCGTCGGATGATCAACGCCGACGAAAAGCTCAAGATCGTGTTCGGCGGCAAGTCGAAGGTCTCGATGTTCGAAATGACGAACCTCGTTAACAAGCACATCGTCGGCCCGTCGAAGGGAGGGCGCCGCTGATGCCGATCCCAGCGATGCACGTGCCCGATGTGCTACGCGGGTACGAGCGCGAGCTCGCCCATGCGCTCGCCGCACCCATGCTCTACACCTGGGACGAGTCGGAGACCTACCACAACGCCGATCAGGCGCAGGCGATCGGCGAGCTGCTCGTCCGCGTGATTCACACGCACCTGATCAACGCGTCGATCGCGTACGTCTTCCGCGAGAAGATGAAGACGCGCGATCGCACGGTGTGGGGCAAGGCGTCGAAGGCGAGCGGCGAAGTGCAGTTCTTCAACGCCTATGACTTCGTTCTCAAGTTCAACTGGCTACAGTGGCGCGGCCTGAGCGCAATGCAGAAGGTCGCGCTCGTCGATCACGAGCTGTCGCATTGCGGGCACGAGGTGGACGACCAGACCGGCAAGGACAAGTGGGTGATGGTCAGCCACGACATCGAGGAGTTTGGCGCGATCGTCCAGCGGTGGGGCCTATGGCGCCCCGACCTGGTGCCGTTCGCTGGTGCGGTGGTCCACGCGCACCAGCTCGGGCTCTTCGAGGGAGCGCCGGACTGATGCCGCGCACAGGACACACGTTCGGCAGCGCGCCGAAGTTTTACACGGTGCCCGCCGGCACGCGCTCGAGCCAGTGCAACGGCTCGACGTGCCGCGCGGTCATCTACTGGATCGAGAATCCTGACACCGGGCGGAAGATCCCGATCGATTGCGACGTCGAAGGCGGCGAGTCGCCGAGCGAGACGAACGATCGCCGCCAGCGCGACATGTTCGCCGGCTCGGCGTTCGTGCACGACGGCCGCGGCGTCTCGCACTTCACGACGTGTCCCGACGTCGGCGAGTTCTCGCGCGGAGGGCGACACTGATGGCGCTGCAGTACACGATCACCCCGCTGCCGGCCGTGTGGCCGGGCCCGAAGGCGGCGCCGCGGCGATCGCCGTTCAAGACGCAGTGGACGAAGACGCTCACGATGCTCGAGCGTGAGATCCGGCATCTCCGCGGCACGCATGTGGAGTTCGCCGTCGACGTGCGCGGTCCGCGCGACATCAACCAAAACGGGACGCTGCGCGCGGACGCGCGCCCGGCCGCACGCGTGATCGTCAGCTTTCGGCTGCCGAGTGGCAAGCGGCTGCAGTTCCCGTGTGGCACGTTCGCGTTTTGGCAGGACAACGTGTACGCGATCGCGAAGGCGCTCGAGGCGCTCCGCATGGTCGAGCGGTACGGCGTCTCGTCGACGAGTCAGTACGAGGGTTTCAAGGCGCTCCCCGGCGCCGGCGGTACGATCGCGACGTTGTCGACCAACCAGGCGGCGACGCTGATCGCGCGTCTCGCCGACGACGAAGGAAACACCGCGGCCGTGCTGTCGAGCCGCGACTGGGCGAAAGCGCTCATTCGTCGCGCGAAAGCGCGCACGCATCCCGACGCCGGCGGCCGCAACGAGGACTGGACGCTGTTGCAGGAAGCCGAGCGGATCATCACCGCGCACCATGGCGGGGCGCTCTGATGGACACGACGCGAAACCGGGCGGCGATCCTCGCGACATTCCTGCGCGCGGCGACGGCGGACCTCCGTCGGCTAGAGCGGCGCGTCGACGCCGAAGCGCAGGAGCTGCGCGCCGGCGCGCTGGACACGATCGAAGCCGTCGCCGGCGAGCTCGAGGAGCAGGTCGACGCGCTCGCGCCGGATCCGGCGGGAGGCGCCCGATGACGCCAGCCTATCTCAAACAGAAGGCCGCGGCCGCGTATCTCGGCGTGAGCGTGCGCTACTTCCAGCAACACGTGACCGTACGTCCCAAGGAGCTGCCCGGCCGCGGCCGCAAGCCGTTGCTCGTCTGGTGCGTGCGCGAGCTCGACGAATGGGTCGCGCGCGTGAGCGATCCCAAGTCGCGGCCGAGGAAAGCGTCATGAGCGCCGCGTTCCGTCGCGCCGGCCGGCGCGTGCTCACCGTCAAGGTGCCCACCACGGCGGGGAAGTGGGTTGCGCGCACGTCGGGCACCCGCGACGCCGCAACGGCGAAGAAGATGCAGCGCATGCTCGACGAGCTCGGGCCCCTCGGGACGCGCGCGTGGGATGTGCTCGCGCGTCTCGAGGCGAAGACGCTCTCCGTCGCCGACCTGTGGGACCTATGGGTCGCGTGCGACAAGGATCTCGACGCGGTGCGCGCGCGGCTCGACGACGTCGACCTCGAGCCGATGGTCGCGACCTGGCGCGAGGTGATGCTCGGGCCGTCCGGCGGCGTGGCCGCGGACACGGCGCAGCATTACGTCGCCGCCGTGCGACTCCTCATCGTCGAGGGCGCGCCGTTCAAGCGATCGGCGCTCACGACGAAGCGGCTGCGCGACTGGATCGCCGGCATGAGCGGCGTCGAGTCCGCGACCGTGCGGAAGCGCGGACAGGGTATGCGCCGCTTCACACGGTACCTCGTTGGGCGCCACGTGCTCGCCACCGATCCGATGCGCGACGTGGAGCTGCCAGCGCCCGGGCGGCCGCGCGTCAACTACCTCGAGACCGCCGACGCCAAGCGGCTCGCCGACGCGCAGCCGGCGCCGTACCGCGCATTCTCGGCGCTGCTCGCCGGCTCTGGGATCGAGGTCTCAGTCGTGCTCACGCTCCGCCGGCGCGACGTGGACGAGGACAACCGCGAGATCCGCGCGGCCGGCACGAAGACGCACAGCCGCGATCGCATCGTGCGCATCGCCGATTGGGCGTGGGAGTACGTCGAGCCGCTCCTCGACGAGCTCCATCCCGATGCACTGCTGTTCGCCGCGATCCCGCATCGGTGGGCGCCGCAGGAGGCGCACAACGACGCGATCGCCGCGCTCCTGAAGAAGGGCCACGCGATCTATGCCGGGTATACGATGCGCGATCACCGGCACACGTACGCGGTGCGCGCGATTCGCGCGGGCACGCCGGCCGAGCTCGTGGCGCGCCAGTTGGGACACGTGAACGCGGTGCTCGTCCACAAGGTCTACGGGCGCTTCGCGCCGAGCCAGGAGGAGCGTGACAAGTGGGAGAAGATCGCGGCAGCGCAGGACGCGGCCGCCGAGGCGAAGGCGAAGGAGCAGGCCAACCGAAAGCCCAAAGCCATCAAAGGAGCAGGGAAGTGATCTGTTTCAGTGAAACAGAATCGCGCGCGAAAAGCGGCACCATGAGCGGCACCACGGACGCGCAAAACCGTGCGTTTTCGTGCGTCGCGGTGCGTCGTGCCTCAGAGTGGGCGCGGCGTAAGTTGTTGTCGCTGAATGCGCCCGATCTCGCTCATAATGCCGGGGTCGTGGGTTCGAGTCCCACCCCTGCTATAGAAGGAAGAAGCGCGCAAGTCGCATCCGGTCAAACGGATACGCGATCGGCGCGCTTCGTCGTTTTCGCTGCCGCGAAATGGTGCGGCACCATGAGCG
>DASZUN010000062.1:0-1790 GCA_035547615.1 Gemmatimonadaceae bacterium | reverse complement strand
ACGCGCGTGCTTGTCGAGCCCGTGATCGCCGACAGCGTGATCGCGCAACTCCGTGCGATGGGGCACGACGTGCAGGTCGCACCCGCGTCGATGTTCGGCGGCAGCCAGGCGATCATCAGGCTGAAGCGCGGATACATGGCGGGCTCGGACCCGCGCAAGGACGGGCATGCGGCGGGGTACTAGTCTGTGGCCTGTGGTCCGTGGGCTCTACGTCGTCGCCTCTCCCCGTGGACCGTGGACCATGGACGGCGGACCTTCAGGAACGATGACTGCATTATGCATCATGCATGCGGCACATCAGAGTTCTCATACCAGCTATCGTCGGGCTCGTGAGCGCGAGCGGAGCCGTGGCGGCGCAGTCGCTCCGCGGCTCGCCGTCGAGCGTCGACCTCATGTATTCGGACGCGCAGTCGCACGAGCTCGCGTTTCTCAAAACGCCCGATGACGTCTATCAGGCCGCCATGGCAGGCGGCCTCATGCTCATCACGATCAACGACGACCTCACGCTCGACGACGTGACGTTTCCGTTCGTGCTGCCGAACACGCTCGCGTTCGCGGACTCGCTGGCCCACGAGTATCACCAGGCCTGCGGCGAGCGGTTGACGGTGACGAGCGGCGCCCGGCCGACGGACGAGCAGCCGCCGAACGCGTCGCCCAAGTCGGTCCATCCGACGGGCATGGCGGTCGACTTCCACAAGCCGAGCAATCCCGTCTGCCTCAAGTGGCTGCGGACGAACCTGCTCGCACTCGAGGACAAGCACGTGATCGAGGCGACGGAGGAGCATCACCCGGCGCACTTCCACGTGGCGGTGCTCAAGCAGTCTCCGGAGCCGTCGACGGTGCTCGCGGCGATTCGCCGCGGCCCCGCGACGACCAGCGAGTCGGGCGGAGAGGTGGCGAGCGGCAGCCCCGCATCCACCGCGACGTACAAGGTGCGGGCGGGCGACAACCTGTGGAACATCGCGCGCGTGCACAACACCACGGTCGAGCGGATCAAGCAGCTCAACGGCCTGTCATCGAGCCGGCTGCGGGTGGGCACGGTGCTGAAGCTTCGCTGACCCTACTCACAAGCGGGCTCGGCGCGTATAATCTCCCCCGAACCGTTTCGGGGGAGATCGTATGCGCAGGATGCTCATCGCGCTCGCGGCGCTCGCCGTGGCAGCGCCGCTCGCCGCACAGCAGCAGCAGGGCAAAGACAAGGATCCGACCATCGCCGTGAACGGCGGCGGCGCGTTTCCCGCCGGGTGGTCCGTCGCGCTCGATCCCAAGGAGATCGCGAAGGGCAGCACGCCGGCGATGGTGAAGTTCATCACCATGGGCGACGGCTACCACTTCACGACGGGACCGGCGGCGATCTACTGGCGCGCCGGCGACGTGACCAACGGCGCGTACGCCGTGAGCGCCACGTTCCACCAGACGAAGAAGAACGAAGGGCACGGCGATCACGGCGAAGCGTACGGGCTCGTCGTCGGCGGCTCCAAGCTCGGCACGCCCGAGGCGCAGTACCTGTACTTCATCGTACGGCAGGACGGAAGCTACATGATCCGGCACCGCGCCGGCCCTGACGACAAGACCCAGCTCCACACGATCATTCCGTGGACCGCGTCCGACGCCGTGCACAAGTTCGGGGCCGACGGCAGCACGACCAATTCGCTGCTCATCCACTGCACCGGCGACTCGATCCACTTCATCGCCAACGGCACGCTGCTGCGCGGCTTCTCCAAGGCGGACATGCACGGCATGTTCCCCGAAGGGCTCGCCGGCATTCGGATGAATCACAACCTCGACGT
>DASZUN010000061.1:0-10184 GCA_035547615.1 Gemmatimonadaceae bacterium | reverse complement strand
GCCGCGCGCTGGCGGCGGCGGAGTACGACCGGGAACGCCTCGCCGAGGTGCTGAACAACGTGGCGCAGGTGCTCCACGACATGGGGCGGCACGCGACGGCGCTCCGGGGATTCGGCGCGGTGGTCAATCGCACGCGGTCGCCCAGGCTCGTGCTCGCGGCGCTCGGAGGTGCGGCCCTCGCCGCCGCGGCGCTCGGCGCGACCGAGATCGTGGCCGCCGCCGGCGACCGCATCGTGCGCCTCGGGCCGGTCGAGTGGCCGTACCCGCACGCCGTCGCGCTGCTCGATCTCGCGGATGCGTACGCCGCCCTGGGCGAGCGTGCGCGCGCGGACACGTTCCGCGCACACGCACACTCGCTCGCCGAGGCGAACGGCTTCCACGAGCTGGCCTATCGCGCGGAGCGGGCTCCCGCGCGCCCGGAGCCGCGCGCCGCCGACGGCCCGCTCGGGCCCAGCGCCGTCGAACTCGTCAGCAAAGTCGAATCGCTCGACGCGCCGCGCGACCTGTGCATGGCCGGCGGGCGCGGCGTCGATCAGTAGCGCAGGTCGGCGCCCGTCACCACGCGCCACGTGTCCCGCGCGATGAGCAATTCCTCATCGGTCGGAATCACCCACAGCTCCACGCGGCTTCCCGGTGCATCCATGCGCCCTTCGGCGCCGTTGACCAGCGCGTCGTTGCGCGCCGCGTCGCAGGAGATGCCGAGCCAGTCGAGGCCGTGGCAGATGCGCGCCCGCACCGTCGGCGAATTCTCCCCGATCCCCCCCGCGAAGACCACCGCGTCGGCGCCGTTCATCGCGGCGAGATACGCCCCGATGTACTTGCGCACCCGGTAGCAGAAGACGTCCACCGCGAGCCGCGCGCGCCGGTCGCCGTGCTCCGCGTCCTCGGCGAGCAGCTCGCGCATGTCGGCGGTGAGCCCCGAGATTCCGAGCAGGCCGGACTGCGTATTGAGCAGCGACTCGACGTCGCGCAGACTGAGGCCTTCCTTGGCCGCGATGAAATCGAGGATCGCCGGGTCGAGATCGCCGGAGCGCGTGCCCATCACCAGCCCCTCGAGCGGAGTGAAGCCCATCGAGGTGTCGATCGAGTCCCCACTGACGATCGCGCAGGCCGACGCCCCGTTCCCGAGATGGAGCGTGAGGATCTTCGTCTCCTCGCGCGAGCGCCCCGACAGCTTGCGGTAGCGATGCGCGATGTATCGGTGGGACGTCCCGTGAAAGCCGTAGCGACGCACGCGGTAGCGGCGATAGAACTGATACGGGATGGCGTAGAGGTACGCGCGCTCGGGAAGGCTGTGATGGAACGCGGTGTCGAACACGGCCACCTGCGGAACGCCGGGGCCGAGCGCGGTGCGCGCCGCCGCGATGCCGCGGAGGTTGTGCGGATTGTGCAGCGGTGCGAGGTCGATCAGGTCCTCCAGCGCGCGCCACACGTCATCATCGATGCGGGTGGAGTGCGTGAAGCGCTCACCGCCGTGCACCACGCGATGGCCGACCGCCTCGATCTCGGCGACGCTCGCGATCGGCACGCCGGATTGATCGCCGACGAGCCACGAGATGATGAACTCGACGGCAGCGGCGTGGTTGCGGAGCGGCTCCGTCGTCTTGAGCGGCGGCCGCCCCGTGGCGGCGAGCGTGAGCACCGCCTCACCGCCGATTCGCTCGATGGTCCCGCGCGCCAGCCGCTGGTCCGTGCCGGCATCGATCGCCCGTTGATCGGTTGCGATCAGTTGAAACTTCAGGCTGGACGAGCCGACGTTGAGAACGAGGATGTGCATGACGGATGTCGATGGTCCATGGTCCACGATCGGTGGACCATGGACCATGGACCACGACCGATCAGTCGAAATCGCCGAACGAGCCCGCGACGTCGGCCTCCGCGCCCTGCGTCTCCAGCACCGAGTTGCCGCTGACCGGCGCGAAACGCGCCTGGAAAAATCGAAGGTACTCGGGTTCGTACGTGAACGAGAGTCCCCGAATGCGGTCGCGCTTCTCGTACAGCTCGATGACGCTCTCGGCGGTCACGTCCATGTGCGCCTGCGTGTACACGCGGCGCGGAATCGTGAGCCGCACCAGCTCGAGCCTCGGAATGCGGTTGCGGCCGGTCTGCGGATCGCGCCCGGACGACACGACGCCGCGTTCCATCGCGCGCACCCCGCTCTGCAGGTACAGCGCGGCGGCGAGCGCCTGTGCCGGGAACTGCTCGCGCGGCACGTGCGGCAGGATCGCCGCGGCGTCGAGGAACACGGCATGGCCGCCGATCGGACGCACGATGGGCACGCCGGCGCCGAGGAGCTTGCGCCCGAGATAGAAGACCTGGCCGATGCGCGAACGCACGTGCTCCTCCTGCACCGACTCCTCGATCCCGATCGCCATCGCTTCCATGTCGCGGCCCGCGAGCCCGCCGTACGTGTGCAGTCCCTCGTACACGACCACGAGGTTCCGCGCACGATCCGCCAGCTTGGCGTCGCGCAGCCCGAGCCAGCCGCCGATGTTCACGAGACTGTCCTTCTTCGCCGACATCGTCGCGCCGTCGGTGAGCGCGCACGTCTCACGCAGGATCTCGGCGATCGTCTTGTCGCGATTCCCCGGCTCGCGCTGCTGGATGAAGAACGCGTTCTCCACGGCGCGCGTCGCGTCGAGGATGAGCTTGATGCCGTGCTTCGCCGTGAACGCGCGCACGTCGCGCAGATTGGTCAGGCTGATCGGCTGACCGCCCGCCAGGTTCACCGTCGCCGCGACGGAGATGTACGGGATCCGCTCCGCACCGACCTCGTCGACGAGCGCCTGGAGCTTGGCGAGGTCGACGTTGCCCTTGAACGGATGCTCGGACGCGGGGTCGTGCGCCTCGTCGATGATCACGTCGTGGAACGTGCCGCCGGCGAGCTCCTGATGTACGCGCGTCGTGGTGAAGTACATGTTGCCGGGAATGTGATCGCCCGGCTTGATGAGCAGCTTGGAGATGATGTGCTCCGCGCCGCGCCCCTGATGCGTCGGAATCAGCTCGGGGTAGCCGTAGTACTCCTGCACGGCGCGCTCGAGGTGATAGAAGTTCCGCGAGCCCGCGTATGCCTCGTCGCCGAGCATCATGCCGGCCCACTGCCGGTCGGACATCGCGCTGTTGCCCGAATCGGTCAGCAGGTCGATGTACACGTCTTCCGAACGCAGCAGGAACGTGTTGTACCCCGCCCCGCGCGCGGCGTGCTCACGCTCGACGCGACTCAGGACCCGAATCGGCTCGACGACCTTGATCTTCCACGGCTCGGCCCAGCTGTGACGACGCATTCGTGCTCCCCCTTCCAGAGTGGTGCACGAAAGTCAGTTGGGCACAGGACGTTTTCAGTCGGGCGAGATTCGACACCTCGTCAGGAGAATCACCGACAGTAACGCTGGTCGCAGCGAGCACCAGCCGACGCCGAGCGTGATCGGTGGGGATGAACTACGGGTGAACTACACTGGCTGCGAATACGGGCCGGAGGAATCGGATCGTTGGATCGGGACAGAGTGCGTCCGAGGTCGTTCACAAAGCCCCCGTGTCACTGCGGTCGACGCAGATCCTCACGATCCGGAACATCCGACCTCTATCCGCAGCCAGTGCCGTAGGTCCACGACAGCGAGCAACTATGCGTGGCGGCGCATCCGCCGGGTGACGGACACCAACGTCAGCGCGCCGACGACCGCGCCGGCGGCGAACGCGATCGCCAGGGCACGTCCCGGCTCGTTGCGCACGCGCACGCGCGCCTCATCGAGCCCGCGCTCGACCTGATGCCGCCCGCGCCGGATCGCGCGCTTGGTCTGGCGCATCGCCCGCTCGGCGGCGTCAGCCATCTCTTCCCGAACCCGATCGACGCCGCGGTCGAGGAGCCTGTTCACCGTATCGACGTTCTCGTGCATGGTCCTCATGAGTCGCCCCTGTGATTGCCCCGCTTCGAGAGTAGCGCGTTTCGCGGACCCCGGGCGTAGGTGAATGGCCGCTGCGGGATCGGGACGCGCCTTGCGGCACGTGCGTGTGTTGGCGTTTCGTAAATCGCGCGTACGGCCACTGGCACGACGGCGAATCGCGGCGCAAGCTCCCCGACACCCTCCGACTCCCGACCCATGCCGCGTCTTCTCGCCGCCACGCTCGTTTTCGTCCTCAGCGCTCCCGCGCTCGCGCAGTCCACGCCCTCGAACGGAGAGGCCGTGCTGCAGCGGATGCACGACGCCTACGCGGGCCGCTGGTATTCCACGCTGACGTTTCGCCAGAAGACCACGCAATGGCGCGGCGGCGAGCCGCGCGTCTCGCAGTGGTATGAGAGTCTGCTGTACGCCGAGCCACGCGGCGCGCAGCTCCGGATCGACACGGGAGAGCCGAGCGCCGGGAATGGCGTGTTGTACACGGCGGATTCCACCTACGTCATTCGCGGGGCCAAGCTTGCGGCGAGCCAGGCGGGCGGCAATGAATTTCTCCCGCTGATCGAAGGCGTGTACGTGCAACCGGTCGCGCGCACGCTTCGGGAGCTCGCCGGCACGCACGTCGACTTCTCGCGCGTGGCACGCGGCACGTGGGAGGGCCGCCCGGCGTGGATCATCGGCGTCGTGCAGGCGACGGACAGCACGGTCCCGCAGATCTGGGTGGACACCGCGCGCAAGGTCGTGGTCCGCATGCTCATGCAGCCCGCCCCGAACGCGCCGGTGCTCGACATTCATCTCGGCAAGTACGAGCCGCTTGGCGGCGGATGGCTGGCGACGAAGGTGGAGATGTACGCCGGCGGCGAGCCGCGGCAATTCGAGGAATACTCCGACTGGCGCGCCGACGTGCCCCTCTCGCCGGAGCTGTTCGACGCCGCCACGTGGTCGACGGCGCCGCACTGGACGAAGCCGTAGCGCTCAGCGCGCGCGCACCGCTCGCTGCTCGATCAGCCCCTCGACGGCGGCGAGAAACTCGCCGATGTCGAGGTGCGGCTCGATCATCGACTGCACCGCGCATCCCTTGATGAAGCTGACGGCGACGGCCGAGAGCCCGTCCGGCGTGACGCCGGGAAAGCGATCGGGTTCGGCGGCGAGCACGTCGGTGGCGATCGGCAGGAACGCCTCGCGATAGCGATCGAGCTCGCGCTGCATGCGCACGCGGATGGGCCGGTTCCAGATGCCGGCGCTCCAGAAGTCGAAGAAGAGGCGGATGCGCGCCGGCTCCGCCGAGAGGCGGGCCATCTCCTGGCGCAGCACGGCGAGCAGGCGGTCGATCGGCGGGTCGATGGCGGCGACTTCGGGGCCCACGCGCAGGATCGTGGTCGACTCCAGCACCCATTCGAGCAGCGCGAGCAGAAGCTGTTCCTTGCTGCCGAAGTGGAACAGCACGAGCCCGCTGCTCAGGCCGGCGCGTTCGGCGACGTCGCGGATGGTGAGCGCCGACAGGCCGCGCCGCGTGGCGAGCTGGTAGGCGGCCTTCAGGACCTGTTCGCGGCGGGCGGCCTCGTCGGCCTTGGTGCCGGGCATGCGCTCCGTCTCCATTGAACTTGCGTTCAACATAGCATAGCTTCTATTGAACGCGAGTTCAATGTTCTCGCCCTCCCGACCCTCTCCGCGCGCGCGCGATCCGCACATGGCCGTATGCAACTGACGCTTCGGCAAGCCGCCGACTATCTCGGCGTCGGCGAGGCCACGGCGCGGCGGTGGGTGCACGAGCGCGCGCTGCCGGTGCACGAGGCGCACGAGCGGCTGTACCTGAACGCTGTCGAGCTGTGGGAGTGGGCGATCGAGCACGGCGTGCCGGTGTCGCGCGACCTGCTCGACCACGCGCGCCGCTCGCCAGACGACGTCCCGCCGCTCTCCACGCTGCTGACGCGCGGCGGGATCGTGTACGACGTGGACGCGGCGACAAAGCCCGCGCTGCTGCGCGCGCTCGTCGAGCGGCTGCCGCTGCCGCCCGAGCAGGATCGCGAGACGCTCGTCCGCGTGCTCGATGCGCGCGAAGCGATCGGCTCGACCGGCGTCGGCGACGGCATCGCGATTCCGCACGTCCGGAACCCGATCGTGCTCCACGTCGAGCGGCCGTTCGTGATGCTCGCGCTCCTGGGAACGCCCGTGGAATTCGGCGCGATCGACGAACGGCCCGTCCACGCGCTGTTCATGGTCGTGAGCCCCACGGTGCCGGCGCATCTGCGCATCCTCGCCGAGCTCGGATTCGTGCTGCGCGATCCCACGCTGCGCGACTTGCTGCGCGCGCGCGCATCGACCGCCGAGATCATCGGCCGGATCGAGTTCCTCGAGACGACGCGTACGACCGGGTCGTATCGCGCGGTCCGCGCCGAGCCGTGACGGCACCATGAGCATTCATAGATGACGCTCTTCTTCGTGGGCCTCGGCCTGATCCTCGCCGGCGGGGTGATGGGCGGGTGGCACGACGTCGCGCAGGTCCGCTGGCGCGCCGCGGCATATCAACTGCTGCTCGCCGCGGGCGGCGCGGTCGCGGCGATCCCGGCCGCCATGGTGCTCGCGAGCGGCCGCCGGCTCGAGACCGGTGTCGTCGCCACGATGCCGGGGGCCGGGTGGGCCTTCGGGATGGATGCGCTGTCCGCCGTGTTCGCGCTCGCGGTACTGGTGGTCGGCGTGCTGTGCGCGATCTACGGCGTGCACGACACCGGCGGCGACTCGTCGCACGCGCGGCGCACGTCCCCGTTCTTCTTCGCCCTCACGCTCGACGCGCTCGCGCTCGTGCTCGTGGCCCGAACGACGTTCGCGTTCCTCACGTCGTGGGAGATCATGGCCATCGGGTCGTATCTGCTGATCGTCACGCACCACGAATCGGCCGAGGTGCGCCGCGCGGGGCTCGTGTATCTCGTCGCGACGCACGCGGCCACGCTGGGGCTGTTCGCGATGTTCGCGATCTGGCAGGCCCACGCGGCGAACGGCGCGTTCACGTCACTGGCCAGCGCCGCCGGGTCGCTCTCGCCCGGCGCGGTCGCGGCCATTCTCATGCTCGCGCTGGTCGGCTTTGGCGTGAAGGCCGGTCTGGTCCCACTGCACTTCTGGCTGCCGCCCGCGCACGCGTCGTCGCCGGCCGACGTATCGGCGCTGATGTCGGGTCTGGTGATCAAGATGGGGATCTACGGTCTGTTGCGCGTGCTGCTGCTGCTCGGCGGCGCGCCGGCGTGGTGGGGCTGGTTGATGCTCGCGCTGGGGGCCGTCTCGGGCGTGCTCGGGGTGCTCTGGGCGCTCGCGCAGCACGACTTCAAGCGGCTGCTGGCGTATCACAGCGTGGAGAACATCGGCATCATCGCGATCGGCATCGGCACCGGCGTGCTCGGCGTGGCGCACGGCTCGCCGGTCGTGGCGGCGCTCGGATTCGCCGGTGCCGTGCTGCACACGGTCAACCATGCGCTGTTCAAGAGTCTGCTCTTCTTGGGAGCGGGCGCCGTGTATCGGGTGACCGGGACGCGCAACATGGAAGCGCTGGGCGGCGTCGCGCGGCGCATGCCCGTGACGTGGCTGCTGTTCATCGTTGGAGCGGCCGCGATCATCGGCGTTCCGCCGTTCAACGGATTCATCAGCGAGTGGCTCGTGTATCAGGGCATGTTCCAGAGCGGCCTGTCGAGCGATCGCCTGCACCTGGTGCTGCTCGGCATCCCGGCACTGGCACTCATCGGCGGGCTCGCGCTTGCGTGCTTCGCCAAGGTCGCCGGCGTGGTGTTCCTCGGCACAGCGCGCTCGCCCGCCGCTGACGCGGCGCGCGAGCGCGGCGCGGGCTCGCTGGCGCCGATGGTGCTGCTGGCATCGGCGTGCGTGACGATCGGCATGCTGCCGAGCTTCGGCCTGTCGCTCGTCGAGCCGGCGGCGCGCGACCTCTCCCGCGCGATGGGCGGTGTCATTCCGCCGGGCGTGCGCGACGGCGCGTGGACGATTTCCGTGATCGCCGGAGCAACCGTGCTCGGCGCCGCGCTGCTCTGGTTCGTCCGTGACGCGCTGACGCGGCGGAACGGCGTGCGGTTCGCGACCACGTGGGGCTGCGGCTACGACGCGCCGTCGCCCCGCATGCAGTACACCGCGTCGTCGTTCGCCGCGCCGCTGCTCTCCATTTTCGGGCGCTTGAGCAGCGTGCACGTGGAACGCACGCCATCCTCGCTGCACACGCACCCGGTGGATCCGGTGCTCGACCGGGCGGCGACGCCGCTGTGGGGCGCGCTGCACCGCAGCGCACTCCGATTCCGCGGCATTCAGCACGGCCGCTTGCACCTGTACCTGCTGTACGTGCTCGGCGCGCTCGTCGCGCTGCTCGGATACCTCGTGCTCGGGCCGCGGCAATGATGAGCGTCGGCCCGTCGGCGAGCGCGATCGTCGCGTTTCTCGTCCTGCTCGTGGGAGCACCGCTCGTCCCCGGCGTGATCAGCCGCACGAAATCGATCGCCACCGGGCGCCGCGGCGCCCCGGTCTGGCAGCTCTATGCCGATCTGCTCAAGATGGCGCGTCGCGGCGCCGTGTACTCGACCACCGCGAGTTGGATGTTCCGGCTCGCGCCCCCGCTGTTGGTGGCCACGGCGCTCGCCGCCGCCACGCTCGTGCCGCTCGACGGGCACACCTCGCTGGTCGGCTTCTCCGGCGACGCGGTCGCCTTCGCGTATCTGCTCGGCCTCGGCCGCTTCTCGCTCGTCTTGGCGGCGTTGGACACCGGCTCGAGCTTCGAGGGCATGGGCGCCAGCCGCGAAGTCACGTTCGCGAGTCTCGTCGAGCCGGGGTTGTTCGTCTCGCTCGCCGCGCTCGGCGTGGCCGCGCGCGATTTCTCGCTCGGCCCGATGGTGGGCGCCGGCCCTGCCGTCACGAGCGCTTCCATCACGCCCGCCGCGGTGATGACGGCGCTGAGCGTGTTCGCGCTCGCGCTCGCGGACTGCTCGCGCGTCCCGGTCGATGATCCGACGACGCACCTGGAACTGACGATGATTCACGAGGTCATGGTGCTCGACCATTCGGGGCCGGACCTGGCGCTCGTCATGTACGCGAACGCGCTCAAGCTCGGGCTGTTCGCCTCGATCGTCGGCAACGTGCTCCTGCTCGGCGCGCATGCGCCGGGCTGGTGGGGCGTGCCGGTGCTCGCGGCGAGCCTGGTGCTGTTCGGGGTCGCCGTCGGCGTGGTGGAGTCCGTGATGGCGCGGCTGCGGCTGCCCAAGGTGTCATTGTACATCGCCGGCGCCTCGTCGCTCGCGCTGTTCGGGCTCATACTCATTCTGCAACGAGCATCGTGATATGCTGAGTCTCGCCGAGCTCGTGCTGTTTCTGATCGTGGCGACGGATTTCGCGGTGCTCGCCAGCTCGCGGTTGAGCGCGTGCATCCGAGCGGTGGCGCTTCAGGGGCTGCTGCTGGGCATCCTGCCGCTGCTCGTTCACGGGCTCACGCTCCACACGGTCGCCCTGGCCGCGGGAACCGTCGTGATCAAAGCCGGTGTTCTGCCGTGGTTCCTGCGCTGGGCGATTCGCGAGGCGTCGGTGCGCCGCGAGGTCGAGCCGCTGATCGGCTACATGTCCTCGATGCTGCTGGGCGCCGCGGCGCTCGCAATCGCCTTCGCGGTCACGACGGTGCTGCCGCTGCACGCCGCCGAGGCCGGGCTGCTCGTTCCCGTGGCGCTCGTCACGGTGATGATCGGACTCGTCGTGCTCACGACCCGGAGCAAGGCCATCACGCAGGTGGTCGGCTACCTGATGCTCGAGAACGGAATCTATCTCTTCGGGCTCACGCAATCCGAGCGCGTGCCCTTCCTCGCGGAAGTGGGCGTGCTGCTCGACGTCTTCGTCGCCGTGTTCATCATGGGCATCGTGGTCTTCCACATCAATCGCGAGTTCGATTCCATGTCCGCGGCGAATCTCACCGAGCTCCGGGACTGAGGCACCGTGCTGCTGCTCGCGCTGATACTCCTCCCCGCGGTCGCCGCCGCCATCGCGGACGCGCTGCCGGCGCGCGGCCGCCGCGTGCTGCTGGTCGGCACGGCGGCACTGCACCTGGCGCTCACGATCCTGCTTTGGATCGCCCCGGGCGATCGCACGCTCGCCGGCTGGCTCGCCGAAGATGCGCTCGGGCGCGTGGTGCTCACGCTGGTGAGCCTGCTGTTCCTGCTGACCGCGCAGTACGCCGTGGAATACCTGCGCGGCGAGGATCCGCGCGGCGGACGCGCGTTCGCGAGCTGCATGCTCGGATTTCTCGCGGCGACCAGTCTC
>DASZUN010000060.1:0-26293 GCA_035547615.1 Gemmatimonadaceae bacterium | reverse complement strand
TCGCCGTTCCCTCTGCATCCTCCGCGATCTCTGCGGTCAACAACAGGCGGCTACTCCGCCCTGGGCCGCCGGCGTCCGCGGGCTGGCGAGACGTCGATCATCAGCGCGACCACCAGCCCGACGATCGGCCAGAGGCCCCACTGGCCGCCCCACCAGTGCTGCACGGCCGTGTACCAGAGCATGGTCGTCGGCAGGAAGATGAATCCGAGGATCGGCCAGAGGATCGTCGAAAACATCCCGCGGAACCAGTGCGAGAAGAACCACAGCGCGAGAATGACGACGCGGGGTGCGGCCAGCGCGATCAGCGCGAACAGACACGGCATCTCGATCTCCCGTCCAGGTGCCTTGAATGATACACCAAACCTTTTCGGCCTTCGGGGCCTCTAACCGCTGGCCTACGCGCGGAAACCTCCGGCGGTGTCACCGCGTACGCCATTGGACCGACAGCCCTGGAACCACATGCGCAACCTGAAGCTCGCCTTTCGCACCCTCGCGCGGACGCCGTTCGTCACGACCATCGCCATCCTCTCGCTCGCCCTGGGGATCGGCGCCAACACGGCGATCTACTCGATGTTCAACGAAGTCCTGCTCCAGCCGTTGCCGGTGTCGCATCCGGAGCAGCTCGTGAACCTCGCCGCGCCGGGCCCGATGCCCGGTTCCACATCGTGCAACCAGGCCGGCGACTGCGACGAGATCTTCAGCTACGCCATGTTCCGCGATCTCGAGAAGGCGCCGACGGCCTTCAGCGGCATCGCGGCCCATCGCGCGTTCGGCGCCAACGTCGCGTACAAGAATCAGACCCTGAGCGGTCAGGGGATGTACGTCTCCGGATCGTACTTCCCCACCCTCGGCATCGCGCCGGCACGCGGCCGGCTGCTTTCCCCGTCCGACGACCAGAGCATCGGCGACAGCTACGTCGCGGTCCTCTCCTACGACTACTGGCAGTCCAAGCTCGGCGCCGACCCGAACATCGTCAATCAGAGAATCATCATCAACGGCCAGCCGATGACGATCGTCGGCGTCGCGCCCAAGGGCTTCGAGGGCACGACGCTCGGGACGCATCCGTACGTGTTCGTCCCCCTCTCGATGCGCGGCGCGCTGACCCAGGGCTGGATCACCCCGAAGCACAACGGCTTCACCGACCGGCAGACGTACTGGATCTACCTGTTCGCCCGCCGCAAGCCCGGCGTGTCCATGGAACGCGCCGCGGCGGCGGTCAACGCCGCCTACCACCCGATCATCACCGACGTCGAAGCGCCGCTCCAGAAAGGGCTGAGCGCGACGACGATGGCCAAGTTCCGGGCGAAGCAGATCGTGCTCACCGACGGCGCGCGCGGCCAGAGCTCCATGCACAAGGAAGCGAAGACGCCGCTCGCGTTCCTGTTCGCGGTCACCGCCATCGTCTTGCTGATCGCCTGCGCGAACATCGCCAATCTGCTGCTCGCGCGCGCGGCCAATCGCTCCACCGAAATGGCGGTGCGCCTGTCGCTCGGCGCCACGCGTGGGCGGCTCCTCGCCCAGCTCCTCACCGAATCGATCGTCCTCGCGCTCCTCGGCGGCGTCGTCAGCCTGCTCGTCGCGCACTGGACGCTCGGCATCTTCATGTCGATGCTGCCGAGCGACGGCGGCGAGATGCTGCACTTCACGATGCAGTGGTCGACGATCGCGTTCGCCGGCATTCTCTCGATCGGCACGGGCATCGTCTTCGGCCTCTTCCCGGCGATTCACAGCACGCGTCCGGATCTCGTGTCGTCGCTCAAGTCCGGCTCGGGCAAGCTGGCGGGCACGCGCGGCGCGGCGCGCTTCCGCTCGTCGCTCGTCACGGTGCAGATCGCGCTCTCGATGGCGCTGCTCATCGGTGCGGGCCTTTTCGTGAAGAGCCTCGCGAACGTCTCGCGCGTGGATCTCGGCATCAAGATCGATCACCTCGTCACGTTCGCGATCTCGCCGGAGCTCAACGGCTACGATGCCAAGCGGTCGGGTCTCTTCTTCCAGCGGGTCGAGGAGGAGCTCTCGGCGATCCCCGGCGTCTCGAACGTCACCGCGGGGCTCGTGCCGCTCATCTCCGGCGACAACTGGGGCAACGACGTCGCGGTGCAGGGGTTCAAGAAAGGACCCGACACCGACGCCAACTCGCGATTCAACGAAGTGGGGCCGGGGTACTTTCGCGCGCTCGGCGTGCCCGTGCTCTCCGGCCGAGAGTTCAACGCGGGCGATGCAGCCGGCAGCCCCAAGGTCGCCATCGTCAACGAGGCGTTCGCGAAGAAGTTCGGCCTCGGCCGGAACGCCGTGGGCAAGTTCATGGGCACAGGCCGCGGCGATTCGCTCAACGTCGAGATCGTCGGGCTCGTGAAGGACTCCAAGTACAGCCAGGTGAAGCAGGCGGTCCCGCCGGTGTACGTGGTGCCCTACCGGCAGGACTCGACCGTGGGGTCGATGAACTTCTACGTGCGCACGAGTGGCGATCCCACGCAGACGCTGCGCGCGATCCCCGCGCTCATGAAGCGGCTGGATCCGAACCTGCCGGTCGAGGATCTCCGCACGATGGAGCAGCAGGTGAAGGAGAACGTGTTCCTCGACCGCATGATCAGCATTCTCTCCGCGGCGTTCGCCGCGCTCGCCACCCTGCTCGCGGCGATCGGGCTGTACGGCGTGCTCGCGTACTCGGTCGCGCAGCGGACGAAGGAGATCGGCGTGCGCATGGCGCTCGGCGCGGACGGCGGACGCGTGCGCCTGCTGATCCTGCGTCAGGTGGCGTGGATGACCGTGATCGGCGGGATCATCGGCATCGGCGGCGCGATCGCACTCGGCCAGGGCGCGCAGTCGCTGCTCTTCGGCCTCGGCGGACACGATCCGTTCGTGATCGGCGTGTCCGCGGCACTGCTCGCCTGCGTCGCGCTGCTCGCCGGATATCTGCCGGCGATGCGCGCCTCGAAGGTCGACCCGATGCAGGCCCTGCGCTACGAGTGACGCATGGCGTGGCGGCGTCCGCGCCGGTCACTCCATGCCGAGTACGCCCTTCAGGTCTTCGTTCGTGACGAGCGGCGAGGCCTCGCCGGCGGCTCGCTTGGACTTGATCACGCCGATCAGCTGCAGGCGCTGTGCGCCGGTCAACGCGTCGAGATCGATGTCATAGCCGGGAATCTCCACGCGGAAGCGGCCGCACGACTCGCAGGAGACGTCGATCTCGCGCAGGTTCTCGGTGAAGTGGATGCGGGCGGTGGCGACCTTGCAGAGGCGGCAGACCGAGGTCGCCGATGGTTGCAGCTGAGCGGGCACGGAATTAAGCTTTTTGAATCACGATTCGATGATCCCGCGCCGGCATCGGAGCTTCGGATCGGAGAAACCCGGCATGGTGCAGGCGATGCGGCCGCGCGCCCCCTACCTTGCGGAGTATCGGCACATGACGCGGCTTCATCGAGCAGCCTGGCTCGTCTCGACCACATGCCTCGCGGCGGGCATCCTCGCCTGCGCGAGCGGCCAGCCCCACCTGAAGACGAACGACTGCGTGCTGGCGCCACGCGACTCGGCGCTGATCGGCGGCCGGCCGCTGTACCGGGACTGCGCCGTGTCCGTGCGCGCCCGTCGCGTCAGTGCCGGTACGCGCCCGGACTTCAGCCCGCCTGACCATCGCACCGGCTGTTTCTCGGTCGACGTGGAGCTGGTCGTCGACACGGCGGGTCTCCCGGAGCCGGGCAGCGCGCGCGTGGCGGCGACGAACGATCGCGATTTCGCCGATGCCGTGCTCCAGACCGTCGGAACGTGGCGGTACAACCCCGCCCGCCTCGACGGACGCGCGGTGCGACAGATCGCGACCGAGCACGTGACCGCGCAGACCGCCGAGGTGCTCGTGCCCATGGGGAGCGGGCCGCCATCCGGGCCGCCGCGCCAGCCGATGCCGCCAAACTGCTAACGCTGCGCGGCCGCTCGCTGAATCCCGTCGCCCGCGTGGAAGAAGCCAGGGAGTGACACCGGCGCACGGCCGGTGATCGCCTGCGTGCCCAGGATCGCGCGCGCCGCTGCCCGTTCCAGATCGTCGCTCACACCGTACGTCACCATGTAGCTCCCGACGCTCGGGAACTGCTGGATGAGATACGGGTTGCCGAACGTCACGACGATCGTGCGCTGGTGCTGCGCGACGGAGTCGATCCATGCCGCGATCTGCTGCGGGATCGCGAATCGCCCTTGGCCCTCGACCCGTCGGACATACGCCGTCACGATCACGGTGCTCGACGCGGCCGCCTGCGTCAAGAGCGACTCGAGCTGGTCAGGCGTCGCGCCCGGCGTGACCCGCGCGATCCGAACGCCCGTCCCGCGGCCGGTGCCGTTGCGAATCCCCCGCCGGATCTCCGCGTTGAACGTGCGGCCGGCCTTGAGCTCCGTCTCCGGCGCGTACTGCACGACGAGCACGCGACCCGTATCGGCCGCGAGCGGCACGAGCGAATCCCGGTCGCGAAGCAGCGTCACCGCGCGGCGTGCGACGTCCGCCGCGATCGCGCGATGCTCGGGCGCGCCGACCACGTCCCGCAGCCGCTCGAGCGACACGATCGGCGCGAACGCCACCCCGGACCGCGCCTTGAGCTCGAGGATGTGCCGCACCGCCGTCTCGATGCGTGCCGGCGAGATCTCGCCCCGCTCCACCGCCGCGACCACCGCGTTGATCGCCCGCGTCGGGTCGCTGGGCTTGAGCAGAATGTCCGCGCCGGCCTGCACCGCGAGCACGCTGCTCTGCTCCGTCGTGTAGCCCTTGCCGATCCCCTCCATCGTCATTGCGTCGGTGATCGCGGTACCGCGAAAGCCGACCGAATCGCGCAGCAGGCCCGTGATGATCTTGGGCGCGAGCGTCGCCGGCGTGGTGCTGTCCCCCTCGACGGCCGGCAGCGCGATGTGCGCCGTCATCACGAGCGCGGCGCCCGCCTTCACCGCCGCCTTGAACGGCACCAGCTCGAGCGTGTCGAGCCGCGCCATGGTCGCGGTGACGATCGGCAGGCCCACGTGCGAGTCGACGTCGGTGTCGCCATGCCCGGGGAAATGCTTCGCGGTCGCGAGCTGCCCGCCGTCGCGCAGCCCGTGCACGAACAGCGACGAGAGCCGCGCCACACGCTGCGCGTTCTCGCCGTAGGAGCGCGTGTTGATCACCGGATTGGCGGGGTTGTTGTTGACGTCCACCACCGGCGCGAAGTCGATCTGAATGCCGACGGCGCGGCCTTCTTCCGCCGTGGCCTTCGCCACGTCGTACGCGTCGGAATCGCGGCCGGTCGCCGCGATCGCCATCTGCGACGGGAACACCGTCGCGCTCCCGGCATCCATCATGTACGAGGCGAACACGCCGCCCTCGAGGCGCCCGAGCCCAGGCTCCAGGTCGGCGCCGACGATGAGCGGCACGCGCGAGCGCCGCTGCAGATCGTTGAGCTTTGCCGCCACCTCCACCGGCGTGCCGAGCGACATCGCGATGCCGCCGATGTGGTCCTGCTCGACCCAGCGAATCACTTCCGCGTAGATCGAGTCGCGCGTGTTGGTGTAGTCGCCCAGCATCCAGACCATCACCATCTGCCCCACACGATCGCGCAAGGAGAGGCTGGCGAGCGTGCTGTCGACCCAGTGGCGTTGCGCCGCGGTCAAGGGCGTCGTCGGTGAAAGCGTGGCCGGCGCGGGCTGCGTGGTCTGAATCTGCGGCCCGGGCGGCGTGGTGCCGCGGACTGCACATCCGGCGGTGAGCAGAGCGGATCCGGCAACTACGGAGCGGCGAAAGCGCATGGCGTCAGTGGCGGAAGTCGAGAAACGTATGGAGCGCGAATCTCGCAACCTCTCGCCCGTCACGCCAGTGGAGCGTTCGATGATGCGTCGACTGTTCGCGCCGATCGTGCTGCTCTGGCTGCTGTCCGTGGTGCTCCGCCTCCAGACGTACGATCCGCGGCAGAATGTCGAAGACCTCGACGCGACGTATCACGTCCTGCTCACCATTCAGGCCCTGCGCGAATCTCCGCCGAGCGTCCATCACTGGCTGCCGATCGTGACCCTCGGCAGCTCGCCGCAGCGGAACATCAGCTTCGGCAGCACCGTGGCCGACGCCGCGGGCAATCGGTTCTACACCTCGTTCGGATCGGTGGGCTTTCTCGTGCCCTACGCGATCCTCGGGATCTTTCACGCCGACGCCACGCCGCAGAATCTGATGGCGGTGAACTTCGCCATTCACCTCGCGGCCACGCTGCTGCTCGCGATGCTGATCGACGAAGCGCTCGCCGCGGCGGCGATCGCCGAGCGCACTCGCGCGATCGCGGTGTTGCTCGCGGCGACTACGTACCTGTTCGTGAACGAGTCGCTGTTCTCGCACGGGCTGATCTACTGGCATCACTCGCTCTTCCAACCCGTGTGGATGTGGCAGCTGCTGCTCTTCGCTCGCGTGCTGCGGCGGTGGGAGCGCGGGCAGCGCGCGTCGCGTGCGCAGGTCGTCGGCCTCGTCGCCGCGAGCCTCCTCGGCCCGATGATCGAGTGGACGGGCTACATCGCCAACGCGGCGATCGCCGGCTGGCTCTGGTTTGCCGCGCGAAGCGCCGACCCGAGCGCACCGCGGCGCGCACCGCGGCGCGCGCCGCGCCGTCTCGCGAGGGCCGTGCTCGGCGCCGCGGTGCTGGCGGGCGTCATCTTCGTCGCACACTTCGCCGCGACGATCGGCATTCGCCCGCTCGTCGCCGCGCTCACCGAACGCGCGCAGGCGCGCGATGCCGCGGCCGGCCAGATCACCGCGCTGCTCCGCGGATACTACGAGTCGTTCCTGTGGCTCCCCGTGCTCGCTATCGCCGCGCCGTTCATCGTGCGTGCGACCGCACGCCGCTGGCCGGCAATGTCACCGATCGCCGTCGCGCTCCTCGTCGTCGCGACCGTTCCGCTGATCGAGAACGTGCTGCTCATGCAGCACGCATCGACCTATACCTTCGACCGGCTCAAGGCCGAAGTCGCGATGTGTCTCGTGCTGGCGCTCGCGTTCGTCGCCCTGCGCGGCGCGTGGCAAGCCGCCTTCGCCGGCGCGTGGCTCGTGCTCGTGGGCGCCAACGCGGTGTACCACCCCGATCGCACGCGCGACATGTCCGTGGCGCTCGCGCACGACCACGCCGTGCTCGAGGCGCTGCAGCCCGTCGCGAAGCCGTGCGCGTTGTACGCCGTCACCGGCTATGCGCGCGGATGGGTGTATCTCACGCTGCACAGCAACGTCGCGGAGAACGTCGCGAATCCCGACATGCTGCAGCGGCTCGCGCGTTCCCGCGGCTCGTGCCAGGCGATACTTCTCGCGGGCTCTGACATCGGCAATCAGATCTACGACTGGATCGGCGCGGTGGTGTACGACCCGCCGGACAGCATGCGCGCGTTCGAGCTGCAAGCCCGAACGCGCGCACGCTGACCGATTCGCCCTGCAGCAGCGCTAGTTGGTGCAGCTCATCGATCCCTTGCTCGAGAGATCGATCGTGCACGTCGACGTCACGCCATCCAGGGTCAGCGCGATGGTCATCTTGCCACTGCCCTGGAACGTGAGCACCGAGTGCGTCGCGAACGACATGGGCGGCAGCGACCCGCTCGTCGTGCCGAAGTGCGTGTCGCTCGTGATCGTGCCGGCGCTCGGCCAGTAGCCGCCGTTGCTCGGCGTGGACGGAACGATGACGTTGGCCGTGTGGCTCGTGTCGTCCATGACCGTGTGCGCCTGCGTCGTGCCGTCGAAGCGCATGTCATAATGCGAGTTCGATGTGCCGTTCAGCGTGTGCGTGCCGGTCAGGAGCCCGCTCAGCGTCATGTCGCTGTGCGCCGAGATGGTCGAGTTCACGAACGTCGTGCCCGACGACGGCGCCAGCGTTCCGCTGATGTCGCTCACCGTGCGGATCGACGCCGTCTTCGCCGCGTCCAGGGTGGTGAGCGCCTGACCGGCCGCGTCGTACAGCCAGTAGGTCAGCGTGAAGTGCAATCCGCCCGCGTCCACCGGGGCGCAGGCGAAGCCCTGCGTTCCCGAATCGAACGAGCACGAGGCGGCGCTTGGCCGCGAGAGGCCGCTCGCGGTCGGGAGGCTCAGCGCGGCCTGCGCGCTCGAGTTCTGGGTGAAGTCGCCGGCCGCCATCTGCCCCAGCAGTGCGTCGACGTCGAGCTTCTGTGCGGTCCGGGGCGCGGTCGGCGAATCCGATCCGCATGCCGCCGCGACCACGGCGAGCGCGGCCATGGCCGCGAGCGATTTCCATCCCTTCATACCACCACCTGAGAATGCTTCCGAGAATCTACTCACGGTTCAGCACGCGCACTCGCGCGGCGATCCGAGTACACCACTCGTGAGAGGACGATCCGGGCTAGCGGGCCGGCACCGGCTCAGTCCGCTCGGAGCACCACCGCCGGGTCCACACCGGCCGCGCGGCGCGCCGGCAGCCACGACGCCACGAACGCCACCACGAGCAGCACGAACACGGTGCCGCCGAGCGTCAGCGGGTCCGTCGGGCTGATGTCGTAGAGGAGACCGCGCAGCAGTCGGGTCGTGGCGAACGCGGCTGCCAGCCCCACCACCACGCCGGCGCCGGCGAGAATGACCCCCTGCCGCGAGATCATCCGGCTCACTTCTGAGGGCGGCGCGCCGAGTGCCATGCGCACGCCGATCTCGCGCTGTCGCAGGCTCACGCCATACGCCATGACGCCGTACAGCCCCACCGCGCCGAGAACGAGCGCGATCGCGCTCGCCACGGCGAGCAGCACGACGAGAAACCGCGCCCGCGCCGACGCCGCGCGCACGATCTCGGTCATCGACCGCTCCGAGTACGTCGGCAGCCCCGGGTCGAGCGACTGCACCACGCCGCGCGCCGCGGTGAGCACGTTCGCGGGACCTCCGCCACTCCGGATCACGACGGCGATGTCGTTCGACGCGCTCGCGCTGTCGCCCTCGGGGAAGATGATCGGGAAATACACCGCCGCTTCCGCCGGCTGATCGAGCGCCTTGAAGTGCACGTCGCCCGCGACGCCCACGATCGTGAACCACGGCCCCTTGATCCAGGGCCGCACGCGCTTGCCCAGCGCCGTCCCCCCGTGCCAGTACTGCTCGGCGAACGCGCGGCTCACGACGGCCTCGAACAGCGGATGCGTCGGATCCTGCGTTCCGAGCGTGCGCCCCGCGAGCAGCGGCACGCCCGCCGTCGCGAAGTAGTTGCACGTCGTGTAGATCATGTCGTGCACGGGCGGCACGCTGTTCGGCGGCTGCGGATGATCCTCGATCTGCAGCGTGCCGTTGTTGTTGTCGTCGGTGAGCGGGAGCCACGTCGTGAGCGCCGCGGACCGCACGCCGGGAATGGCGCGCAACCGATCGAGCAGCTCCGTGTAGAACGCGGACGTCGGCGTCACGCTCTGGTAGCGGTCGCCCGTGAGCGCGAGGCGCATCGTCGACAGCCCGTCGGCGGTGATCCCGGGCGTCACGGTACGGAGCCGCTCGAAGCTCCGCGCGAGCAGCCCCGACGCCGCCACGAGCACCAGCGCGAGCGCCACCTGCGCGACGACGAGCGCCGAGCGCGCGCGATGCTTCTCGCGGCCCACGGTGGCCGACCGTCCGGATTCGCGCAGCACCACCGCGATCGGAATGCGGCGCGCCCGCAGCAGCGGCACCAGGCTCACCGCGAACGCGCTGATCGCGGCGACGACGAGCGCGAACAGCAGCACGACGCCGTCCACGCCGACCTCCGTGAGGCGCGGCACGTCGATCCCGCTCGGCAGGGATGAGAGAACTCTAACGCCTGCGGCGGCGAGCAGGAGCGCGGCGACGGTGGCGAGCGACGCCAGCACCAACGCCTCGCTCATGTGCTGCGCGAGCAGCGTCCCGCGCTGCGCGCCGAGCGCGTTGCGCACCGCGAGCTCGCGTTGGCGCCCCTCGGCGCGAACCAGAAAGAGGTCCGCCACGTTCGCGCACGCGATGACGAGCACCAGCCCCACGGCGCCGAAGAGAATCCACAGCAGGTCGCGGACGTCCTTCGTCATCACGTCGCGGAGCGGCGTCAGCACCGGCCGCAGGTGCACCTTCTCGAACATCGCCGGCGGAATGTCGCTCGGATATTCCTCGAGCAGCCGCGGCAGGATGCGCGTGAGCTCGGCGGTCGCCGCCGCGGCCGTCACGTTCGGCTTCAGCCGGCCCACGGCGATGTAGTTGAAGCTCCCCGGCGCGGAGTGCCGCGGATCGAGCTGCAGCGGGTACCACAGCTCCGTCTTCGCGGTGGGATAATGAAAGCTCGCCGGCATGATGCCGACCACCTGTCGCTCCGCGCCGTCCACGACGACGGTCTTGCCCACGATCCCCCGATCGCCGCCGAACTTCCGACGCCAGAGCTGGTCCGACAGGATCACGACCTTCGGCGCACCCACACGATCGTCGTCCGCGCTGAACGTGCGGCCGGCCGCCGGCGCGATGCCGAGCGTCGGCAGCAGGCTCGCGCTCACGCCCGCCGCGCTGACCCGCTCCGGCGCGGCGCCGCCGTTCGCGACCGCCAGGTTCAGATCCATCTCACGATAGGCACCCAACCCGTCGAACACGGTGTTGTGCGCCTGGTAGAGCATGAACGTCGCGTCCGACTCGTCGACGTGATCGACGCCAGGCACGACGATCGAGTGCGAGACGACCATCAGCCGCTCCGGATGCGGATACGGGAGCGGCCGGAGCAGAATGCCATACACGACGCTGAAGATCGCGGTCGTCGCGCCCAGTCCGAGCGCGAGAACGATGAACGTCGTGATCGTGAAGGCGGGCGCGCGGCGCAGGCGGCGCCAGGCGTGGCGCAGCTCGCGGGCGAAGTTCGACATCGGGGAGATCCTCGGGAGGCGCGCTGCTCGACCGAGCAGGCGCAGCAAAACTACACTCCGGATGACCCGCTGTGGAGAGCCGCGCGAGCCGCGTTGGTCAGTCTAGAGCGACCACGCCGTCGGCGTCCGGTCCCACCGGTGATGCCGCAGCCGCTCGACCGCCTCGTTCGACAGCGGCCCCGTGTCGCTCGCGCCGATGTTCGCGCGCACGTGCGTCGCCTTGCGCATCCCGGGGATCACGACCGAGACGTCCGGGTTCGATAGAATGAACCGCATCGCGACCTCCGGCAGGCTCGCGCCCGGCGGAAGATCGGCCTGGAGCTTCTCCACGCGATCGAGCGTCGGCAGCAGGTTCTCGCGCGTGAAGTAGGTGTTCCGGAAATCGCCCTCCGGCCAGCGGCTCTCGCGCGTGAGCGTGCCCGTCAGCGATCCCTCGTCGAACGGCACCCGCGCGATCACCGCCACGCGCCGCTCGCGGCAGACCGGGAACAGCTCGTCCTCGGGCGCCTGGTCGAACATGTTGTAGATCACCTGCACTGCGTCGATCAACCCCGTGCGCAGCGTGCGGATGCCGTTCCACGGCTCCCACCGGTTCACGCTGATCCCGACCGCGCTCACCAGGCCTTCGCGCTTGAGATCGTCCACCGCGCGCTGCCATCGCTCGTCCGTCGCCCAGTCGTCTTCCCACACGTGGAACTGGAGCAGGTCCATCCGCTCCACGCCCAGATTCTCGAGGCTCTGCTCGGCGCTCGCGCGGATGTAGTCCGACGGAAACACCTCCTCGAGCGCGGAGCCGCGCCGCGACGGCCACGTGCGGTTCTTCGGCGCAACCTTCGTCGCCACATACAGCCGCTTCCCCGGATTCTCGTGCACGAGCTTCGCGAGAATCCGTTCGCTGTGGCCGTTGCCGTACGCCGCGGCCGTGTCGAAGAAATTGCAGCCAAGGTCGACGGCAAGCTGCAGCGACTGGAGTGACTCGGCGTCGTCGGATCCGGTCCACCCGGCCAGGCCCCACATGCCGTAGCCGACCTCTCCGACCCGCCACCCGGTACGCCCGAACGTGCGCTGGATCATGCCGTGAGTATAATCACGATCGAGATGACTGTCGCCGAGCGTATCGATTCGATCGTGCAACGGCTTGCCGAGCCCGCGGGCGAGCCCGGCTATCTCTGGCCGCGCTGGATCTGGCTCCGTGCGCTCGGCCTCATCTTCATCTCGGCGTTCTACTCGCTCGCGTTTCAGATCCATGGACTGATCGGCTCGCACGGCATCCTGCCGCAGGGCCGATATCTGGCCGAGGCACGGCAGGCGGTGCCGGGGATCGCCCATCTCTGGTGGTTCCCGAGCCTGTTCTGGCTGAACGCCAGCGACGGCGCGCTCACGCTGGTGGTCGCCGCCGGGCTGCTGTGCGGTGTGCTCATCACGCTGAACGTGTGGCCGCGCCTCACGATCGCGCTCGCCACGCTGCTCTTCCTCTCCTGCGTCACCACCCTGCAGGTGTTCTCGTCGTACCAGTCCGACGGCATGCTCCTCGAGGCGGGGCTGCTCTCGATCTTCTTCGCGCCGCGCGGCGTGCGCCCCAGGCTCGGCGCCGAGGATCCACCGTCGCGCATCGCACTCTTCATGCTGCGCTGGGAGTGGTTCCGCATCTACTTCGAGTCCGGCGTCGTGAAGCTCGCGAGCGGCGATCCGCACTGGCGCCATCTCACGGCGATGGACGACTACTACCAGAACGGCCCGCTGCCCGCGTGGCCCGGCTGGTACGTCCAGCACCTGCCGCACTGGTATCACGCGGCGACCGTGATCGTCACGCTCGGGATCGAGCTGTTCGTCGTGTGGGCGGTGTTCCTTCCCCGGCCGTTCCGGCTCGCGTGTGCCGCGGCGGTCACGGCGCTTCAGATCGGGATCATCGCCACCGCGAATTATGCGTTCTTGAATTACCTGGTGCTCATGCTCGGCGTGCTCCTGCTCGATGATCGGGTGTTCGCGCGGATGGGACGCTGGTTTCGGCGCGGCGCCGACCGGCCGTCGACCGAGCCGACGCGCGTGCGCTGGCCCGCGCGCATATCGGTCGCGTGCCTCGCGTTCCTGTTCTACACGACGGTCGCCGCGTTCGCCGCGCCGTCCGGCTCGGCGCTCGGCGCGCCCGCCCGCTGGCTCGATCCGTTCCGCGTCGCCAACGCGTACGGTCTCTTCGCGACCATGACGCCGGCGCGCTACGAGATCGAGTTCCAGGGCAGCGTGGATGGCGGCAAGACGTGGATCGCGTACCCGTTCCGCTACAAGCCGCAGAATCCCATGGAGCGGCCCGGCATCTACGCGCCCTACCAGCCGCGCTTCGAGTGGAACCTGTGGTTCGCCTCGCTCGCGCCCTGGCAGGACGCGCCGTGGGTGCTCAACACGCAGGCGCGGCTCATCGAGGGAAGTCCGAGCGTGCTGCGCCTCTTTCGTTCCGACCCGTTCAGCGGCCACCCACCGCCGCGCGTGCGCTCGGTGCTCTGGCAGTACTGGTTCACCGACTGGCGCACGCACGAAGCCACCGGCGCCTGGTGGCGGCGAAAGGAACTCGGGCCGTTCGCGGGGGAGCTGTCCAAGGGCGCCGACGGTCAGCTCACGCTGACGCCGCCACCCTAGGGTTTTCCGGCATCCGCGCAGCTCAGGTGCAGCGTGCGCTCGGCCGCCGCCGCCATCGTCGAGTCGAGCATGCCGGGCGGCATCATCGCCATCATCTGGCCCATGTCCTGGACCGTGTAATCCAGCGGCGCCTGGAACGCGACGTCGTCGATCTTCTCGTGCGCGAGCGTGAGATACTCGACGCTCGACGTCACGACGCGCGCGGCGCCGTCCGGGCCCTTCTCCGTCGACTTGACGATCGCGCGCAGCGACGTCCCGGGCGGCAGTTTGCCGCGCGTGCCTGCCGCGCCGGTGCTCGGGTCGAAGCCGCCCATGCCGCCCACGGCCTTCATCGCCGCCGCGGACTCCTCTTCGACGTGGAGATCCGGCGCGATCCAGTATTCGCCGACCTGCGAGATCGGACGCGTACATGTGCGCTTCCCGAGCGTGTACTCGAGCGTCCCCTCGACCATGCGGCGATAGTGCCGCGTGTCGTGCCCGAGGATCGTCCCGCCCGGCCCGAGATCGACGACGCTGTCCATCGCGAAGTGCGGCGCCGGCATCGACATGTGCATCGCGCTCGAGAGGAACGAGTACGGCATCTTCGTCGCGATGTGCATCGACGGGAGCACGTTGGTCATCACGCTGTCGTGCAGATCGAAGATCGAATAGGTCCCCTTGACCGCCTGCGCCGTGGGCAGCGTGGAGGAGTCCATCTCCATCCGGAACTTGCCGCCCTGGAACTGCTGCTTCATGAGCATCATGAACGGCGGCGCGCCGTTCCCGGAATCGGACGTGATCTTGGTGGTGATCGTCCAGCCGACGTTCGCGTCCTGCGCGCGAACGACCGGTGCGACGAGCGACAGCAGGGAGGCGGCGGCGAGCAGGCGACGCGGGAGATTCGACACGGAAATTCCTCGGGGAGCGCGGACGCGTTCACGATACATGAATTCACCGGGATTAGCACGTTCTCATCGCATGGGCTCCGGACCGCCAGATCGATCGCGTCGGGCAAACTCTGAGACCTCGACACAAAAACGAGGCGCGATCGAAGATTTCGATCGCGCCTCGCACTGCTCCGGCAACTTCCGTCACTACCGCGACCCGCCGCCTCGACCGAACGTATTCGTCGTCGCCGCGGGCAGCGTGAGCGGCGCCGTGGGCGTGGGATCGTCCCAGTTGATGATCGAATTGAAGATCATGTTGAACTCGCCGTGGTTCTGCCAACGGTAGATCGGGTTGTTGGCGAACATCAGCACGCGCCCGTGCCCGTCGTACGCGTTCGGGATGTCGACCACGAACGCGCGGCCCTTGAGGTTGTCGGCGCCGGTCATCAGGCCGCTCAGCACTGATGCGTTCCCGCCCACGTAGTCCGCGAGCACGTTGGACTGATCGGCGATGCCGACGCGGAACACCTGCGAGCCCTGCCCGAACTTGATCGGGAAGATCTTGTCCGCGTAGCCGTAGAACACCGGGCTGTCCGTGCGCTTGATCTCCGCCTGGATCAGTGGCTTCTGCGCGACCACCCCCGCCGGATTCTCCGTGTCGACCGAGCGCGCGAGCCCGAACTCGATCGGATAGCGGACCGCCTGCAGCGTCGTGATCAGCGTGCCGCCCTCGTCGAGGAACTTGTTGATCGCGTCGACGCCTTCGGCGCCGAAGCCGCCGCTCATGTCCGGCGTCGAGCCGTACATGCCGAGGAACTTGTACTTCGCGCTCTGCTCGTAGGGCTGCGGGCGGGCCGCCTTCTTCGCCAGCACCGCGGCGCGATTGATGTTCTGCGCCGCCATGAGGATCACGTCGTAGTCCTTCTTCAGATCACCCTTGGCGACCCGCTCCTTGTAGATCAGGTCGTACGGGATGCCGAACTTGTCGAACGTGAACCGGTACCAGCCCAGCTCCTGCGTGCCGTTCCACTGCGAGTAGATCGCGATGCGCGGCACGTTCGCGTCGTGCGTCGCGACCGTCGGAACGGACGACAACGCCGCCGCGGTGAGGCCGAGCGACTCGACCGCCGCCTTCGCCGCCTGGAGCTCGGCCGGCGAGCCCGTCACGATGAACGACCCCGCAGGGAACTTCACACCGTCGGCCGTGAACTCCTTCTCCGCGACCTTCATGGGCACGTTCTTCAGCTTGTAGCGGAACGTGATCATGTTGTTCGAGCCGTAGTGCGCGACCGCGAGCCCCGCCGTGCCGTTGCCGGCCACGGTGCCCTTCACCTCCGCGGTCTTCACCGGCGTCACGGCCGCGTTCAGGATCGACTTGTCCTTGATCTCCTTCACGTCGACGTTGAACGCGTAGCCCATCGACCAGCCGCTGTCGTCGTACGTGGTGAGCGCGGGATCGGGATAGTCCTGCTTCTCGAGCAGATTCTTGGCGAGCCGGCCGTACGGCTGGTCGAGCTTGATGACGTACGAGCCGGCCGGGAACTTCTCCGTCCCGATCGTCGTCTCCTTCTCCAGCTTTCCGACCTCGATCCCCTGCGCGCGGAGCACGTTCACCAGCGTCGCCGCCCGGGTCATGTCCGGCGCGACCGGAATGACGTAGCCGTACGGCGCCTCGGTCTTGCCCGCGTCGATCGAGTGCTCGGTTTTTGTATAGAAGTTTTGTAATACTACTTGTGGAAACATCGCCGTGAGCTCGAGCCCCGAGAGCACGCCGGTTTCCATGTAGTTCGTGTTGTTGCGCCGCGTGAAGCGGAGGATCGCGTCGGGCGGGATCGGGAGCCCGCGGTACCACTCGCGGGGCTGGCCGCCGCCCTTCCCGGTCGGGATGTTCGCCGGACCGCCGAACTCCGCGCCCCCGCGACCGCCTCCCGGAGCGCCGCGGCCACCGCCTGGTGCGCCGCGGCCACCGCCTGGTGCGCCAGGTGCTCCCGCGCCGCGTCCGCGCGCGGCCGTGCTCTCCGCCGGCGCACCGCCGCGACCACCGGACGCGCCTCCGCGGCCGCCGCGTCCACCGAAACCGCGGCCACCGCGCGCCGTCGTGCTGTCCTTCAGCGGCGGCAGCCCCTGCATCGCCCGCGCAACGCTGTCCTGGATCGCCTTCACGCGCACGCTGTCCGCCTTCGTCATCTCTCGGCCGGACTGCGTCTCGTACATGCGCATCATGCCGTTGTGATTGTAGGCGACGGAGCCGAGGTAGCCCGGCGACCAGCCGTCCATGAAGGCGTGCGTGTACACGCCCGGCATGCCGTACTTCGTCATCTGCTCCAGCTCCCAGTTCGCGTAGAACGGCAGCTCGGAGAAGAGGATTGGATCGAGGTTCGGATTCTGCGGCGGCCCGCCGCTGTAGTCGTACATCAGCGACAGCGACTCGTGCAGATCGTGCATGATCGGCGGATGCGCGGTGAAGTACCAATCCGTGATCGCGCGCATCGACGTCTGCGACAGGTTGATGTCGCGGTTGTTGTCGTGATAGACGTACTTGCCCCAGTAGGGAAGCTGGCCCGCGGGGCTGCCGCCGCGGCCGCCGCCCGGACCGCCCCCGCGGCCGTTGGCGGCGCTGTCCGCCTTCGCCGTGTCGGGGCCCATGTCGAGCCCGTGATAGAACCAGTCGACGTTGCGGTCGCGGCCGTCCGGATCCGCCGCCGGCGTGATCGAGACGACGACGTTGTTGCGGATGTTCGTGATGAGCGGCGACGTCTCGGTCGCGAGCCGGTACGCCAGCTCCATCAGCATCTCCGACGGTCCCGTTTCGCCGGAGTGCAGGCCGCCCATCAGATGGTAGTTGGGCTTCGTCGTCTGGATCAGATGCTGGATCTCGGCCTTCGACAAGCCGCGCGGATCGGCGAGCTTCGCCAGGTTCGCGCGATTCTGTGCGAGATTTCTAATGTTCTCCTCGGACGACACCCAGACCACCACCAGCTCGCGCCCTTCGTCCGACCGGCCGATCGTCTCGACCTTCACGCGCGGCGTCGCCTTGGCGAGCGCGCGGTAGTACTTCACGATGTCGGCGTAGTACGTGAGCTTCGCCGGCGCGCCGATATAGTAGCCGAGCACGTCCTGCGGCGTCGGGATTCCCTTCACCTTGGGCAGGTGGTCGACGAGCGGGCTGCCGTACTCGGGGCCACTCGTCCACTTCGCGTAGTCCTTCGCGAAGTCCTCGTACTGCGCCTGATGCGGGTCGCGCGTTTCGTTGACGAACTGCTGCGCCGGCAGCGCGGACGCGGCGAGTGACACGGTCGCGGCGGCCGCGATCGCGGCCGCGACGGGGCGGAATCTCATACGTCGGGTGGTCGGGCGGTTGGGAGGGGCGTCGAGCGGCCGGATTGGCCGCCAGATACGATACGGATCGGGCGCGCGGAGCGTTAGAGGGCGCCCTGACCGTTCCGCAACAGCGTGTCGTTCCGAGCGCGCCGAGGAATCTTCTCTCCCGGTCGAGATCTCGACCCGGAGCGAAGATCCCTCGGTCGCTGCGCTCCCTCGGGATGACACTCCGCGCTCGCGCTGCTCCGTCGGGTTGACCGCTCGCGTTCGCGCGAACCGACCAAGAATGCCATGATGACGCACAGCCCCTCACGCTCGGCTATCCTCCGCCGTGCCGAGTAGACTTTTCGAATGCCGAGGCGGTACACTTTGGGTATGGCGATCAGCATCCCGCGGTACACGATCGAGGATCTGGATCACTTCCCCGACGACGGGAACCGGTACGAGATCCTCGACGGGTTCCTCATGGTGACGCCGTCGCCGGGTGGCGCACACCAGAGCATCGCGAGCCGACTCCTCGTCGAGCTGGCGCTTGCGGTCAGCAAGACCGGCGATGCACACGTCATCGGCGTCGGGACGATCGAGCGCGCGCCCGCCACGCACCTCGAGCCGGACATTCTCGTCTTCCCCTCCCGCTTCTCGCCCAAGCTCCACTGGCGCGACATCGACGAGCACTGGCTCGCGGTCGAGGTGTACAGCCGCGGCTCGCGCGTGTACGACCGTGAGTTCAAGACCAACGCCTACTTCGCCCTCGGCGTGAAGGAAGTCTGGCTCGTCGATCCACGCAATCTGAGCGTCGAGGTCTGCCGCCCCAGCGGCGAACGGCTGATCGTGCACGATACGCTGCGCTGGTCGGTGCCCACGCTCGACCGCATCGTCACGATCGAGCTCGGCGAGGTGTTCAAGGGGCTCGAGTAGCCCTCACTCGCTCTTGAGCGCGTTCACTGGATCGGCGCGGCCGGCGCGCCACGCGGGACCGAGCGATGCGGCGATCGCGGCAAGCAGGAGCAGCACCGCGACAGCTGCCATCACACGCGGATCGGTCGGCTGGATGCCGTAGAGCAACGACGCGACGAATCGGCCGCCGGCGATCACGATCGCTGCGCCCGCGAGCAACCCAACGCATACGGCGCGAAGCTCCTGGCCGACGACGAGCCGCACCACGTCGCGCGTCGTCGCCCCAAGCGCCGCGCGAACGCTGAATTCGCGTGTGCGCTGCTCCACGCCGTACGCCACGGTGCTGTAGATCCCGACGAGCGTCACGATCAGCGCGAGCACGCCGAATGCCGTGAAGAGCGTCGCGCCGAGGCGGAACGGTCGATAGTCCGGCTCGAGATACTCGGACATGCGCTTGAGCGACGCCTCCCCGCTCGGCACGATGCGTTGCAGCCGATCGTGGACGTCGCGCATGACCGGTGGCATCATCGCCGGCTCGGCGCGGATGATCACGGTCCCGGCGCTCCATCCCACGATCGGCATGTTGTCGATCGGCAAGTAGTACTGCGCGCGCTCGTCGGATTCGATGACGTGATCCCGATGCGCGTCACGAACGACGCCGACGACGGTGTAGCACGGGTTCGTCGGCTTCTGGAATCGCATGCACTGCCCAATCGGATCGGCGCCGTGCCACACGACCCGTGCCATGTGCTCATCGATCACGACTTCGTTCGCACCCGGCTGGTCGGTGAAGATCCGGCCGCGCACGAGTCGCGTCCCGACCGTGCGGAAGTACGTCGCGCTCACCGCGCTGAACGTGGGGAAGTCCTCATGATCGGCGACGAGTCGCATGATCGAGTCGCCGTTCACGAACGCTTGCGCGACGCTGAATCCACGCATCGGCGGGAAGCCCGCGAGCGCGATGCCCTCGACGCCGGGCGCCCCCGTCAGCTCGCGAGCGAGTTCGCGATACGCGTGATCTCGTATTGTCTTCGCATTCGGCGGCGGCTGCTCGAATCGGAGCTGCGCGAACACGAGGCGCTGCGCGTCGTACCCGATGTCTACCCGTCCGACATTCCGCAGACTCGCGACGAAGAGCAGCGACATGACCAGCAGCGCCAGCGCGAACGCCGACTGCACTCCCACCAACGTCGCCCGAAGCCGCGAGCTGTGGCGCGTCGTCGCGTCGCCGCCGCGGAGGAAGTTGGACATGCTCGGCGCCGATGCGCGAATCGCCGGGACGACGCCTACGACGATGCCCGCCGCGACCGATGCGCCGAGCGTGAATGCGACGACGCGCCAGCTCACCGGCGATTCGCCCCAGTGCGTGTCCGGCAGCAGCAGCACCCGCAGCAGCGTCCCACCCCAGTACGCCGCAACGAGCGCGGCGCCGCCGGCCAGTAGCGCGAGGACCACAGTCTCGGCGGTGATCAGCCGAATCAGGCGCGTACGGGCGATTCCCAGCGCGACGCGGATCGACAACTCTCTCCGACGGAGCACCGCGCGCGCGAGCAGCAGGTTGATCACGTTCGCGCAGGCGATGATCAGCACGATCGCGGCGACGACGGCAAGACGCGTAGCCACGGTGACGGTCGCCTCCCGCTCGCCCGGGCCGCGTGCTTCGTTCACGGGACCGAAACTCGCCGTTTCCAGCGTGTCGCCGTACTTCTGCGTTCGCTGGTCCGCCTGCAGCGCGGCCGTCATCCGCTGCGCGAGAACGGACTCGTCGGCGGTTGTTGCGACGCGCGAGATCAGCGACAGACCGTAGCCATTCCTCGACTGCCACCATGCGATCCCGTCGCCCGCCTTCGCTGTGTCCATCGCGATCGGCAGCCACACCCCCACGGCGTCGAGATCGGGACCTCGGAATCCGCCACCGACGACGCCGATGACGGTCGTGACCGCACCGTCCACCAGGAGCTTCGAGCCCACGTCGACGTGCTGTCGCTGCGCCAACGCCTCGCTGAGCACACTGACCGGTGTCGGGGCGCCGAGGCGGTTCTCCGCATCAGCGAACCACCGGCCCCGTGCGACCCGCACACCGAGCACGTGCGCGTAGTTCGTGGTCGTGTAGGCTGCGACCGCGGTGGGCGCGCTCTCCCCATGGCCGAGCCGCGCTGCGTCGTCCGTCAAGTAGACGGCCAGCTCCGCGTCGTGACTCGTGGCGTCCTGGAGAATCTGGTACGTCACATAATTCGTATGCGTCGCGGCGAACGGCTTATCGTCTGCCGTCCGGTAGTGCGTCATCCACACCCGCCGCACCGTCCCCGGATCCTTCACCCCCGCCGGCGGCCGGAAGAACACCTCGTCGATGAACGTGAACATCGCCGCGTTCAACCCGAGGCCGAGCGCCATCGTCGTCACGACCATTATCACGAAGCCACGCGAGCGCGCGAGCGACCGCACCGTGTACCGCAGATCGTCGCGCAACGCGCCGAGCACGTCGCGGTGGGACTGTCGGCGCTCGATGCCCCGGTCGATCATGCGCAGCTCGCGCCGCACGTCGTCCACGTCGCCGAACTCCTCGATCGCTTGCGTCCGAGCCTCTTCGCGCGGCAGGCCGCCGGCGACGAGATCGGCGACACGGGACTCGAGATGCAGTCGGATCTCGTCGTCCGTATCGGCGTGCACGTCGCGCCGCCAGAAGCGGAGATACCGCCGCCAGCTCGGCGCGCGCTTGGGAAATGCGCCGTTCATCACGCCGGCTCGGGCGACGCGTGCAGGACGCTCGCGACCGCGGCGACGTACGCGTTCCACTGCTCCGTCTCGTCGCGCAGCGCGCGGTGGCCCGCCGTGGTGAGCCGATAGAACTTCGCGCGCTTCCCCGCATCGGACAGTCCCCACTCCGACTCGATCCAGCCGCGCTCCTCCATGCGGTGGAGCGACGTGTACAGCGCGCCGTCCAGCACCTTGAACGCCGCGCCGGAGCCGTCGCGAATGAACCGTGCCACGCCGTAGCCGTGCATCGGGCCCCAGGTGAGCGCGCGGAGGACGAGGACGTCGAGCGTCCCCTGCAGGAGATCGAGGGAGCGGGTCGTCATGGCGTCATCATACCATCAACAGTTGATACAATCAAGTGTTGATGGAATGGCGGGGTCAGCCGCCGCCGGCGCGAACAGCACCATCAGCTCCGCCGCCGCCGAGAATCGCATGCGAGCTCCTGACGCGGATCCGAGGACCGCCGGGCGCATCACATGACATCTCCGACCGGAGATTAGCACGTTCTAATGGCGGCGTTGCCCGAACCGGACGCGTTCCTCACCCACAGGCGGCGCTCATCCGGCGGAGTGGCACTCCAGCCGTTCGCGCGACAGATTTGGCTCCCACTCGCCTCGCCAGCCCCGCCCCCTCCCCCACGCCAGGACGCCCGATGCTCCGCCTCACCCACGCCGCGCTCGCCGCCGCGCTGCTCGCCGCGACGATTCCCGCGGCCGCGCGCGCCCAGGAACCGCCCGGCCCCAACGCCGCCGCCGGCGCCAAGGCCAACACGCTCCCGCTCAAGGCCGCGCGCACCCACGAGTTCACGACCACCCAAGGCACGTGGATCTCGCTCGACGTCTCGCCCGACGGCAAGACGATCGTCTTCGACATGCTCGGCGATCTGTACACGATGCCGATCACCGGCGGCACGGCGACCGCGCTCACCACCGGGCTCCCGTATGACGCGCAACCGCGCTTCTCGCCCGACGGCAAGCGCATCGCGTTCGTCTCCGACCGCAGCGGCGGCGACAACGTGTGGATCATGTCGCTCGACAAGAAAGACACGGTCCAGCTCACGAAGGGCAATGACAACCTCTACGTGTCGCCCGAGTGGACCCCCGACGGCCAGTACATCGTCGCATCCAAATCCGGTGGGCTCGGCGGCACGGCCAAGCTCTGGATGTACAACGTCAACGGTGGCACCGGCGTCGCGCTCGTCCACGATGCGCCGCCGCAGCAGAAGATGCTCGGCGCCGCGTTCGACAAGACCGGCCGCTACATCTGGTACGCCGCGCGTCAGGGCGACTGGCAGTACAACGCCGTCGGTCCGCAGTACGAGCTCTACGTCTACGACCGCGAGAACGGCAAGACGTCGCAGATGACGACGCGCGGCGGCTCGGCGTTCCGCCCCGCCCTCTCGCCCGACGGCAAGTATCTCGTCTACGGCACGCGCTTCGAGACCAAGACCGGGCTGCGGATTAGAAATCTCGAAACGCAGCAGGAAGACTGGCTCGCCTTCCCCGTGCAGCGCGACGAGCAGGAGTCGCGCGCGCCGCTCGACGTCTACCCAGGCTACGCGTTCACGCCCGACTCCAAGGCGATCGTCGTCACCTACGGCGGCGAGATCTGGCGCGTGCCGGTCGACAAGACCGCGCCCACGAAGATCCCCTTCACCGCCGACGTGAAGCTCGCGCTCGGCCCCGAGGTGAAGTTCAAGTACCGCGTCGACACCAACCCGACGTTCACGGCGCATCAGGTGCGCGACATCGCGCCCTCGCCCGACGGAAAGAAGCTCGCCTTCAGCTCGCTCGACCGCATCTACGTGATGGATCTGCCGAACGGCACGCCCGAGCGCGTGTCGAAGGCCGACGTCGGCGAGTATGGACCGGTGTGGGCGCCGGACGGCAAGTCGCTCGCGTTCGTGACGTGGAGCGATCAGAACGGCGGTCAGATCATGCGCGCCACGTGGACGGGCGCGGGCGCGCCGCGCGTCACGCAGCTCACGCGCAACGCCGGCCTGTACTCCGATCTCGCCTGGTCGCCGTCGGGCGATCGCATCGTCGCCGTCCGCGCGGCCGCGCGCGAGATGCAGGAAGCCGGCGCCGCGTTCTTCGGTCCAGCGGCCTCGGAGTTCATCTGGGTCCCCGCCACCGGCGGCGGCGCGACGCTGATCATGCCCACGGCGGGACTCGGCAATCCCCACTTCACGACCAACCCCGATCGCATCTACGCGTACGGGCGCCGCGACGGGCTCGTGTCGTTCCGCTGGGACGGCACCGATATGAAATCTCTGATCAAGGTGACCGGCCCGATGCCGCCGGGCGCCACGATCCCCGGCACCGCGACCACGCTCGATGCAGGCCTCGTCGAGGAAGCGGCCAAGCAGCGCTTCGGCGGACGCGAGGCGCGTCCGGTCGAAGCCGCAGCGGCCGATCCCGCCGAGCCGCAGACGCCCCCGCAGCCGCCCGCCGCGTCGCTCGTGATGATGGCGCCCAAGGGCGATCAGGCGTTCGCGCTCGTCGGCATGGACATCTACACTGTCACGGTGCCGGAGGTCGGGCCGACGCCGGCGACGGTGTCCGTCGCCAATCCGGCGATGGCGTCGATGCCGGTGAAGAAGCTCAACGATGTCGGCGGCGAGTTCCCCGCGTGGACGTCCGACGGCCGCCACGTGATGTGGGCGCTCGCCAACGCCGTGTGGACGTACGATCTCGATCGCGCGAAGGTCGTCGAGGATTCACTCGCTGCCGACGCGAAGGCGAAGGCCGCCGCGCGCGGAGACAGCGCAGCCCCCCCCCGCGCACCGACCGACAGCGCGAAGGCCGATTCCACCAAGAAGGAGAAGCCCGGCTACAAGCCCGTCGAGCAGCGCATCGTCGTCACCGCGGACCGCGACACGCCGCGCGGCACGATCCTCCTTCGCGGCGGCAAGGCGATCACGATGAAGGGGAACGAGATCATCGAGAACGCCGACGTCCTCGTGAAGGACAACCGCATCGTCGCCATCGGCAAGCGCGGCAGCGTGCAGGTGCCGAGCGGCGCGCACGTGATCGACGTGACGGGCAAGACGATCATGCCCGGATTCGTCGACACGCACTATCACCCGCAGTGGCTCACGCCGAACATCCACACGAACGAGGTCTGGCAGTACCTCGCCGAGCTGGCGTACGGTACGACGACGACGCGCGACCCGCAGACGTCGACGACCGACTTCCTCACCTACGGCGACCGCGTCGACATGGGCGAGGCGATCGGTCCGCGGATCTACACCACGGGCCCGGGCGTGTTCAGCTCCGAGAACATCAAGAGCCTGGACCAGGCGCGCACGATCCTCGAGCGGTATGCAAAGTACTATGATACCAAAACGCTGAAGATGTACATGACGGGCAACCGCATGCAGCGCGAGTGGGTGATCATGGCGGCCAAGGAGCTTGGCCTCATGCCCACGACCGAGGGCGGCCTCGACTTCAAGCTCGAGCTCACCCACGGCATCGACGGGTACCCGGGCGTGGAGCACACGCTTCCGATCACGCCCAAGTACGAGGACGTGTTCCAGTGGTACAAGGGGACGCAGCTCACCAACTCGCCGACGCTGATCGTCGAGTACGGCGGTCCCTTCGGCGAGAACTGGTTCTATCAGTCGGAGGACCTGGTCCACGACGCGAAGCTCGAGCACTTCACGCACCCCGTGGACTTCGACGCGAAGATCCGTCGCCGCGGTCAGGGCGCGGGCGGCAGCCCCGGCCCGATGGGCTACGCGGTGAAGGACGAATACGCGATGTGGCAGCACGCAAAGGACATCGCGAAGACGGTCGCCGAGGGCGGCCGGATCGGCGTCGGCAGCCACGGGCAGCTCCAGGGGCTCGGCATGCACTGGGAGATGTGGCTCCTCCAGAGCGGCGGCCTCTCGCAGCACGACGTGCTCCGCGCGGCGACGATCGTCGGCGCCGAAGCGATCGGGATGGGCCAGGATCTGGGCTCGCTCGAGCCGGGCAAGCTCGCCGACATCCTCGTGCTGAACAAGGATCCGCTCGTGAACATCCGCAACACGAACACGCTCGAGTACGTGATGAAGAACGGGCGCGTGTACGACGCGAACACGCTCGACGAGGTGTGGCCGCGGCAGCGGAAGCTCGCGCCGCAGCAGTGGATGACGGAGGCGCCCGCGGGGGTGAGCGCGGGGATTCGGTTGCCGCTGCTCAGGGCGGGTGGCAAGGAGGGGCGTCGGCGCGTGCCGACGCCCCTCGTTGCGTTCGGGCCAGGTTGCCGGGTCGCCGGAGCACGGCCATAATCCACGCGACCCGCAACACACATCCAGCCCCCGATCGAGCATCTCGTGCGAACTCGCCTGCTCCTCCTCGCGCTCCCCGTCGCCGCCGCGTGCGGCGTGCATCCATCGGCCACCGCCGCGCCCGCCGCAACCGCCCTCCGTCCCGCCAACGCCGTCTGGCCCGACGAAGGCCCCGCCACGTGGGCCCCCCGCCCCACCGAAGCGGCCATCACACCGAACGACTTGAGAACTCGGTTATACCAGTTCGCTGATGACTCGATGCGCGGCCGGAAGGTCGGCGAGATCGGCAACGTCAAGGGCACCGATTACATCGCCTCCGAGTTCAAGCGCCTCGGCCTCGAGCCGGCGGGCGAGAACGGCACCTACTTCCAGACGATCCCCTACGGCAGCAACGCGTTCGTCCTCGCCAGCGCGCGCATGGATGTCGGCGGCGCGCCGCTCGCCGTGAAGACGGATTGGATTCCGGTCCCCGCCAACTCGGGCAGCGGCATCGTCGAGGACGCGAACGTCTCGAGCGCGCCGACGGTCTTCGCCGGCCGCTGGGGCGATACGACGACCGCGCTCGATCCCGCCGCGAACCGCGGCAAGGTCGCGGTGTTCACCGCGCCGCAGCGCGCGGCGGGCGGCCGGGGCGGCCGCGGCGGCTCGTTTGTCTTCGTGCGCGATCCGCGCGCGTCGGACGCCGGCGCCGCGCTCGTGCTCGTCGCCTCGCTCGACGAGATGCCGCCGCAGATCGTGG